>JAENIS010000063.1 GCA_016844285.1 Dehalococcoidales bacterium
GGTGAAGAAAATGGTCAGCAGCGAGGCAACGCGATTCACACTAATCTTCATGCCCTTTTTGGCAGCCACACTAACAATTCCCTTTTCCAGAGTCGATGCCCTATCTTCCAGTTGACGGTAGACATCCGTCTCACCCAAAATTTTCAGCATCTCGATGCCGGCAGTCATCGCCAGGGGGTTCCCTGATAGCGTCCCGGCCTGGTAGACCGGCCCGATGGGAGCCATCATTTCCATAATCTGGCGCCGCCCGCCATAAGCTCCAACCGGCAACCCGCCACCAATAATTTTACCCAGACAGGTCAGGTCGGGGGTAACACCGTAAAGGGACTGTGCCCCACCGTAGGCAACACGAAAACCGGTGATGACCTCGTCAAAGATAAGGAGGGCACCAGCCTCAGTGGTCAACCGGCGCAGCCCAGCCAGAAAACCGGCGGCGGGAGGAACAACGCCCATGTTCGCTGCCACCGGCTCGACAATCACGGCGGCAATCTCGCCCGGATAGTGCTGGAAAAGCTGCTCGACGGCATCAACATCGTTGTAAGAGGCGCTCAGGGTATTCTGAGCATAGCTTAAAGGTACCCCGGGGGAATCGGGTATACCGAGGGTGGCCAGACCGGAGCCGCCCTTGGTCAGCAAGCCATCGGCGTGACCATGGTAGCCACCGTTAAATTTGATAATCTTATCCCGGCCGGTGAACGCCCGTGCCAGGCGCAGTGCCGACATCGTTGCTTCCGTACCCGAGTTGACGAAACGAACCATCTCGATTGCTGGCATCGCCTTTGCGACCATTCTGGCCAGTGTTATTTCAAGCTCGGTGGGAGCGCCGAAGCTGGTGCCCCGCTCCACAGCTTGCTTCAGTGCCGCCGTCACTCGCGGATGAGCATGTCCCAGAATCAGCGGACCCCAGGAGCAAACATAGTCAATGAACTCATTACCGTCGGCATCATAGAGCCGGGCACCCTGCCCCCTGACCATGAAAGGAGGCGTGCCACCAACGGCTTTGAAGGCACGCACCGGACTATCAACCCCACCCGGCAGATAGCGCTGGGCTTCCAGAAAGAGCTGCTGCGAACGCTTCAGATTCATTGTCATCTTTATCCCCCCTTTAGCCATCGAGCCACATCCTTAGCATGGTAGGTAAGGATGATATCGGCCCCGGCTCTCTTGATGGCGGTGAGAATCTCAAACACAATCCGTTTCTCGTCCACCCAGCCGTGTTGAGCCGCCGCCTTGACCATGGCATACTCACCACTGACGTTATAGGCCGCCAGCGGGTAGTTAAAAGTATCACGCACACAGCGAATGACATCGAGATATGCCAGCGCCGGTTTGACCATGATAATATCGGCCCCTTCAGCGATGTCCTGCTCTACCTCCCGCAGCGCCTCTCTCAGATTCGATGGGTCCATCTGGTAGGAACGGCGGTCGCCGAATTGGGGAGTTGATTCAGCCGCTTCACGGAAAGGTCCATAGAAAGCTGAGGCATTTTTGGCGGAATAGGCCAGAATGGGTGTATCTTGAAATCCGGCCTCATCCAGAGACACCCGAATCGTCTTCACCCGGCCATCCATCATGTCCGATGGAGCGACGATATCGGCTCCAGCGCTGGCGTGGCAGAGAGCCATTTCGGCCAGCAGGGGCAACGTCTGGTCGTTATCCACACAGCCATCAGTGACCACTCCGCAGTGCCCGTGGCTGGTATACTCACAAAGGCAGACATCGGTCACTACCAGAAGCTCAGGCACCACCTTCTTGATGGTTTGTATCGCCTGGGGGATAATCCCGTCCGGCTGGTAGGCAGTTGAGCCAACCTCATCCTTTTCTAACGGTATGCCAAAGAGAATCACCGCCGGTATGCCCAGTCGGGCGATTTCCTCAATCTCCCCCGGCAGCCGGTCAACCGAGAAGCGAAAGACACCCGGCATGGAGGTAATCTCTTCTTTGATGCCCTTACCCTCAACAATGAACATCGGATAAATCAGATTGCCGATGTCAACATGGTTTTCCCGCACCAGCGCTCTTAGCGATTCAGTCCGTCGCAGGCGGCGCAGGCGTACTTGTGGAAAGACTGCCATCTATACTTCCCTCCTGAAATACTCTTCTAAAGCGGTGACCAGACCGGGGATAGTATATTCCCGGGCAATCACATCAACCCTGAGTCCGGCCCTGGCGGCAGTATCCGCCGTCTTGGGGCCGATACAGGCCACTTTAGCCCCATTCATATCGAGCTTATCTCCCCGGAATACGGCAACCAGGTTGGCCACCGTCGATGAGCTGGTGAAGGTAATCACATCAATCTCACCGGCGGTAAGGAGCTTTCTGGCTGCCGCAAGGGTGTGTGGTGTCGTAATTGTCTTATACGCTGCTATCTCATCTACCTCTGCCCCAAGCCCTGAGATTCCCTGAACCAGCTCCTTATCGGCAATGTCAGCCCGGGGTAGCAGAAACCGCTTGCCGGTAATATCGTAACTTTTTAGCATTTCCAGAATGCCATCACTGGTCTGAATCTGGGGAAGGTAATCGGCAACGATACCTCTCAACTCCAGAGCTTTAGCCGTGGCTGGTCCGATAGCAATCACCTTGCGACCATCGAGGGCACGAGCATCTCGTTTGAGAGCATATAGCCGTCCGAAAAAGGCTTCGACACCGTTGACACTGGTAAAAACGAGCCACTGATATGTTTTCAAGATTGAGATAGCATGGTCGATTGATTCAGTATTATCAATCGCCTGGATTTCAATCGCCGGTAACTCGATAGGGAGAGCGCCACGCTCAGCGAGAAGCCGGCTCAACACACTCGCCTGCGACCGTGCCCTAGTGACCAGGACACGCTTGCCGAACAGAGGACGGTTGTCAAACCAGCCCAGCTTTTCCCTGAGCTTTACCACCTCACCGACGACGATTACCGCCGGTGGCGTCAGCCTATGCTCGGCGACTCTATCGGCAATATCGGCCAGAGTACCGACCACGGTCTGCTGCCTCGGGCTGGTGCCATCGCTGATGACGGCTACCGGTGTATCCTGAGGACGGCCGTTTTCAACTAGCTTGTGCACTATTTTAGCCAGGTTTTGCCTGCCCATGAGAAAGACCAGCGTATCGACGGCGGTCGCCAGCTTTTCCCAGGCGATGCTGGAGATTGTCTTGTTCGGGTCCTCGTGCCCGGTCACGACGGCAAAAGATGATGCCAGCCGGCGGTGAGTTAGCGGGATACCGGCATAGGCCGGAACGGCGATTGCCGAAGATACCCCCGGCACCACCTCAAAGAGGATATGGTTTTGCTGTAGAGCCTCTGCCTCCTCACCACCCCGCCCCAAGACAAATGGGTCGCCCCCCTTCAGCCGCACCACCGTCTTGCCCAACTTCGCTTTGGTCACCAGCAGGTGATTTATCTCCTCCTGCTCCATGACGTGCTTCCGGGCAGTCTTGCCGACATATATCTTTTCTGCTTCCGGAGACGCTATGGCCAGAAGCTGCTCATCAAGCAGGTGGTCATAGATAATAACATCGGCTTGCTTCAAACACTCCAGCCCCTTCACTGTAATCAGGCCGGGGTCGCCCGGACCGGCCCCAACCAGATAGACTTTGCTTTCGTTCATCGGCTCCTCACGTCATTGACGAACACGGAGGCCCCCGCCTGGAGCATCTTCTCGGCAAGTCGCCTCCCAACTTCTTCCGCTAACATGGCATTACCTTCTTCGGTAGCAGATAACATCTTCCTGCCGCTGGCATCAGCAACCATGCCGGCAAGCTTCAATACGTTATCTTTCACCGTTCCCAGGGCGGCGATAGGAGCACGGCAGCCCCCACCCAGAGCAGCTAAGAAAGCACGTTCCGCCATGGTACTTTGCCAGGTGGGGAGGTGATTAAGGGGAGAGACAAACCGGGCGACCTCTTCGTCACCAAGGCGTGCCTCGATGGCCAGTGCCCCCTGTCCCACTGCCGGCAGGAAACGCTCAAGGGGCAGGTATTCGGTTATCTCCTTTTCCCTGCCGAGACGTATTATAGCGGCGGCGGCCAGGAGCACACCATCAACCTCGCCAGCCGAAACCTTACGCATCCGGCTATCGACATTACCCCTGATACTGACCACTTCCAGGTCAGGACGGTATTGAGTCAGTTGCACGGCACGCCGTAAACTCCCTGTGCCTATACGGGATGCAGGAGCAAGCTCATCAAGTCTGGCTCTGGCAACAAGGACATCTCTGGGGTCGAGCCTTTCCATAGCAGCCAGTAGCTCGAGACCATGCGGAATCTCAGTGGGCATATCTTTGAGGCTATGCACGGCCAGGTCAATCCTGCCGGCAAGCAGGGCTTCCTCCAGTTCCTTGACAAACACACCCACCCCGGCCATCTGGTCAAGCTGAGTCCGGCGGTCACGGTCGCCGGTAGTGACTATTTTGCTCAGGCTGACTTCGAGGTGAGGGTTAAGCTCTCTGAGTCTGACCACCACCGACTCGGCTTGAATCAGGGCCAGTCGGCTACCCCGGGAACCCACCACCAGTTTTCGAGTCATTCCTCCCCTTCAAGCTGGAAAAGCTCCCTTACTGCCTCAGCGTACTGGCCATCTCCCTTGTCCTTGAGGTACTGGATAGGCTCTTTGAGTATCTTGGTGACAATCGCTTTGGTCATTGCCTCCAGGTTTTCCCGCTCTTCACCGGACAGGGGAGGCAGCTTCTTCAGGGTCTTCTCCAGTTGTGCCTGACGTATCTCCTCAGCCTTACTCATCAGGGCACTGACGACCGGTCTTACCTCAAGCAGTCGCCACCACGCCGTAAGTTTAGCCACTTCCGTCCTGACAATTTCAGTGGCTTGTTCCGTCTCGCCCTGGCGTTGTTTCCGGTTCACCGTGGCGATTTCGGTCAGGTTATCAATGTTGTAAAGAAAGACATTCTCGATTTGCCCTACCGCTGGCTCCACTTCCCGCGGCACCGCAATGTCAATTATCACCAGGGGAAGCTGCTGACGTTGCTTCATTGCTGCTCTTACCTGAGGCTCATTCAGTATAAAGCGGGGGGCTCCGGTGCAGGTCACCACGATGTCCGCCTTACTCACTGCTTCTCCCAGGTTGCTGGCACTGGTCGGGATACCCCCCACCCGGTTGGCTAATACTTCAGCCCTCTCTCTGGTGCGGCTGGCCACCACGATATGGGAGGCGCCTCGTTCCCGGGCAACCTTCAGCACCAGACTACCGGCCTCGCCAGTACCAACGACCAGAATCTTGCATTTACTCAGGTCACCGACAATCTTTGAAGCCAGGTCTACTGCCACCGAGCTTACCGAAAGAGCGTTCTTGCTGATTTCGGTCTCACTGCGAACACGCCGGCCCGCCCGAATCGCACCCTGGAATATGTGACGCAACGGCAAATCTACCATCCCGGCAGCTTCGGCCACCTCCAGGGCATGTCCGATCTGGCCCAGAACCTCAAATTCACCAACGACCATTGACTCCAATCCCGCCGAGACACGGAAGAGATGCTCAATGGCATCTTCATCCTGAGAGGTATAAGTACATTGACGCAGGTTTACCTCATCAATATTGGTTTGTGTTTTCAAGAAAGAAAGGCTGGCCTCCCAGGCATTACCCCCGTCCCGGTCGGTAGTATAAACCTCGGTACGGTTACAGGTGGACAGGATAATGCCATAAGGAATACAGGCACGAAGCAAGGATAGGGAGTGGTCAAGCTGCCCGGAGCCGACCGCCACCTTCTCCCGCACGGAGATTGGCGACGTTTGATGATTTATCCCAACAAGACTAACATGCATCAGTTATGTCCTTACCTTCACTTCTGGCGCGCCATTAGACTATCCAGCAAAACACTCTTTGCTTTGTCACTTTGCCCGGCCCGGAGCAGATCGATGAGCCAATCAAGGTCAATAGCTTCCTGCCAAGCATCACCATCAACCTCAACTCCCTGCTGTCTTATCTGGCGGCGCACCTCACCGATAAGACGGACGAGGGCGTCATACTCCTCGCCAAAGTCCCTTTCCAATCTGGCTTTGATTTTTCGCGCCAGGGCCGGGCTTCTTCCGGCAGTAGAAACGGCGATGGTAACTTCGCCCCGGCGCAGGTAGGCAGGAACGATAAAATCAGACAGTTCAGCATCGTCAACAACATTCACCAGCACCGCTTCTTTACGGGCTTCTTGAACTATCTCCCGGTTAACATTCTTATCATCGGTAGCAGCAATCACAATTCGTGCCCCGCGCAGGTCACCCGCCCGATAATGACGGCGAATTGCCTGTATTTCCCCCTTCTCCACCATCCGGTCAAGCTCAGCACAGCAGTCAGGACTGATTACCACAACACTGGCACCGCACTCCAATAGCATCCCTACCTTGCGCCGTGCAACCAGACCACCGCCGATAACGACACATCTCTGGTCATTGATATTAAGAAAAGCCGGATAGTAGCCTGGTAGCTCTCTCATGCCAGATATTTTACCCTCGTCTTTTTAAACTCCCTGGTGCTAAAGAGTACCGTACGCTCGGTAAGACCGGTTGCCTCAGACAATCTGTCGGCCATCTCACAACAAGCTTCATTAGTATGGCCATGCATCATGGCAAAGAGGTTGTACCGCCAGAGCGGATTGGTCTTTCTTTCGTAGCAGTGACTCACCTCGCGCAACTCTGCCAGCTTCTGCCCGGCGGCATCTACCAGCTCCGAGGTAGCTACCCAGCAGACCATGGCGTTGGCGGTGAAACCAGCCTTGCGGTGATTAACGGCAGCCGCATAGCGGCGGATGATATCGCGCTGCAAGAAGGACTGGCACTGCCCCAGAAAATGCTCCTCATCCAGAGCGGAGCGAGCTGCCATCCCGGCAAAGGGCTGCGGCACCAAGGGTAAGTCCTCCTGTAGCTCCCTGATTATCAATCTATCCTGCCGGGAAAGCTCAATCTCCCCGGCCAGTGGCCCTATCGCAGAGGGCACCGTACCAGCTTTCTCATGGCCGTCACCATCCATCTCAAAATAGGCGCCTATCTTGAACACCTTTACTGCCGGTAGCTCAAAGACTGCTTCGGGCTGAATTGCCGAGGTCAATTGTGCCAGCTCAGTTTCAGTATTAACCTCCCGCGCCACGGCCAGGGTAAACCAGATGTTGAAATAGTGGTCTCGCTCATAACCGTGGCTAACCCCCGGGTGCTGGCGGATAAGCTCCTCCGCTCTATCCCGCTCCGTCTCGCTGACTCTCATTGCCACCAGTGTTGGCCGGTAGCCAAGTCGCCGGCCATCGATAACCGGACTTATCTGGCGGATTATCCCTCTTTGCTTGAGGTCGTCAATACGGCGGATGACTTCCGCCTCGTTAACACCAAACTGCCGTCCCAGCTCGTGGTAGGGTTGCCGCACCAGCGGGAACTGTACCTGCACCACGCTGAGGAGACCCCGGTCAATGGTGTCAAGCTCCATGTCTGGTCAATCCTCCTCTGGTTGTCACCGGCTGATAGAGACAGTATGGTTCGGCCTCAAGGTAATCCTCGGTAGCCTCGCGGGCACGAGCACGGCAACCGCCGCAGATTCTTTTGTATTCACACACGCCACATTTCCCTTTAAGGTGGTCAGTATTTCTCAGCTCATTGAATAGTGGTGAATTAGCCCAGACCTGGCTGAAGGGCTGCTCACGGATGTCCCCTGCCTCGACATCAAGATAGCCACAACCCTGCACCCGCCCGCGATAGGAGACAAAGCAGAAACCGATGCCAGCCAAACAGCCACGGGTGAAGGCATGGGCGGCACCGTGAGACTCCGTTTTCCCGGCCGGCACTGTCTCCGCCGTCCCCTTCTGCCGTTGTTTCATTACCCGCAGATAATGGGGAGCACAGGTCGGCTTGAAGGACATTTGGTCTCCCAGCTTTAGCTGGCTATCATATATCCAGTTCAAGGTCTCTTCATATTGTTCCGGCGAAAGCTCAGCTAGCTCCAGTCCCTTGCCCCGGCCAGTAGGCACCAAAAGAAAAGGGTGAAAAGAAACCGCCCCCGTCTTTAATGCCAGAGACACAAGCTCATCCAGGTAGGATACATTTAACCTGGTAATCGTGCTGTTTATCTGGACTTCAAGGCCTGCCTTGCGGGCGTTAGCGATGCCGACGAGAGCCGCAGCAAAGGCACCGTCCTGGCCACGGAAGTTGTCCTGAAGACCCGCCTCAGGAAAGTCCAGACTTATCCCCAGCCGTGCTATCGGGATAGCTTTTAGTTTGGCTGCCACCTCCTCGGAAATTAAGGTACCGTTAGTCCCCATCACCACCCTCAGCCCCTGGCTCACCGCATAGCTGGCGATTTCAAAAACATCCGGACGGCGCAGCGGCTCGCCACCACTTAGGATGAGAATCGGCCGGCCCACCTTGGCTATCTCATCAATAAGACGATAACATTCCTCAGTCGATAACTCGTCGGGATAAGAGGCGTCGCTGGCGGAGCCGCGACAGTGACGGCAAAAGAGATTACAACTCCGGGTAATCTCCCAGGCAACGAGCTGGAGCTTTGGCTCGATGATGTTCCCTTGCCCTCTCTGGCTGGCTGTTTCCGTGGCCACTAAACTCCAATCTCCTCGTCACTCAAATAGCACGCCGGGTCCTCTGCCCAGACATCATCATGTACTGCCTCAGCCCGTATCCTCAGATTACCGTTGCACACATCAAGATAGCCGCAACGGGCACAGCGCCCCTTGAGCAAAGCCCGCCGGTTCCTGAGCCCACGCAAGAGTGGCTCGGTGGTGTCACTCCAGATGTCACCGAACTTGCGCTGAAGCACATTACCCAGTGAGTAGTGCCACCAGAACTGGTCGGGATGGACGTTTCCCCGGTCGTCGACGGCTCCAATCTTGATACCC
>JAENIS010000119.1 GCA_016844285.1 Dehalococcoidales bacterium
CTAAGGAAAGCCCAAGATAGTCGGCAATGTATTTGGCTTCGACCGAATTGAGAGGCGCCTGGTACTTGATACAACATACCCCGCAGCGAAAACACTCCAGCAGAGTCTTTGTTTGTTCAGAGGGACGAAATGCTTTCAACTATTGTATTCTAGCACTTCTGGCTACCGATAGGCTATGCTTGTCGCTGATGCGCCTCTCTCATTTTTAAGGTTAACAAAAATGGTTTTTCGGGGGCGGCCCTTTGTGCTGGGAATAGCCAGGGCTCTCTTGATCAGGCCAAGGCTGTTTTCCCATTTTGGTGGGGCCTCTTCCACGGTGTCGATCCCGCCTATTTCTCTCAGTTTGCTCATGATTTCGGCCAGAGGTATTGCCTTGTGCAATACTGCCGTGACAGCGGTACCTTCGCGCCATGTTCCTACTATTTGTAGAATACGGGTTTGGAGCCGCTCTTCTACCTGTGTGGTGAACCGTATAACCTGGCTGGCGTCAACTAGCGGCGGGATGACCAACTGGACTTCTTCCAGCATGGTGCCGGGGCTATCGGGTTGCAGCAAAAGACTTTCTTTAGTCTCCTCGGCTCTTCGTTCATAGTCAGGTTGAGGTCGGGCAGCGATATCTTTGCTAATCACCACTTCGCCACGGTGAACTTGCCTGATAGCTTGGATTAATTCATCGCGGCTGATATCCTTGAGGAGATAGCCTCTGGCCCCGGCGCCCATTGCCTGGGGCAGATACTCGTCATAAAGCGTCAACATGATAATGCCGCAATCAGGTTTTTTTTGGTTTACCAGATGGGCTAGCTGAATGCCATCCATTCGTGGCATTTTGATGTCCATAAGGATGATATTTGGCGAGTGAGTGGCTATCTGGACAAGAGCATCTTCACCTCCAGCGCTCTGCCCGACGACTTCCATATCGGCTTCCTCCGCCAGCATATTGCGGAGGCCGTCACGAACCACCTGGTGGTCATCAACTAAAAGAATCCGGATATCTTTTCCCAATTAAGTTCCACCGCCTTCTTTGATTTGGCACAAGTAACTCGTTGCTAGAGTGAGATTACGGGACTACAAGTGTAAGACTTTTCCGAGGGTTACGGAAGTTCCGAAATGTTAGTTTATTTTAAACGAAAAGCTCAGCACAATGATACGAAAGCATCAGACGGCTGATGGCCGCTTAAGATGTTATTAGCCCCCTCGTATAGGCCTCGGCGACGGCTTCAGAGCGGTTATGTACCCCGAGTTTGTCAAAGATGAAGCGTACACTTCGCTTTACCGAAGCTTCACTCAAAAAAAGTTGATGGGCAATGCCTTCGGTGGTGACGCCATCAGCAATCAGGCGGAGTATGGTCGATTCCCGGTCGGATAATTTAGTCTGCGGACTGTCTGGAGCGGTAAGTTTGGCTAGTTGGTCATGAGTGAGCGATAGGCTAATCGGCGAGCGTCCTTCGTGAACGGCCCGAATCGCTTTTAAGAGTTCTTCGCGATTGATGTCTTTCACCAGGTAACCCTTGGCGCCGGCTTCGATTGCCTGGGATAAGTATTCGTCATACAAGGTCAGCATGATGACATTAGTGGCGGGGGATTTCCCTTTTATCTGTCGGGTAAGCTCAATCCCATCTATCCCCGGCATCTTGATATCCATGAGAATGACCTCAGGTGAGAGTGTCTCTACCTGGTCGAGCGCATCTTTAGCGGTCCCGGCATCGCCGACTATCTCAAAATCCGGCTCTAGTTCCAGCATGCGCCGCAGCCCCTCGCGCACGACTTGATGGTCATCAACCAGAAGTATACGAATAGTATCCATTATTCTCCCTCTGCCGGTTGTTGAATAGGGAGGGTTAAAACTATATTGGTTCCGCCCCCTTCACCGGTCTTAATTTTTATATCTCCGCCCAACATCTCCGCCCGTTGTTTCATACCGATAAGGCCTACGTGACCTACATCAACAGCGCTATCCATGGTCTGAGATAGATCAAACCCCTTACCATTATCACTGATGTCAACCAATAGCTTTTCTTTGAGAAACTGAAGGCGGACGTTTACCTTGGTGGCTCCAGCGTGCTTACGGATATTGTTCAGAGCTTCCTGGATGACACGGTAAGCGGCAATTTCGACACTGGAAGGCAGCCGACAGGGTGTGCCGACCTCAATGAATTTACTTTCCAGTCCATCAGTCTGTAAAGCCTCAACACTCTTCCGGAGGGCGTGGGTAAGTCCCAATTCATCCAGAGCCGGAGGCCGCAGGCCAATCACCACCCGGCGCAACTCCTTCAGGCTTTTGGTGATGGTGCTGTCCATACTTGCCAGTTCTTCCTGCACCTTGCCATTACCATTTCCCGAGAGAATATGGCGGCAAGTCTGGATATGGTATGAGGCGGCCACCAGCCATTGAGCGACGCTGTCGTGGAGGTCGACGGATATTCTCTTCCTTTCTTCTTCCTGGGCGAGCACCACCTGTGCCAGTAGTTGTTCGACTTGAAGGCTCTGGGTTTTAAGGCTATCCAGTATTCTCGCGTTTTCCACGGCGATAGCAGCTTCGTTGGACATAGTCATGAGAAGATCTATTTCCTCATCGGAGTAGACAGCCTCCGATTGTTTTTTACCTAAAATCAGGATGCCGATGAGTTTACCTTTGCTTTTTATCGGGCATAGTAGTTCAATGCCCAGAGTGGTGAGAGCGCTCCGCTCCCAGTCCCATAACCCCTTGAGTTTTGGTATCGTATCGATTAGCTCTCGCCGTAAAACTATCCCTTCGGAGGTCAGCCAGGTCACGATTGGACTTTCTGCGGACAGCCTCATTCTGATGGTTGGCTTTTCTTTGCTAGCCTGGGCAAAACGGGTATTGAACCCCCGGCCGTCAGTTTCGGGGAACAAAAGGGAAGCCTGTCTGACATGCATCGCCTTGATTATAGGCTCGAGTATGCTTTGGGCCAGTTCGCTCAGGTCGAGAACATTGTTTATATTGTGTGAAAAGCTAAGCAGTATCCGGCGGTAATCATAGGTTTCGCGGTAGAAGAGCCGGTCGATTGTTTTTTG
>JAENIS010000010.1 GCA_016844285.1 Dehalococcoidales bacterium
AGCAGGTCCCAAGGGTCCGGCTGTTCGCCGGTTAAAGCGGCACGCGAGCTGGGTTCAGACCGTCGTGAGACAGGTCGGTCTCTATCCGTCGTGGGCGTCTGGAGATTTGAGGGGAGTTCTCTCTAGTACGAGAGGGCCGAGAGGAACAGACCTCTGGTGTACCAGTTGTCCTGCCAAGGGCATCGCTGGGTAGCTATGTCTGGAAAGGATAAGCGCTGAAAGCATCTAAGTGCGAAGCCTACCCCAAGATAAGATCTCCCATCCTCCCCGCAAGGGGAGGAGTAAGGCCGCAGGTAGACTACCTGCTTAATAGGCGGCTAGTGTAAGCGCAGCAATGCGTTCAGCTAAGTCGTACTAATGGCCGAGGGCTTGACCTGTTTCAGAGTTGATATTAGTTAGTAAACAAAAATCCACGGTGGCGTATTGCTTCCGTGGATTTTTTGGTTTAGGGGGTTACTGCCGGTGTCATTGCGAGACCGCCTTTGGCGGGCGTGGCAATCTCTATCGTGTAAATCCCTCACCCTGTATCCCTCTCCATTTAACAAATGGAGAGGGATTTAAATTATGAAAGGGGCTTCGCCCCCTTTAATCCCCCTGGTATATAAAATCCATGCCCCTGCCCCCCTTCGCTTAATATGGGAAGGGTATATATGTTTGAGTGGGGCGCCAGCCCATCTCTGGCTTACCCTTACTCTTAGGTAATATCGGGTCTTTCGGGGAATTGAAAAAGCATGAAAGTGGGGCTATACTCTTACTTAAAGTTAGTCTCGAAAGCCTTATCAACAGGAGGTAAAATAAGTGCAATATAAGATAAGCCTCGAAGGTTTTGAAGGCCAGGATGTTAAGGTTCAAACCTCAGGACTCTTTTCTGGCCCCAAACTACTGGTTAACGGGCTGAAGGCATCCGTCGGCAAGAAGTCGGGTGAGATGATACTCCTTCGGAATGACGGAAAGCAAGTCCAGTGCAAGTGGAAGTCGAGAGGACTTGGATTCGACATACCGCTATTGGACGTTGAAGGAAAGATAATTCAGGTTGCTCAGCCGCTAAAGTGGTTCGTTTGGGTTTGGTGCTGTTTACCCATTGTATTAGTGTTTGTCGGCGGTATGATGGGAAGCTCTATAGGAGCTGTGGCCACGCTAGGAAATATCACTATATTTCGTTCTGACGCTAATGGGTTTCTCAAATTTATCTTCACTGCAGTGGTTTCGATTCTTGCAGTCGTGGTTTTTGCTTTCGGCGTGGCACTCTTACGGTCTGTCGTAGGTAGGTAAGAAAGGGACTGTAGGCTGCGGGCTGAACCCCGGTCAGCGGGGCATTGTGTACCTGTTTCTGCTTAGTGTGAACTGGAGAGCTTAAGAGGGGCGAAAGCCCCTCTTTCTTTTTCTTCCCCCTTCCTTTGGTAAAGGAAGGGGGTTAGGGGGATGGATTTTTCAGGGGGATAAAGGGAGGTAGCTAAACAGGCTATTCTTACATGCTCTTCTGACTTATGGTAATATATAGAGAAGAAGGAGATGGGAAATGTATAAGAAGATTATGGTGCCACTGGATGGCTCAAAGCTGGCGGAATGCGTGCTCCCGCACGTCGAAACTATCGCTAAAGGGTGTGATGTACCAGAGGTATTGCTGGTGCAGGTAGTTGAGCCAATCGCTATCCCCTACGGTAGAGAAACCGCCGAAATCGCCTCTATGGAACAACTGAAGGCATTTGAAATCCATAATAAAGTAGAAGCGGAAAAATACCTTCAGGAAATCGTCACTCAACTCAGCAAAGCCGGTGTCAATGCCAGGGCAAATGTAACCTTCGGTAAGGCTGCCGAAGCCCTTGGTGAATTTACCACCAGGAATGAGATAGATTTAATTGTGATTGCTACCCACGGGCGTTCCGGAATCAACCGCTGGGTCTGGGGTAGTGTTACTGACCGTCTTATCCGTTCTGTCAGCGTACCCGTCTTGATAGTACGTGCTCCGGGATGCGGGGCAAATATCTAGTTCTTACTGGCCAATGACCTTATCTGAAATCTTACCTGATAATCAGTATTCAATGATGGCGATGACATCGCCGCTTTTCACTACCTGACCGTCAGTGATTTTGATTTCAATAACAGTGCCGGCTACCGGGGCCAGTATCGGGTTTTCCATCTTCATCGATTCCAACAGGCAGAGCGTGTCGCCCTCGCTGACTTTACTGCCTGCCTTAGCTTCGACACTAATAATCTTACCGGTGATTGGGGCTTCGACAATTTCTCTCGCCAATTGGAACTCCTTTCCGTTTTGATTCTGGCTAAAAAAGAGGGGGAATACCTTGCCCGGCTAGCTTTCCCCCTTAGTTAATTGTCCTGGTTCTATCCTCACCAATTCAGGATTTACTATCTCCGGCTAACGCCCCCACCGGGGCGGGATGGACGACAATCTCCTCCCCTTCCCGGTCAACGATGGCGGTATCTCCGGAGCGGAATTTACCGCGGAGCAGGCTATCCGAGAGACTATCCTCAACCATGGTTTGAATCACCCGGCGTAGCGGTCGAGCCCCAAAGACCTCATCATAGCCCTTTTCACCCAGTAAATCTTTGGCAGCATCAGTTACCTCGAGCTTTACCCCTTTTTCACCCAGTTGCTTGGCCACCTGGGCCAGCATCAAGTCAACGATACTACGGATATGCTCTTTATTTAGAGAATGAAACACCACCACCCCATCGATACGGTTGAGAAACTCGGGGCGGAAGGACTTCTTTAGCTCACCAAGCAACTTCTCCTTCATCCGCTCATAATCTACCTGCTGAGTCTTGCCTTCGTCAGTCCGCTGCATGAAACCGAACGAGCTTCCCTTCCGGATAAGCTCAGCGCCGATGTTGCTGGTCATCACAATAATGCTATTACGGAAGTCGACACGGCGGCCCTTAGCATCGGTCAGGTGGCCATCATCGAATATCTGCAGCAAGATATTGAAAACATCGGGATGAGCCTTTTCAATCTCATCGAGGAGGATGCAGCAATAGGACTTACGCCGCACTGCCTCAGTCAGTTGTCCGCCTTCGTCATAGCCCACATAGCCCGGTGGTGCTCCCACCAGCCGCGATACGGTGTGTTTTTCCATAAACTCAGACATATCGAGTCTGATTAAGGTATCCTCACTGCCGAACATAAATTCGGAGAGTGTTCTGACCAGCTCGGTCTTGCCGACACCGGTGGGGCCGAGAAAGATGAAATTGCCGATGGGATGTCTCGGGTCCTTGAGGCCAGCGCGGGCCCGTCTAACCGCTTTGGCGATGATAGTAATCGCTTCATCCTGGCCAACGATGCGCTTGTGCAGAGCCTCCTCCATCTGAAGCAGGCGGCTGGTCTCGTCACCACTGAGTTGGACTACCGGAATCCCGGTCCACATGCTGACGATTTCAGCGATGTGTTCCGCCGTCACCACTGGTTTCTCCTGGTCTAAGGCACTGTACCATTGCTCTTCGAGTGTCTTTATCTTCTCCTGAACTTGAAGCTCACGCTGGCGCAATTCGGCAGCAAGGTCATATTGCTGCTCGGTCAGAGCCTTCTCCTTATCCTTACGGACAGTTCCCTCACCCTGTCGGGCCTCTTTTAAGGTTATCGGTAACGCCCGGTGCTTGATTCTGACCCTTGAAGATGCCTCATCAATCAGGTCGATGGCTTTATCAGGGAGAAAACGGTCAGGGATATATCTCGCTGCTAGAGTGGCCGCTTGAGCCAGTGCCTCGTCACTTATCGTCAGCTTGTGATATTCCTCGTAGCGGGCTCTGACACCGCGCAGGATTTCCATGGTTTGTTCCACCGAAGGCTCCTCCACCAGGATGGGCTGGAAGCGGCGCTCCAGAGCCGGGTCACGCTCGACGTGCTTACGGTAATCATCAAGGGTCGTCGCCCCGATGCACTGAAGCTCTCCCCGGGCAAGGGAAGGTTTGAGAATACTGGCAGCATCAACTGCCCCTTCGGCGGCACCGGCGCCAACAATGGTATGGAACTCATCGATAAAGATAACGCAGTTACCCGAGGTCTTTATCTCATCGACGATTTTCTTGAGACGCTCTTCAAATTCGCCCCGGTACTTTGTTCCGGCGACCACCGCCGCCATATCGAGGGCGATTAAACGCTTGTCTTCCAGGGTCTCCGGTACATCACCGCTGGCAATACGATGAGCCAGACCTTCGACAATGGCCGTCTTGCCTACCCCTGGCTCACCAATGAGAGCCGGGTTATTTTTGGTACGGCGGCTCAGGATTTGAATCACCCGCTCAATTTCCTTCTGCCGGCCAATCACCGGGTCCAGTTTGCCGGTACGGGCGGCATTGGTTAAATCAAAGCCCATCTGGTCCAGCACCGGGGTACGGCTGGCAGTACGCGCCAGCTTGGGACGGGCTAAACCCTGACTGAGGACACGCACCGTCTCGGTACGTGCCTGCTCTAAGGTGATACTGAAGCTTTCCAGAACGCCGGCAGCAATACCGCCGCCCTCATGTAACAGGCCGAGCAGGAGGTGCTCGGTACCAATATAGTTGTGGCCAAGGTGTCGTGCCTCATCTATGGCCAGCTCAATGACTCTCTTCGCTCTGGGCGTCAGCCCGATTTCCCCCGTGCCCGGTTTCTCGCCACGACCAACAAGGTATTCCACCGCCGAACGAATCTTGGTCAGGCTAATGCCCAGACTGGTAAGGACCTTACAGGCGACCCCTTCCTCTTCCCGTATCAGACCAAGCAGAATATGCTCGGTGCCGATGTAGTTGTGGTTAAGGTGCTGTGCCTCTTCTTGAGCTGAGGTGAGCACACGGCGGGCTCGCTCGGTGAATTTCTCAAATCGGCTAGTCATCTTTCTCTCCTTCGAACCACCTCTACCGCTTGACTAATCCTCATTTATTATACGCCAAATAATAAGAAAGGTCAAAGGCAAGTTTTATTTGCCTTTGACCTCACCGTTTTCGTAGAAGCCTCCTGGCAGTGGCCTATTTTCCACAAGGGGCTGCCCCCTCAGTATCGTCAGCGCTGAGGCGTTTCACTACCGTGTTCGGGATGAGAACGGGTGGTACCACCTCGCTCGAACCACCAAGAAGCATTTATATACTAGCATACTATCCAGCAAAAGTAAAGGGTGGGAAAGGGCAGATTTTCCAGAGAGTGGCCTAAGCCCATCTCTCCTTTTATTTAGGGGTGTCTGAGAGGGTTAAACCCCCTCTTCCTCTAGTCCCCCCTCTCCTTTCAGGGGTCTTGTATCAAATGTCATTCTGAGGAGCGAAGCGACGAAGAATCTGGGTGTGGGGTCGGCAGTGAGCCAATAGTCTCCACCACCCCGAGACCCTTCGCTACGCTCAGGGTGACATGAAGGAAATCACTTTTGATACAAAGCCCCTTTCGGGAGAGGGGGATTAAGGGGGTGAGGTAAACAAACAATCTCAGCCCGGTAAAAGGTAAAGAGTGGCTAGCCTTTGTCCTCGATATGGCTTAGTCTCTGGTGCTCCTTAAACATGCACCGGTCCATGACCACCAGCAGTCCGGCTTTACTGGCCAGAGCCGCCGCTTCCTCGTTTATTATCCCTTCCTGCATCCAGACGGCCTTTGCCCCTATCTTGATTGCCTCGGCAACGATGGGCGTCACATCCTCAGAGCGCCGGAAGATATCGACCACATCTACTGCCTCGGGGATAGAGCTAAGGTTTGGATAACAGACCTCGCCCAGTATCTCCTTCGCCTGTGGGTTTACCGGGATTATCCGGTAGCCATTTCCCTTCAGGTAACAGGCCACGCCAAAGCTTGGCCGGGCAGGAGTGGACGACATCCCAACCACGGCTACCACCCGGCTCGATTTCAGGATTTGTGCTTCGATGCTCATTCTTTGACCTCCTTGCTCTCGTATTTTTCACAAGCAATCTAGAAAACCATCTGGAACAAGTCAACCTTCCAATAATGGAAGGACGTCACTGGCAAATCAGGTTTCTAGAGCGATACCGCTGGTCGCGGCGCCTTCTTCTGGACAAGCCGGGCCAACCAGATACTCATCTCATACAAAATAATCAAAGGGATGGCGACCAGGCTTTGATTTACCGGGTCGAAGGTAGGCGTAATGATACCGGCCACAACGAAGGCAACGATTACGGCTACCTTGCGCTTGCCCGCCAGCCACTGCGACGTGACGACACCAAGACGGGCGAGGAATGTGATGACCACCGGTGTCTCGAAAACCAGTCCGATGGCCAGCAATAACCTTGTCACCACTGAGATGTAATTCCCGATTCTAATCTGGGGCGTGGCGATATCACTACCAAAGGAGAGTAAGAACTTTATTGCTGGTGGCAATAGAATAAAATAGCCGAAAATGACTCCGGCGGCAAACATTAGTGCTATCCAGGGAAGTGCCAGATAGACATATCCTTTTTCCTTACGGGTGAGTGCCGGTGAGACAAACATAATCAGCTCGTAAGTAAGATAGGGTATGGCCAGTATGATGCCACTGACCAGAGATACCCTCATGTAGCTGCCCAGCATCTCGGTTACTTCAATGAAGACGAGATTGACGCCGGGCGCCGGGACAAGATGGAACTTATTTGCCAGCATATCAAAAACTGGCCGGGTAAGCGGGGATTCAAAGGTCAGCAGAGCAAATATCGGCTTGGCGAAGATAAAGGAGATGATGGTGGTGATAGTTACCGCGATAACGCTCCTCGTCAGACGTTTGCGTAGCTCATCGAGGTGCCCGAGGAAAGTCAGTCTCTTTTCATTATCACTCATGCTACGCCTGGTACCCCCCTAGCCTCCCGTACCCGTTGCTTTCGGGTCTTTAGGTTCGGCAGTGCCTGCTGCCGACAGGTCATTAGCTTTATCGGGGCTATCATCTTTTTGGCGGGGTAGATGGCCCTTTTCTTCAATCTTTAGCTCGTCGGTCATCGTCTGAGTGAAGTCGGAGGTGAGTTTTTTCAGGGAACGTATTGTCCTCCCCAGTGTCCGGGCGACCTCAGGTATCTTACCCGGACCAAAGATAATCAGGGCAATAATGAGGACGAGCAGTATTTCTCCGAAACCCATCCCGAAAAATTCCATTGTTTCACCTCGGTGTTGTCTGAATTATAGAAACTTATTGAGTAATCTGCAATCATCCATCTTGGTGAAGATTGTTTTTCGACCTCACCCCCTTAATCCCCCTCTCCTTTCAGGAGAGGGGGAGAAAAAGAAAGAGGGGCTAACGCCCCTCTTGGACTTCCTTTTGGTTCTAATCCAACTCGCTCTATCGGTGGAATTTGATAGACGTAGCAGAAAGGCTGTGCCTTTTTGTTTTGGGAATAATGTACTTATTCTTAACTGATGTTGTGTCAGTAACAACTATCAATGAACGTTACCAAGAGATATAATATCTATCATGGCAGACAAATTAGACTGGCGATTACGGGGTCAAGAGCGATACTTAAAAGGAATTATTCTGATTCACCGTAGGTATCGGAGGTATCCAAAGAAGCCAACTTGGGACCACCACCATTGCGAGTTTTGCTGGGAGAAATTTATGGTGGAAGATTATCCTGAAGTAATTCACGTTGGTTATGCTACAATTGATGACTACTACTGGATTTGTGAGAATTGTTTTCAAGACTTCAAAGAGATGTTTGCTTGGAACGTAGTAGAGTGCCTTGACGGAATATGTGAAACAAACTCATGACGGTAAAATATTTTTGTGTGTTGAATCATTAATATGGAAGGTTTGCTCAATGGGTCTGTCTCTCCCACGATTCGTTCGGAAAGTAAACTTTGCAATGCTGGAATCAGTCCTTTCTTCTCACACACCACTTCGTAGTGTTTCCAACTCGCCCTACTGAAGAAACAGAAAGAACGTCCCGAATATCTTGAAGCAAATAAGGGTGCTTAAGAGGGGCTTCGCCCCTTTTAAAATCTCTTCCCTCTCCCCTTGGTAAAGGGGAGAGGGATAAAGGGTGAGGGGTTTCTAAAATATCCTCTTGCCTATTGCTAGACTTTCCAAAAGTATCCCCGCTGAAGTATAATTGTGGAAAAAGAGGTAAGGCATGAAGGTTATTTTTCTGGAAGATGTACCCAAAGTAGCTCGAGCTGGTGATATCAAAGATGTCTCTGACGGTTACGGCCGGAATTTCCTCATCCCGCAAAAGCTAGCCCTGCTGGCTAAGCCGGAAACGATGAAAACAGTGAAGGTACAGCTGGTAGCAAGGGGACGGCGACAAGCTGAAACGGAAGCGGAGCTGCTTGAACTGGGTAAACTGCTGGAAGGGCAAGAAGTCCTGCTCCAGGCCCGGACTGGCGCCAGGCACCGGCTCTACGGCTCGATAACTTCGGCGGATATTGCTGCGGAGCTGGAGCGTATCACAGGTTTTACTATCGACAAGAGGAAAATTGAGTTGGGCGAGCCAATCCGACAGGTTGGCAACTACGAGGTAGTTATCAAACTGGGCAAGGATATCGTCCCCAAAATAAAGATTACGGTCAGCGAAAAGGCGGAATAAAAGGTTCCGTTCGGTTTTGGTTGATTGACAATCAAACATCATTGCGAGAAGGGCAGCGACGAAGCAATCTCAAGGAATTTATACGGATTGCTTCGTCCTTCTCATAAAGGACTCGCAATGACAGTAAAAAACAACCAGATGCAAATAGAACCAGATAAAGGGAGGCCAGCGGAGTGCCCCAGGAAAGATTACCACCACATGATATTGATGCTGAGGAAGCCGCCGTTGGCTCGCTTCTTATTGATGGTGGTGCCATCTATAAAATTGCGACCTTTCTTCAGCCAGCCGATTTCTACCGTGAGCAGAATCAATGGCTGTACGAGGCCTGCCTTTCGCTTTACCAGCGTAATGAAGCCATCAACCAGATTACGCTGGCTCAAGAGCTAGCCCGTCTGGGCAAACTGGAGACGTGTGGGGGTGCCGCCTACCTGAGTCATCTCATCTCCATCGTGCCGACATCGCTTGATATTGAGCACTATGCTCAAATTGTCCATCGGCTGGCGGTTAGCCGCCGTTTGATAGACGCCGCCCGGCAGATTGAGACTATCGGCTATGAGGCCGACCCTGATGTTGATGCCAGCCTGAACCGGGCCGAGGATGCTCTCTTCCGCCTGCGCCACGGGCAGAGTCCACGAGACCTGATGCATATCCGCCAGGTACTGGACAAGTACTTTGAGCCTCCTTCCGTGGCCGAGGGACAGGTTTCGCCAATCACCCGGGTACTGTCCAGCTATGCCGGCCTGGATGACTTTCTGGGCGGGTTCCAGCGCTCTGACCTGGTGATTGTGGCCGGCCGGCCGAGCATGGGCAAAACGAGCCTGGCTCTCAGCCTGGCCGCCAATGCTGCCGTAAAGCAAGGCGCCTGTGTGGCTATCTTCAGCCTGGAGATGGCACGGGAGTCACTGGTAATGCGCATGCTGGCCAGCGAAGCCAATGTGGATTCGAGGCGGGTTCAAATCGGGCATCACACTACTGAAGACGAGGAAAAAAGGATTATGGATGCCATCGGCGTCCTCTCCGAAGCACCAATCTATATCGATGATTCTCCGCAGCTCAGAGTGGTCGAGATGCGCAGTAAAGCCCGCCGGCTTAACTTTGAGCATCCCATCGACCTCATTATTCTCGACTATCTGCAACTGATGCAAGGCGATACCAGAACGGAAAACCGGGTTCAGGAAATCAGCTATATCTCCCGCGCCCTTAAGGCACTGGCCCGTGAGCTTAATGTGCCATTAGTCGCCGTGTCGCAGCTCAGCCGGGCCGTCGAGTGGCGGGCATCACATAAACCCCAGCTTTCTGACCTCCGTGAGAGCGGCACTATCGAGCAGGATGCCGATATCGTCATGTTCATTTACCGGGATGATTACTACTTTAGCCGAGAAGAGTGGGAAACCCAGCACCCGGATAGGGACTACCCGGAAGGTATTGCCGATGTCATCGTTGCCAAGCACCGCAACGGCCCGACGGGTGAAATAAAGCTGCACTTCGTCCCGAAATCAGCCAAGTTCGCCGATATTTCCCGCCAGGAGCTGAGTTTACTATGAGTCAATTTGCCGGGTTCCCGGCCAGGACACAGTTCACCCCGATACCAAATGCCTTCTTCAGCAGTTTGCTGCCGCAGATTAAAGATGTCACCGAGCTAAAAACAACCCTGCATCTTTTCTGGTCGCTCTATCGCCAGCGGGGCTATCCCCGTTTTATCACCCATCGTCAGCTACTGGGTGACCAAACCTGGCTGGGCAGCCTCGGGGAAGGGACTAAGCCACCTGATGAACTGCTGGCTGACGCCCTGGAAATGGCTGTCAAACGGGGAACGTTTCTCCACCTGGCGCTGGAGATAAACGGCGCCCCGGAAGATGCCTATTTCCTGAATACTGAGACGGAGCGTCGTGTCGTTGCCAGAATTCAGAATGGTGAGCTAAGCCTCGCCGGGCTGAAAGCCACCGGGCAAGCTTACCCGGTGGTGGCTACTGAGCCAATGCCGGATATTTTCACCCTTTATGAGCAGAATGTTGGGATGCTCACGCCGATGATTGCCGAAGAGCTGCGTGCGGCGGAGAAGCTCTATCCGGAAGCCTGGATGAGGGAGGCTATCAAGGAAGCAGCCAGCTTGAACAAGCGGAACTGGCGCTATATTGCCCGCATCTTGGAGCACTGGTCAACCGAAGGTAGAAGCGATGGAACAGATTCGAGAGATTCTAAAACGAGTCCAGACAAATACACCAGACAAAAATACGGGCACATGGTCCAACGCTGAAGTGCCGGAAACCACTCCGGCGGCAACCTGCCCGGTCTGTAAAGGGGTAAAGTTTGTTTATCCCCTGTTGCCTTCTGGCAAGACTGATTTTAGCCAGGTTGTTCCCTGCCGCTGCACTGAGAAGGGGCCAGACGCCATTCGTCAAACCCGTCTACAACGATACAGCAACCTGGGTGCGCTGACTCGCCTTACCTTCGACAAATTGCTCCCCCGGGGCAGGAGCGAGAATCCGCTAGAGCAAGAGCGCTTCAGTCAGGCTTACCAGGCCGCCCATGCCTTTGCCGCCGAGCCTAAAGGATGCTTAGTTTTATCTGGCCCCAGTGGCAGCGGCAAGACTCACCTTGCGGCGGCCATCGCCAACCACCGCATCGCCAATAATCAGCCTGTCTTCTATGTTACTACCCCCGACCTTCTTGACCACCTGCGTGCCAGCTTCAGCCCGAGCAGCGAAATGCCTTACGATGAGTTTTTTGAGCAGGTGCGCAATACCCCGCTGCTGATTCTGGATGACCTGGGAGCTCAATCGAGCACCACCTGGGCCAAGGAAAAGCTGGAGCAGCTGCTGAACTATCGTTTGAATAATCAGCTACCAACGGTAATCGTCTCGATTCTTCCCATCGCCGAGCTAGAGGACAGAATGCGTACCCGCCTGACTGCCCCCGGCTTTAGTCAAATCTACGAAATCGGGGAAGAAGCATCGGCTTCACTTATTTATGGCTGGCCTCCGGGGTTTGAGCTGGAGAAAAGTATGACCTTCGATAACTTTGACTGGAAGCGAGTTAACCTACCGCTGGAGCAACGCCAGAATCTGGAGGCAGCCTTTGAACGGGCAGTTAACTTCGCCAAATCACCCGATGGCTGGACAGTGTTTCAAGGTGTTAATGGCTGCGGTAAGACGCACCTGGCGGCAGCCATCGTCAATTACCGCTACCAGCACCGGCAACCAGCCCTGTTTGTGGTCGTTCCCGATTTTCTCGACCATCTGCGCTCCACCTTTAGCCCGGAGAGCAAAACATCCTATGACCAACTCTTTGAAACGGTCAAGAACACGCCGCTTCTCGTCCTGGATGACTTCGGCCGGCAGACAACCGCACCATGGCCCAAAGAGAAGCTCTACCAGGTTATCAATCATCGCTATAATGCTCGATTGCCCACAGTGGTCACTACCAACCTCTCCACCGATGAAATGGATAGCCCGATAAGCTCGCGCTTCGTCGACCCCAAGATAAGCGTGTTGTTTAATATCACTGTTCCCGACTACTATGCCGGTCGGTATGGCAAGGGTCGTCCCCGGAAGGGAAGCTAGCCATAGAGGAGATTGTTTAGCAACCTATCCCCCTCTCCCCTTCCCTTCGGAAGGGGAGAGGGATAAAGGGTGAGGGGTTGTTAAACAAACTCATGGAGAAGGTTTACAAGGTTTGCCTTTTCCGAGTAGAATGAGCCAATGGCAGTCAGGTAAAGGGCAGAGATGATAAACTCTCCGGTTCTGGTGCTGAATCAAAGCTATCAACCGCTCAATATCTGCCGGGTGCGCCGGGCGGTGGTCTTGCTGTATCAAGACAAGGCCGAGATGCTGGAAAATGGCTCAGGATTGCTGCGTTCGGCCGAGGGTGAGTTCCCCATCCCCTCCGTCATCAGACTGGCTTCGCTAGTGAAGCGCCCACACTGGAGGGAGAGAAAGCTGAGCCGAGCGGAGATTTTTAAACGTGACCACTATACCTGCCAGTACTGTGGCAAGGAAACCCGACAGCTTACTCTAGACCATGTTATCCCCCGGTTCCGAGGCGGGCAACACACCTGGGAAAACGTGGTCAGTGCCTGTGTCACCTGCAATCGGCGTAAAGCCGGTAGAACACCTCAGGAGGCCAATATGAAACTGGCACATCAACCGTCTCCTCCCCATGACAATGGTCTTTTCTATATCCCACCACAATATCTGCCCCCTCGTCACGAATGGCAGAAATACCTTCTCCAGTAAGTGCAACCACCACAGCCGTCTCTTTCACCAGTTGGCAATCTTGAGGTGGGATTCGGCGAGGCTGGTAACGACATCAATCACCGTGGGTACTTTCGCCGCCAGGGCCTCTTGGATGATTCCTCCCAGTGCTGAAGCTTTCTCCACCCTTACCCCCTGGCAGCCGAAGGCACGGGCAATCTGAGCAAAATCCGTGGGGATGAACTCGGTGGCGATGTATCTCCCTTTCTGCCCGTCATGAACCATACCCAGACCGGAGTTATTCATCACCAGGAAGGCAACCGGCAGGTGATACTGAAGAGCCGTGGAGAGGACATGGGTCATCATGGCGAATCCGCCGTCACTGGAGACGGAAAGCACCGGCCTATCGGGGTGGAGGAGTTTTGCCGCCAATGCCGCCGGTGGAGACCACCCCATACCGGCAAGCCCCCCCGGAAAGAAAATGGTACCAGCCGCTTTGCTGCGGAAGAAATGGCACATCCAGAGCCGATTGTTACCGGCATCCAGGGTGATGATAGTCTCCGGACTTACTGCCTTTTCTATCTCGCTAACAATACGCTGGGGCAGCAAGGGCGAGGCATCGGAGTGAAGCTCAGCCGCCTCAAAGAAGCTCTCTTTACTCTTGATTTTGCCTAGCGCCTCGATTCTCTCCCTGACACGGACATCGTTCTGCCCTTCCATCCCTTTCATTGCTACCAGCATCTGGCTCATGACCACCTTCAGGTCACCGATGAGGCCCATCTCCACCGGGAAGTTCCAGCCGGTATTTCTGGGCTCAATATCTATCTGGATTATTTTCTGACGCAATGGGTTGATTAGCCTTTCCTGTCCGGTATCGTTAGGAGAAAGACGACAGCCAGCAACAAGCAGAACATCGGCATCAGCAATAACCTTATTCGCCACACTCTGGCCAAAGATGCCCATCATGCCGGCTGCCAGGGGATGGACTTCGGGGAAGGAGCTCTTCCCGGTAGAGCTGGTGGCCACCGGTGCCCCAATAAACTCGGCAAGCTGCTTAAGTTCCTCGTAGGCCCGGGCAAGATGAACACCGTTTCCGGCAATAATCACCGGACGCTCCGCCTGAAGGAGAAGAAGGCTGGCGTCTTCAATATCATCGGTAAGGGGGGCAGTGCCAGATTTTGTCAGGTAGCCGGGAGTAGAGTAGAGCCTGGGGGGTTTGGTTGGGTCAACCTCAGCCGTGATGGCACCACTCTGCCAGACCACCGCGCAGGGGCCCGGGTTTCCGGTGGTGGCGTGCTTTATGGCCATCTGAACCCCGTAGACGGCCTCGCCGGGGGTGACGGCATAGGTGGTATATTTGCACATGGAGCGCAGGATATTGACAATATCCCAAGAGCCGTATTCGCCAGTACCGGACTGGTAGTTGCCATGCTGGCTAAAGCCGGCATCGGAGGTATCCGTCAAGATAAGCATCGGCGAGTTGGAGAGGAATGCCTCCACGATGCCGAAGCCGCCGCTGGTAGCGATGAAGCCACCCTGCCCCATGAGCACGGCGGGCTTTCCCGTCATCCGGCCATGCAGGTCGGCCATGCAGGCAGCCGACTGCTCGTGTCGGGTCAGGATTGCCTTGATTCTATCCTGACGGTCAAAGAGAGCGTCCCATACCGGTATGGTGCCGCCTCCGGGTATGCCAAAGACATAGTCAATCCCGGCTTCAATAAGCACATCGCATATCTTCTCACTGGCTTTCATTATTTATGCCTCCGCTTGTCTTACTTGTTCGTATCGTCAGGAATTTCATGCTTTAGCCCGTTGCACAAACTCCAGGACAAAGCCTTTGGCCTTCTCACTCTCCATATAGGCAAAGTGGCTACCGGCGTGCTCGCCACCGTAAGCCAGCTTGAAGCCTTTTGCCTCGAGATAAGCCACCGTTTGTTTAAGGTCAGCGACGGGGGCAAAGCGAATATGTTGTAGCCCCGGGCCCCTACTCTTAATGAAATCGTCATAAGGAGTCCCTGTCTCTAACGGCTGGATTAACTCAAGGTCTATTCCGCCCATCCTGGCTATGCCCAGCTTACGTTGTGCTCGGGTTGGGCGACCATTGACCGTTACCGGGCCAGAGCGCTCAGAGATGCGGAAGGGCTCTATTCCCAGACTGGCAGATAGATACGCTGCGGTTGCTTCCAGGTCATCGACGACCACGGCAACCTGCTCCACCTTCGGTAAGACGAATTTACTTTCCATGAGCCTCGAAATCCTCCTTATTTCTGGTGATAATGACCAATCCATCTTTCTTGGTCACACTGCCGTAGGCACATCGCCTAAGCCACCGGTATTCCAGACACGGCTAACCTGAGACGGTAGACGCTGCTACGTGCGGTGATATAGAGTGTTTTCCAGTCCGAGTCACCCCAGGCAAGGTTCGCCGGTATTTCGGGCAGGACGATGCGCCCCAAGCATTTCCCACCGGGGTCGCTAACCCAAATTCCGCCGGGACCGGTGCAATATAAATTACCTTGCCGGTCAATTTTCATACCATCGGGCACGCCCTCCTCCGGCGACGTTATGTCCAGAAATATCCTTCCATTACTCAGGTTCCCGTCCCGGTCAACGTCAAAGGCTCGAATATGATTTCGTGTCGAATCGTCGATGTAGAGTACGGTCTCGTCCGGTGAGAAGGCAAGACCATTAGGCCGGTCAAAATCATCTGCCAACAACACCAGCTTGCCATCAGGTTTGATACAGTAGACGCCATTAAAGGGTACCTCCTTCACGGCATTGTGGTTTTCCAATCCGTAAGGCGGGTCGGTAAAATAGATGCTACCATCAGACCTGACCACCACATCATTGGGACTGTTGAGCCGTTGCCCCTGATATCGCTCAGCAAGTACGGAGACAGAATCATCCGTTTCGGTACGGGTGACGCGGCGGTTGCTGTGCTCACAGGCAATAAGCCGTCCGCTTCTATCCCGTGTCAGACCATTTGAGTTACCACTTGGGGTACGAAAAATCGTTACCTCGGGCCCGTGACTGCTCATACGCCAGAGATGGATACGATTCTGCGGTATATCGCTGAAGAGAAGATAATCCCGGCACCACACGGGACCTTCGGTAAAGCCGAAGCCGGTGGCAACCTGCTCTAGCTTCAGGTCTTCAGGCACAAGCTGCCAGATATTACGGTCACGCACTTCAACTTTTATATCCACTTTTTTTATATCCACGGTAACACCTCCTTCGTCGTCTACTATGGCTATCTTATGTCTCTGACCGACGGCTGTCAAGACCTCCAGGGAGTTGGTTTTATTCTGGTACTATTCGGTTCTGCTTGGTGCTGTGAAATAATTGTCATTGCGGGGAGCGCAGCGACGTGGCAATCTGGGCGGGCAAAGCCCTCCACCCGGATTGCTTCGCCTCCGCCTTTGGTGGATGGTCTCGCAATGACAGGCCAACCAAATGCGCACCGAACCCTTATGCTGATGTTTTGCCAACTGCCCTCTACCATGAGATAATCTTGGAGACATGGTTAAAAATGGTCTTGCCCGAGCGTTGGACAACATCCTGGGATTGCTGCCCCCCCGGCCCGTGTTCGTGGGTAGTGTCTACGCAGAGGCCCTGCTTGAAGATTTCTTCGTGTCCGCCGTGGCCTCGGTACTGGCGATACGCTTTTACCTTCACGTCACTGGCTTTCCTCAGCTTGGGTTCGGCACATTGCACATCGCCCATATGCTGTGGGGCGGACTTCTCATGCTCATTGCTCTGGTCATACTATTGGCTTTCCTGGACAATAGGGCTAAAGTAATTGCGTCAGTGCTGGGCGGAATCGGTTTCGGGGCATTTATCGACGAGCTGGGTAAATTCATCACCCGGGATAACGACTACTTCTTCGAACCGACGGTCACCCTGCTCTATGTCATCTTCGTCCTCATCTTCTTCGCCATACGGGCGGTCGGTAGGCACCAGTCCCTCTCCAGTACAGAGCGTCTGGCGAACGCATTCGATATCGCCAGGCAAGGGAGTCTGGTCGGACTGGACCCGGAAGAGCAGGCTAACGCTCTAAAGCTACTGGAGAGCTGCGAGGCCAGCCCATTACGCGATAATCTTGGTACAATCCTGCACAACATGCCAGTTGTGCCCTCACGACCATCCCGGCCCCTGGCCAGATTCCACACGGTGCTGGATAGGTTCTATGAATGGGCGGTATCCAGGTGGTGGTTCGGCCCCATTGTGGTTACTTTCTTCGCCTTTACCGCGGTTACGTCGGTATCTGCCGTGGTCGCCGTCGTTGCGTGGTCATTGGGACTGGTACTGTGGGTAGCGGCGGGTGTTATCATAATGGTCGCACTGGTCTGGTCACGCCAGTCCAAGGTACGGTATCTCAACCTCGTCAGTCCGGTGAGCATCGTTATCGTCTCAATCCTGATAAGCTGGACGATAGTGGGCAACCTCAAGGGGATGCCTCTTTCAATTATCGACTGGGCTCAGTTTGTCTTTCCCGGTATATCGGGGGTGCTGATTACGATGGGGATATTGACACTTCCCCGCTCCCGCCTGCAAGCATATCTCATGTTCCGGTGGGCGATACTGGTTTCAATTTTCTTCACGCAAGTCCTGTCCTTTTACGAGCAACAGCTCCTCGCACTACTGGGACTTGTTCTGAACATCCTGATACTTATCTCGCTGCGCTATATGATTACACACGAGGATATCAAGGGAAAAAGCCAGTAGGGCTTGGCCTGGTCGGTTGCAAGCGTCTGGTCGAAGCCCAGGGAGGCTGGATTAAGCTGACCTCAAGGGGAAGAGATTTAAGAGAGGGGGCGTAGCCCCCTCTCTTCTACTTAACTCCCCCTTCCCATTTCTCAGCCCAAGCCAAATAGGTGCTGGTTTCATCACGCACATCAATCTGCCCAAACCCTGCCGATGAAAGCAGATGACACATCTCTTCTTTGTCAGGAATAAGGTCATTGGATAGTTCCGGGACATGTTGATGCATTTCGTTGATGGCAGCTCTACTGGAAGTATGGCAAATGAACAGCTTGCCACCCTTTCTTAATACCCGGCTGATTTCCTTAAGAGCTTGAGGTTTGTCTCGAAAGTGAGGAAAGCTGGAATAGCAAACAACAACGTCAAAAACTTCATCGGCAAACTGGGTATGGGATATGTTGCTGCAAACATACTCGATATTACCCTTGAAATTTTTTGCCCGGGCTTTCTCCAACATCTTCTCGGCAGAGTCCAGG
Source organism: Dehalococcoidales bacterium (assembly GCA_016844285.1). The sequence goes on from JAENIS010000010.1 coordinate 17,906, forward strand.
CAAACCAATTTACCCTGGTTACCAACTTTCTCAAGAAGAAAAGGAATAAGTATTCCAGTTCCCGTGCCAACATCCAGTACTCTAGAACCAGGTTGAATATCCAGACGTTTGGCCATGCTCTCAAGCTTGTTCAAATTCTTTTCGGTAATCTTCTCATCCCACATATCGGCTTTGCGGTTAAAATAAGACTGAGTCATGGTTTTATCTCCTGAGTTGTTCTTTGTCTCCAGCCCCTCATTTTTCTTTTCGGCGAGAAAATAGCTGCCAGCATGAAGATGAGAGAGGAAACTATCACGATGGTGGCACCACTGGGTATGTTCAAAACATAGGAGAAAAAGAGACCAATCCAGCATGAAAGAACGCCAAAACCCGCTGAGATTAAGAACATCCGCTTCATACTGTAGGTCAACTGGTAGGCAGCCGCCGCCGGATTCAAGATTAAACTAAAGATGAGCAGCCCGCCAATGGAACGAAGCGTAACCGTGATGGTAGCCCCGGTCAAGAAAATAATGCTATACAGCACTAGCGTGGCAGGTATCCCAACCGCGAGAGCGATATTGCGGTTGAATATCGTTGCCTGAATTTCCTTACCGAAGACGATGACCATCCCAACAACCACGAATGCTACTATCCCTAGTAGCAGAATATCGCCCCGGCTGATGGTAAGGATGCTGCCCCAGAGCAAATCCAATGCCGCCGACCTCGTATTGGGAATTATCCCGATAAATAGAAAAGCAAGCCCCAACATCAACGAAAAGACCACACCGAGAGACGTCTCCGGACTCAATTGCCCTCGATCTGCCAGAGGACCAATGACGGCAGCCGCACCGAGGCAAAAAACGAAGGCACCGATGAGCGGGTCAAACCCCAACCATAGACCAAGCAGCGCACCGGCAAAGGCGGCGTGTGACATTGCTACCCCGATGAAAGGCATGTGCAGGAGCACCACAAAAACGCCAATGGTACTACAGGCAATACCGCCTAAAAAGGTGGCGATAATGGCATTCTGCATAAATTGGTAGCTGAAAATTGATAAATCCACGCTAATGCTCCCTCTGGTGAATATGGGGGCGTCGTTCCTCCACCACATGGGCGGGCAAATTGTAGAGACTGCTGAGACTTTCCGTGGAGATTATCTTATCCGGGGCGCCATCACCAACAATCAGCCCGTCTTTTACCAATACCACACGGTCGCAGGTGTGAGGTAAAGCATCCAGGTCATGGGTGACAAAGAGTGTGGTCAGATGTCGTTCATAGTGGATACGCGTGACCAGCTCCAGTATCTCAGTCTGTGCTTTCCAGTCTAATGAAGCGGTCGGCTCATCCAGCAAGAAAATGCTCGGTTCCTGTGCCAGACAACGAGCGATAGCGACACGCTGTCGCTCGCCTCCGGATAGATGCCCGATAGGGCGCTTGGCAAGGTGTGTCATGCCGACCAGTTCCAGGGCTTCGTCCACCAGCATCCAATCGTGCTTCGTGGGGCTATGGAGGAGACCCAGCAGGCCGTAACGACCAATCATTACTACCTCACGAACCGAGATGGGCATGCGCCGGTCAATCGTTTCCGCCTGGGCAACATAGCCCACCTGTTTTCTCAAATGGTGCCGTCCCCTGGCATTCATCGGTCTTCCCAGAACCTGGACGCGTCCTTGCACCAGATGAGCGAGTCCATTAATAACGGTAAGCAAAGTGGTTTTACCGGCGCCGTTTGGTCCGATGATAGCGACAAATTCGCTGTGCAAAACTGTCAGCGACACGCCACGAAGAGCAACACTCTCGCGATATGAGACCACCGCATTCTCAATCAGGATAGCTAAGTCTGACATGAAATCGGTCACCCGTGTATTTAATTGGTTAAGGCATTCAGAAGGATATCAACATTATGGTCAATCGCTTTTTCCCAGGTTTCGGTATTATCGAAACCACCGGGGAAGTTGGACAGATTCAGATTTTTCGCCCCCAGTTCCTGAGCGATAGCTTTACCCGCATCCTGACCATCCTGGAGATTGTTAATAACAAGGATTACTTTTTCGGCTTTGCCCTTGTCAATCAAATCCTTCACTGTTTGAGGCGTCAGAGCTTGCGGACTGGCGAATGTAGCGACCACATTAAAGCCGGCCCACTGCAAGAAGTCGGCTTGACGGGCAGAGGCAATCACCTTCACCGCGGCAACATTAGCCTTGGTCAGCCTGGCTTTGATATCAGTCTCTTTCCCTTGTATCTTTTTCTTATATGCTTCAGCCGACTTTTGATAAGAAGCAGCGTTTTTGCTGTCTGTCTCGCTCAGGACACCCATCACCTTATCCGTTGCCGCCAGTTGGACGGATGGAATCATCCAGTTACCATTAACGTTAGCTTTTACTACGGTCATCTTAGGATTGTTGGCGGAAGCGATGAGCTTATCGGCATAGCCCTCACCCGGCCAACCATGCAAGAGGAATAGGCTGGCGCTGGAAAGCTTTTGAATATCGCCAGGTTTGACATCGAAGTTACCCGGATGCTGGTTCGGGGGGACCAGGTTCATCACATCTACCCGCTCACCGCCAACCTGTTTCACAATATGTTCCATAAGCGATGTGCTGGTGACTACACTGAGTCTAGCAGTATTGCCGGATGAGCAACCACCAAGTAGCAGGCTAATAGTGAGACCGAGGAGCAAGAAAGCAGCGAGGATAACACGTATCCTTTTCAAAATAGTGAAACCTCCTTGAACTTATTAAGTAATCTCATCATTGATGATATTAGAGAATCTGTTCCTCTTCTTTATGATACATCGAACTCTAAATAGCGTCGCTATTCCATCCCGTCAACGAGGACTAGTTGCAATATAATGTATTAGCAACTGGTTGCAGCTATAAGGTAAAAAATATATATTTCTTATTTGTTCTTACTCTTACAGTCTCCACAAAGTCCATTCATCACGATATGCTTGAAATCAACACGAAAGGCATAATTCTTTAAGAGAGTATTTGCTACCGACTTGAAAACATCTTCGTCACACTCAATAATTTTGCCACATTGGCGGCATATCAGGTGATGGTGATGCCCCTCTTCAGCGTGATGGTAAATAGCATGATGGCCGGATTCACTCTTGAACACACATCCAGCCCGCTCCAGGATATCAAGGGTACGGTAAATGGTAGACTTATTTACTTCCGGCATCTTGATTTGGACATGCTTGATGATGTCTTCACCGGTGAGATGTGAATGGGCATCATGAATGGTATCAATTATCAGCCTTCTCTGGGGAGTCAGCTTGAGCCCTTTTTTCTTCAATACTTCCAAGCAACTCATCGCTATTGCACCTGGTTGCAATGATATAACATCTTTACGGGACGTGTCAAGTACTCTGTGCAGATATAGAATCCGGCGTGGTGCGGTCTTGCTGCCGTAGCTCCCGCGCCCAAAGAATCGTCACGAAAGATGCTGCGATGGATAGTAATGCCGCCACCCTCATCACGATGGCGATTCCCCATAGCCCTGCCAGGACGCCTATCATCATGCTACCTAACATTTCCATGACAATAACGGACATGCGCACACCCATCACCCGCCCTGCGTACTTCGCCGGCGACCAGGCAAGCATGAGCACCTGTATCAGAGACATCGCCAGCCCTCGCCCTACGCCAACAAGTGCCATGATTAGTACGGCGGCGAACACGGTATGGCTCAAAGTAAAACCAGCGACGAGCAATGGCCAGGTCAGCATCAGAATAGCTACCAGCGACCCCTTACGCAGGGATTTACCCAGTGACGAACATATCAAACTACCGGCCAGGCTGCCGAGGCTTTCCGCCCCCAGGATAAGTCCCAATCCGGTAGCATTCGAGTTCAGGACATTCTTGACAAAAATAGCCAGCGTATCGAAGGTGGTCGGGAATATGAAAAGATTGGCGATGGCCGCAAAAAGAGCCATCGCCGCGATACCCCGTGCGTTGATAATGTACCGCAAGCCATCCACAAAACTCCTCAATATCGGCTCTCTCACCTTGCCGCCGGATTCGGGTAGTCGCAGAGGCAACGCCAGCAGCGATGTCGATACGTAGACGATACTTATCAGGCCAAAACAGCCCTGAGGCCCGATGCTGCCGTAAAGAAAACCAGCCGCCAGAGAACCGACCGTCCGCATGCCACTCAGACCAACGATAAGTAAGGACACCGAACTGGCGAGATGCGGACCTTCAACAACCTCCCCGGCTAAGGCGCTGAAAGTGGTCTGATTGAAACTCCAGAGGAGACTGTTCAAGAGAACCAGAACAATAATTTCCCATATCTGGATTACAGAAGTGAAGATAAGCACCGACAGGAGGAGTGCGACCAGTGCCGCCGCCGCTCGTATGGTGATTAATATCCGCCGACGGTCAAAGCGGTCTGCCAGAGCACCAAAAAAGGGACCCGATGCCATACCGGCATAACGGCAGGCGGCAACGATGCCAACCAGCGACGGGGAGTTGGTCAGTTGCAGGACCAGCCACCCGACGAGCAGAGTCTCCATGGCACTGGTGGTACCGGTACCAACAGTGGAGAACCAGAGATAGCGGAAGTTGCGGTATTTGAAAGCAGACAAGAAGCTGGTTTTGCTGGTCGGGACGGCTGACTGATTAGAAAGTTTCATTATTTAAAACCGGTATCCCAGTGTCCTGTCTGGTTAATTACTGAACCAATGACGGCATTAGCACACATTACCACTTACAGACGACCCCTTAATACCCCTCTCCTCTAAGGAGAGGGGGAAATAGAGAAAGAGGGGCTTCGCCCCTCTTAGACGCCCCGCAGTTTACCGCTCATTACGGGGAAGAGATTTAAGAGAGGGGGCTAATAGCCCCCTCTCCTTTACTTCGCAATGATTGGCAATCTACTACCCGTGCCAATAACATCCAAAGTGCTCGTATTACTTCACATCGGCCTGTTCCGTCAGCCATCCCCAAATGAGGAAACTGCCATATAAGTCTTCACGGTAATAGGATGGCGGGTAACTATTCCAATACAGATGGTCATATGACAAAAATTCTCGGTGAACCATTTGGATAGTATACTTAGGCTTGGGATGGATGTAGTTGGGCCACGTCTTGCTGTCGTCGTAAATCTTGTACGAGTGTTGTCTTTGATCTTTGCCACCGACATCAAAGGTAAACCGGGCAAATTGACCGACATAAGCGACCTTGGAACCCCAGGGGTGCTTGTGCGGTGGATAGGTATACGAAACGACACTCTTGCTGCTGGCTGACACAGCTACATTAGGCTCAGCGTCCCACAATCGGAGTGTCACGTCGTCACGGCCAAGATTCGGCTTGCTTTCCGGAGCAAAGCCGTTTCGCTCGTCCCAGTATATCCTGAGAGTAACCGTGTTTGTTTTCCCCAGAAGCTGACCAACCAGCATATCAGCCTGCTGTAACCTACGCGGAGCGTCGCGAAGACCAAAAACGTCTATCATCGCGTGGTGTGAACCACCTTCATTCCACTTAAAACCCCATTCAGACTGGTAAAGTCCGTTATAGCCCGAAACACTGGATGACCAGGCCATCATTTGTTCCACCTGACTCAAGAACATATCTCCCTGGGCTTTCATAAACCCCTTATACGTGTCAATCTCATATTCTATCTCCTTGGTTCCCCGACCGGCGGCATGTAGCTTTTCAACCAGCAGATTCAGTGCGCATAGCTCGGCTTGTCCGTAGTAGGCGAACATATCTTCAAGGTACTGGTATCTATCTTCCGTCCACGATTTCTGCAGTTGCATGTCTCCCCACTCTTTCAGCAAACTGGTCAGCTGGGCAGTGCCTACCAGACTATTGTGTATCTCCTGAAGGGCATCCTCAATATCCCCTACCTTAATCTCATCACTGATAGCCTGCGCTGATGTCCGGTCTTCCGCCAAACTGGGCTCTAGTCTGCCGACAAGAGCGACCTTCCTTGTTCTGGATTGAAGCATGCTCACCGTCCTGTTCAACGTCTGTGCCCGGTTGTAGTATGATGTCTCCTTAATCAACTGAAGCACCTGGTCAAGCTTGCTGTTCAAGTTATCCATTTGTGCCGCCAGCGAATCTAACTTGTCTGATATTCCCTGCAACTCCTTTTTGATGCCGGGCGGCGTATTTTCATCGCCACCAACTATGGATTTTATAACCCAGCCGGCACCCTCGCTGCCAACACGCTGTACCGCTCCTGCGGCCAGGTTCACCAGTAACCATTTCACCAACTCGCCGGCAACTCCAACTGTAACCAGGCCTCCGGGAAGGGCTTTAGCACTGAAATCATACGTCTTAGCCTCTCCCTTATCGATAGATTGCACCAGCGAAGCGATAAACGGGTCGAACCCCCCAGCTTTCTTGGTGGCTATCATAAAGACTCCGGGATGAAAATCGACCTTGTTGGCGACCAGCGCCGTGGTAATATCAATGCCGGGTGCCAGTCCGAGGAATCCCATCACCTTGGCCTTCGCCGGTTCATAGGCTATGCCAGGGTGTTTTTTCATGTACAGAGCCAGCAAGGTGGAAACGGGCCCCAGGTGGTAGTAGGAATACTTTTGTGCATCATGTTTCCGGATTTCGGCGGCAAGCGTTCCACTGAAAGCCTGATTATCGACGGTGCTGACGCCACCGGATGCTTCAATCCTGAAGTCGGCCGGTAACCATTTTGGGGTCTGAAGGTTAAAAGCACCAGTTGGACGAGTTGCCTTCTCCTCGCGGTATAGCAAAATCCCCTTGGTATCATAGACACTAATAGTAGCGTCACGGATGGGAGCATCCAGCTCAACCAAGCCGA
>JAENIS010000064.1 GCA_016844285.1 Dehalococcoidales bacterium
ATTTTCCAGTTGTATCTCGTACATTAGCTTGTTGCTTTTCATGTACTCGGGGCGAGGATTCTGCTCGATACTCTTGATTCTTCTTTGCAGGTTCTGAATCTGCTCATCAATAAACATCCTCGTCTCCTTTTCCGTTTATGTCCCAGGGGGCCTGAGCACGATGGCTCTTAGATTCCTCCCCAAGGCTCATTTAGTTTGCTCAAGGCTTCACTCAGCCCGTATTTCTGCACCGCTTCCCGGAAGCCGTAGCCCTGTCCTTTATGTGAGAGGCTATCAAACTCGCCACTATACTCCACCGAAATACGGAAGCCCATAACGTCAAAGGTGCGGCACATTGACCTCTTGGTTAGCATGATTAGCTCAGGGTGAATAGTGGCAATCTTTTTCGCCAGTTTGGTGGTCTCTTCTTCCAGCTTCTCTGCCGGGAAGCAGTAATTGGCAAAGCCGTGCTCGACGCATTCTTTACCACTCAGTATTCGCCCAAAGGCCATCTCCTTGGCTACCTTCAAGCCAGCATGCCAAGCGTAGAGTGCCAGAGCATCACCAGCACCCATCCACCGTAGCGGTGGATAGCCGAAGCGGAGGTTCTCCGAGACGACCATCAGGTCACAGATAGAAGCAAGCTCGGTAGCTCCGGCCAGGCAGAAACCATGTACCTGGGCGATGACCGGCTTCCACAGATTCCAGATATTAAACCAGTATTCAATGTGTCCTTGCACGTGGGCCCGGCTGTTCCAGACGCCGTTACTGCCATAGGCTGGCCGCCCTCTTGGTTCACCCTCACCGCGCATCCCGCCACTGAGGTCATAGCCTGCTGAAAAGCTCCGTCCGGCGCCTTTGATGATAATGACTTTGGCCTTTTCATCTTTGTCCGCATCTTTAAGGGCATTGTCCAGTTCTGCCAGCAATGGCCAGCCCAGCGGGTTCATCCGTGCCGGGTCATTGAGGGTGATGCGGGCAATACCGTCCTGGTCGACATCGTAGGTAATCTTCTCGTACGCCATTATTCCATGCCTCCTTGATATGAATTACTTTATTCAATGAGAAGCGTTCACCAAAGGGAACGCTTCTCATCACTACACGTCTCCTGTACTATCATACCGAGTTATCTCCCCCTCTTGGTTGTCACTTCCGGTGTTTGTACCAGGCAGCAAAGGTCGGCAGGTAAGGCGACGGTGTCGGGATTGAGAAATCCAGATAGATATCAGGTCGGTGAGCGGCCAGCGCCGGGATGGTGACAATCGGAATCTGTGTATAAGTATCGGTCCCTATCTGGAATACCTTGGCCAGCATCTCCTGTATTTTTGGCTTGTCCAGCGAAACGGCAGCATCTTCAATTAGCTTTTCTAACTCAGGTATGGCTCCAGCGGCGACGTGGCCGATGCTACCAGTACCACTGTGATAGCCTAGGCAAGGACCCCACGCTACTCTCGAGTTAAGCGTACACTGGCTGGCCAGGGTACGAAAAGTGGCGGCTTGCCCAACCATGGCGTCAACCGGTCCATAACGCCAGGACAGCCAGGTAGCGTTTTCAATGACATTTATCTCGGCTTTCACCCCTATCTTCAGCCAGTAGCCCTGGATTATCTCCGCCATCTTGGGCAGGTAGGCACCGGCGGAAGTGGTACAGGTGTAGAGCTTAATGCTGAAGCCATCAGGATAGCCGGCCTCCTTGAGAAGGCTCTTTGCCTTATCAGTGTCATACTGGTAAATCTTGGCGGCATACCCTTTCCAATAAGGGATATCAATAAGCTCAGCCTGGCCGTCGCCAGTACCGGGGGGCATCGCTGCGATAAACTTACCCATAAAGAAGGTCTTCCCTATCTCATCCCGATTGATTGCCAGGTTAAGCGCCTGCCGTACCCTGACATCCGCAGTCGGCTTGCCAACTGCCCTCTTGTCATAATTACCAAGTAAGTCGATATGGGGCGTTGCCGTATCTACTGCAAAGGTTTTGAAACCGGCACCCTCCGCTTCCACAGCCGACTCTATCCCGACTTCAGTGACATCGGCGGCTCCGGTCTTGAGCATTGCCATCCGGGTAGTCTCATCCGGTACCAGCATGAGAATCAGCTCTTTGAATTCAGGCACCTTCTTCCAGTGCTGGTCTAATGCCTCGTATTGATTAAAGTCGCCGGGAACGCTACGAACAAACCGGAAGGAACCTGAGCCTATCGGGTGACGCTGGAAGTATTCCAGGCCATTTTTCTCAGTATAGTCCTTCGGCATCACTATTGATGAGCCTCCTACTATATTGTAGCTGGGTGGGGTCAATGGTACGGGGACCTTACAAAGGACACGTAGCGTATAATCGTCAATAAGCTCGACACCGCTCACCTGGTCTCTGTAGGTGGCGGCAGCGGCATCCTTGGCCAGATAGCGCTCAATGCTGAACTTGACATCTTTAGCGGTAAGGTCATCACCATTATGAAATTTAATTCCCCGGCGAACGAAGTAAGTCCACGATAGGGCATCCGGTGCCCTTTCCCATTTCGTGATGATATTAGGCTGCAGCGGTGCCGTAGAGCTGTCCCGCCAGAAGAAGTAATCCATGAAGGGGGCTAACTGATTGCCGAGGAGAGTCCCCTGGCCCAGTCCCGGGTCGAGCCTTCCTTCCTGGCCAAATGTGCCCAGAGCGAATCTTAGTTGTCCGTAGGGCCCGGTCGGGGTCGGCGTCGGTTGCGGTGCTGGCGTGGGTGTTGGTGTTGGCACAGGAGTCGGCACTGGCGTCGGTGTCGGCACCGGTGCTGGTGCCGGTGCTGGCGCTGGTCGGGCACAACCCGCCAGCAACAAGGCAAGACTTAACCCCAGTGTTATCAACAACTTGACCAGCGGTGAAGTCTTCATCTGCATTCTCCTCCCCCTTATTCTGTCAGTAGCTAATCTATATCACAAAGCATACCGACTGTCAAACAAGTTGACACCGGCAAACCAAGAATACGGGTAAGATTCTAGCTGAAGAAGCGATTAGATAATGACGCCTTCCTCCTTCAATTTCGCCAGGTCTTCCCAGGTGCAGCCAGCAATTTGAAGGAGAACCTCCTCGGTGTGCTGCCCGAGTTCTGGTGGCGCTTCGCCAACAGTGAGCGGCGTTTCACTTAACCCGACCAGTGGCCCTATCACCTTCAGCTCTCCATAATGCGGGTCAGCCGTATCTACCAGATACTCGTTGGCGATAACCTGTGTATCAACGGCCAGTTCCGGGATAGTATTGACCACCGACCAGATAAGGTTGTATTTTGACAGAATTTGCTCCCATTCGTCTCTGGGCTTGCTGGCAAAAATATCGTCCAGTAGCGAGATTAGCTCGGTGCGGTGCTCAGTCCTGGCCGCCATCGATTTGAACCGGGGGTCTTGCTGCAAATGCTCGATGCCGATAGCTTTGCAAAACTGGGGCCAATAACGGTCACCCTGAGTCATGCCCAGGCAAATCCACTTGCCATCTTTGGTCTGATACTGGTTTCGTATTGGGTTCCGCGCCGTCTTCCGGCTTAATTTCACAGATTGGCTGCCTGAGCCAACGTAAGCCTGTAGCTCAAAGGCCGTCAGGTAAACACCAGCACCGAGAAGAGAGCTATCCACCATCTGTCCCCGGCCGGTTCGTTCCCGGCAGACGAGGGCGAGCGAGATGCCAAAGGCAAGCTGTAATGCTGAAACCTTGTCGCACGGCGTCCAATTGCCGATGGGGCCGGCCTCGGGGTCACTGGTCAGGCTCGTCACACCACTCCTGGCCGCCCCGGTCATTTCCAGCGCAGGGCGGCTGGAATCAGTCCCCCTAGCACCAAAACCGGTCCCGTGAGCATAAATCAGGCGGGGGTTAACGGCAATCAGCGCCTCATAGTCCAGCCCCCATTCTTTGAGGGCGGGCATCCGCAGGTTGGAAACAAAAACATCGGCTTTTTCGATAAGGCGATAGACGAGCCGGCGGCCGCGCTCGGTTTCCAGCCTGAGGGCGACCGATTTCTTGTGGCGGTTCAGATACTCGTACATCCAGTTGACCTTCCGTCCGGCAGAGTCGGTACTTATCGCGCCGCGCATAGGGTCGCCGCCGGGTAACCCCTCTACCTTGATAACCTCCGCCCCGGCCTCAGCCAGCCATTTGGCCGCCAGCGGTCCCTGCTGGAAGGCACCAACTTCGATAACTCTGATGTTTTGGAGAGCCGATGTCATCACTAGCTTCACCTCAGCCGATAGTGTGTCAGTTCCCAGCTTCCCCCGTCCTCTGAGTCTGCTTCCCTGAGCAAACGTTTGTGCCTGCGTCTACTCTTTATTAAGCCATTAAGCCGAAAAAAGGTATCCGGCAAGACGCCAACACTATAACCGACTATACCACACATGCATCTCTTCTAGCAACAAAACCGTAGAACGGGACTCCTGCTACTAGATTGATAAGTACGGCATATGATAAAATTGGGTTAATCATGAAGAGTTGCCTGTACCTGACTCGAAGAATATGGATGGTTGTATCATAAATGCAGACACAGTCCAGCATAAAGACATCGGGGAGGTTTTATTATGGGAAAAGAAGTTATTACGGTACCTAACGCACCTAAATTGCCCTTTTCCCCGGCCATAAGGGCGGGAGATTACATTTTCGTATCGGGTCAGGTTGGATTCATAGATTCCGGCGGTAAAGAAATGAAGGGGATAGAGGCCCAAACACGACAATGCCTGGAAAACATGAAACAGGTATTGGAAGCAGCAAGTTCATCCTTAAATGATGTTGTGAAGGTGACTATTTTCTTGGGCCACGCCGATTACTTCACCCAGATGAATGAGGTATATAAAAGCTACTTTTCGAAAGACTACCCGGCCCGCTCTACGGTTATAACCGGCCTTGTGAATCCCAGCATGCTTGTTGAGATTGAATGTGTGGCCTACTCCCCACGCAAGCGTGCGTAACCGCCCTGCCTTGAGACTCCGAGGAGAAGAGTCCTTAGAAGAATGGCATCGAGGTAGAGAAACGCTTGGAGTGCCATGTGACGTCACAATGACGTTCTGTGTTACTAGCCAATGATGATGCTAAGGAGGAATGTCAAATGAAATGCCAAACTGCAATCGCCAAAATTCTAAAAATGGAGGGAGTAGATGTTGTCACCGGTTTTCCGAACAATCCGCTACACGAGGCCATGGCGACCGAAGGCATCAGACTTATCATGTTCAGGACAGAACAGGTAGCCGTGCAAGCGGCGGACGGCTTTACCCGGGCTTCATTTGGTAAGCGCATTGGTGTCACTTCAATGCAAGCTGGACCGGGACTTGAGGTGGCTTTTTCAGGTATCAGAGAAGCCTTCAGCGACGGTGTGCCAATTCTGGTGTTGCCGAGCGGAGAAGAGCGACGTCGCATTAGCACTGACCCCTTCTTCGATGCCGTGCAGCACTTTCGGGGATTGACGAAGTGGGCGGATTCGGTCAACTTCGCCGACCGGACACCGGAAATAATGAGGCGTGCCTTCACTTACCTTAGAACTGGACGACCCCGTCCGGTATTGGTTGAGGTACCGACCGATGTAATGAACGAAGAGTTCGATGATGCGAAATTTCAATATAAACCGGTAAAAGGCGCTAAACCGGCGGGAGACCCGGCTGACGTGAAGGAAGTAGCTAAGGCGCTGATAGCAGCCAAGAATCCAGTCATCCGTGCCGGACAGGGGGTTCTCTACGCATGCGCCTGGGATGAACTCCGTGAGCTTGCGGAATTGCTGCAAGTCCCGGTATTCACGACGATGAATGGCAAGAGTGCTTTCCCTGAGAACCATCCGCTATCTCTCGGAGCCGGAGGACGGACACGACCTAAAATGTTGGTACACTTTTTAGACAAAGCCGACCTGGTATTTGCCATTGGCTCTAGTTGCACCAGACACGCCTTTGGCACGACGATTCCTGATGGCAAGGTCATCATGCAATCGACCATAGATGAACGTGATATCAATAAAGACTACATCATCGAACAAGCCATTATCGGTGATGCGAAGCTGGTACTAAAGCAACTTGTCGATGAGATTAAAAAACAAATTGGCCCTGGAGGCAGAAAGGATAACGGCGCGGTTGCTAGAGAGATTAAGGCAATCAAAGATGAGTGGTTGAAAGAGTGGATGCCGAAGCTTACCTCGGACGAGGTTCCGATTAATCCCTACCGGGTATACTGGGACCTGCAGAAGGCATTGGACCGCAAGGAAACGATTGTAACCCACGACTCTGGGACGCCACGGGATTCACTGGTCCCCTTTTGGGAATCTCTCATACCCGGTGGCTATATCGGTTTTGGAAAAGACCATATGCTTGGTGCCGGATTGGGCCTGGCAATGGGTGCCAAGCTGGCCAGGCCAGATAGAACTGTGGTCAACATTGGCGGCGAGGGTGCCTTTGGCATGGTAGGGATGAACTTTGAGACGGCAGTAAGAGCAAAAATACCCATCCTGACCGTCGTTCTGAATAACGGTGTGCTGGGAGGGACTTTAAGGGCAAACCCGGTAGCTAGTGATCGCTGCGGCATCCACGTTGAGTCTGGGAACTATAGCAAAGTCGCTGAAGGACTCGGAGGGTATACCGAAAGGGTGGAGCGGCCACAGGACATCATACCTGCGGTGCAAAGAGCAAGGAAAGTGCTCGCTTCTGGTCAGCCGGCACTTCTTGAAATTATGAGCCGGGAGGAGACCGAAGTATCATGCCGTCAGTAACTCTTTTGTCTCAGTTAATATTATGCTCTGCAAAGCCTTGCCTTTTAACACCGATAGTCTCTTTCTTGAACTACCCCCTTCCCGATGGGAAGGGGGTTAGAGGGATGGGCATTCGACTGAAGCTTGCCGGCAAGTCAGAGCATTCCCCTATTTTCAGGAAGTAGCAATAGACGCCTATTTACCTGACGTGACAATAGTAAGGAAAAAGGGACAGGCGGGGGATGGATTGTTAAACAATCTCTTAAATTGACAGTACCCGGCGTTTACGATTACTATTATCAAACTGGGAGCGGAGAGTACCGGCAATGGGTGTCAAGATAAATATCGCCTCATATTTACAGCCTTTTACCAATAGCACGGCGGTCATTGAAGTCAAGGCTAATACCGTCGGTGAGGGTATCTCGCAATTGGTCAAGCAGTTTCCGGACATCGGGAAGATGCTCTTAGATATGAACGGTAAACTGCACAGCTATGTCGGTATCTATGTTAATAGTGAGGATGCCTACCCGGAGAGCCTGGCGAAGCCAGTCAAAGATGGAGATGAGCTTCACATCCTGTACATCATCAGCGGGGGATAAAACAGAAATGTCATTGCGAGGGGTCTTTAGACCCCGTGGCAATCTCTACCCAAGACATTCCGAGATTGCTTCGCTTCCCCTTCGCTATGCTCAGGGCTTCGGCTCACCGCAATGACAGACAACCCAAATGCAAACAGAACCAATCACCCCTTAAGTTGACAAAAAGAGACACGGAGGTCTAACATTAACCAGGTTAGCTTGCGCACAAAATCAGGAGACGGAGATTAAGATGATTAAGACCAGGGTTACCGAGATGCTGGGAATCAAATACCCGATAGTAGCAGCACCGATGCAGTGGCTATCGCGAGCGGAGTTTGCTGCTGCCGTTTCGAATGCTGGTGGGCTGGGCATGCTCGCTTCACTCACCTTCCCCACGCCCAAAGAGCTGCGCGAAGAGATAAGGAAGACGAAAAGCCTGACGGATAAGCCTTTTGCGGTGAATGTTACCCTGATGCCAACCGCCCGCACGGTAAACTATGAGGAGTACTTTAATGCCGCCATTGAGGAGGGGGTAAAAATCTTTGAAACCTCGGGGCGAAGTCCCGAACCATATATGAAGCTCCTCAAGGATGCCAGGGTGACCACCATGCATCGAGCCACCAGAACCAGGGACATCAAGACCATTGAGCGGGTTGGGGTGGATATCGGCATTATCATTGGCTTCGAGGCGGCCGGGCATCCCGGAATCGAAGACGTCAGCTCTTTAGTCCGAATTCCGGTCGCGGTGGACGCTGTGAAAATCCCCGTTATTGCCGGTGGCGGCATTACTGATGCCCGCGGCTTTGTCGCCGCCCTCGCCCTCGGTGCCGAGGGTGTGCTCATGGGCACTCGCTTTATGGCCAGCCAGGAATGCCCGATACACCCCAAGATTAAGGAGTGGCTACTCCAGCTCGGCGAAGCCGACACGATGATAATTTCGCGTACTCTCCGCAATCCCGAAAGAGTGGTGAGAGCGCCTCATGCCGAAAAGATACTGGAGATGGAAGGTAAAGGCGCCACTTTAGAAGAGCTAGTACCACTGTTGGGCGGTCAGAGAGGACGCAACGCCTATGCTACCGGGGACGTCAGCGAGGCGATAATGACCGTCGGTCAGGGGGTAGGCCTGATACATGATATACCCAGTGTCAAGGAGATTATTGATGGTATTATCAGTGGGGCAGAGCTAATTACACAGCGCTTACGTCAGATAGGTATCGGCTAACGACAGGTATGAGCTAATGTCCTGTCCTGGTAATTACTGAACCAGGGACTGCTCCAGCATGGATTACCACTTAAGGACGACCTCACCCCCTTAATCCCCCTCTCCTCTTAGGAGAGCTTCGCCCCTCTTAGACGCCCCGCAGTTTACCTCTCATACGGGGAAAAGATTTAAGAGAGGGGGCGTAGCCCCCTCTCAATGGCATAGGCTCAATGCTACTTTCATCCACGTCTACCTTGCCGGTTATTTCCACGCTCACGCCGTCAAGCCATACCGTGATACCAAGCATCTCTAAGGCAAGGCGCTTGCCTTCATAGTCAAGGTTTGCTATGCCCTTGTGTAATGTCTGAATGAAGGCATCCAGTTTGTCCACGTCAACAACGGCTTCCTTGCTGGCCTTTATCTGTCTCTCAAGCTCGGCTTGTTGTGCCTTCAGTGTTTCCTTCGCCTTGTTCAAGCGCCTGTTTTCCGTTTCTACCTGGTCTTCGGGAAAGCCCTTGAGCGCCCATTGTAATAGCTGGTGCTGCTCCCGGTCTGTTGCTTTAAGCTGGCGCTTCACGTCCTCTAGTTCCACCTCAAATACCCCTATCTGGTTGGCATCCTCTTGCTGTGCCTTTAGCTGGCCGATGATTAGCTCTGGCTTACTCAGATAGCCTGTAAGTTCCGTCCATACCATGTCCTCAAGCCTCTTGGCGTTCCAGCCCTTGTTTTGGCAATGTTCGCCCGGTATTGATGCATTCATCGCCTTTCGGCCAATGCAGCGATAGCGCCGCACGCCTTTGCTATCTCCAGCACCGGCATAGGTTCGCCCGCACTGACGACACCGAATACGGCCACGTAACAGGTATTGGTGTTTAACGTTGCGTGGCGATTGGGTACTGTTTAGTTGTAGTTGCCTTTGCGCATCATCAAAAAGCTCCT
>JAENIS010000120.1 GCA_016844285.1 Dehalococcoidales bacterium
GATGAGACCAAGCAGGATTTTCCACCATACAAGATTCACGTAGCCAATAGTAAATAGCCAGCCGATGAACCAGATAACACCACCTGTGGTACCGGCTGAACCACCTCTGCCCCGCCACTTTTTTCCCTCTGTCATATTAGCCTCCTTATGTATAGAGATATTCTAAACCCACCTCGTCTTTTTGCTCTGGCTCTTACCCGAAGTAGGGGTAGGCATCTTTTCATCTATCAGAGATTCTTCCACCAGTGTCCAGAAATTCTCCCTGTCTGCCATAGTAACCACCGCTTGCTCGTGGGCTTCGGAGAGCGCCACCGGGTAGCCCTGCCCCCGCCGGCACTGGTCTAAAACCATGCTGTGCACCAGATTAAGCCGGTCTTCGTCCCTCGCCACCCACTGCGGAATCTCTACCCGGGCGATTTCATCATCCACCCGGAGGTAGAAGAAATAGACCTGATGCTCTCCGTAGTGCTTGCGCACTACGGATGATTGACTGATAAAAATGGCTGACCTCTCCCCCTGCCCCAGCAAGTGGGCAAAAATATCCTTGTCCCGCACGCCGGCAATAGCATAGCATTCCCTGGTGGCACAGTCGGGACAGTGACGGTCAGTGTCCAGGGGGTCATTGGGGCAAAGCGCCAGGCGCAGGGCATTGATGACATCGGAGCTGCGTGGGAAGCTGATATAGCTGGCCAGAGCCAGCTTTTTATTCTTGTTGATTTTTCTCATCTCTTCAAGATAGTTCAAAAAACCCTTCTCCAGCAGCAACTCACCGACAAAGTCAGGATAAGCCTCCAGTCCCCAGAGAATCAGCGAGCCATCGAGCAGTCCCAAGCTGGAGCTACCCGCCGGCAACTCCGCGGCCAGTTCGGCTAACCGCTGACACTCCGCCACACCACGCTTGATACCCAGCAGGGCACCTTCTACCGGCTGCTCACGACTCTTACCCCCGGGCGCCATAATCACCAAATCGGCATCGCCGGCATAGAGACAAGGGACATTATCCAGAACGGCATCAGGATGAGCGCCGTAATGCAGCACAACACTACTGATGTTTATCAGGTAGCACCGGGTGGAGCGGTGGCGGTCAACCTCAATCTGCGAGCCGTCGCTGGCCAGAACAGTGAAATCGGCAGGGAGAGGTGGTGCTTCATAGTGCCGGTCAAGCCCGTCAACCAGACCCGCCACCAGCCAGGTAGTCTTACTGGCAGCAATCTTCTTGCTTAAATGTTCCAGGGTGTCAGTCTGGCTATGGAGGGTATCCAGAGCCTGTTGCAGACGTTGTTGCCTCTCCCGGCTGTCCGCCTTCAGCCTGGCGACCATGCCACCAACCTGTGCCGCCACCCTGGTTAAATCTAATGACATCTCTCTTGCTCCTGCCGTCTATCGGGATGTCTATCCAGCAAAAGTATAATTCATTGGGGGAGCGAACTCAAGCAATTCCTTAGTATGCTACAATGATTGTGGCAAATGTTGGATTAAGAACGGTTATTTTATGTTCCCGTTATTGCTCAGCGTGGTCGTCATATCATTATCCGGGGTAATGATGCCGGGGCCAATGTTTGCCGTAACTCTGGCCAAAAGCTACCGCAGCCCCTGGGCTGGTGCCCGGGTATCTCTGGGTCATGCCGTCATCGAAGTACCCCTGATACTGCTAATATACTTTGGTTGTGCCCGGTTCTTCACCAATAGCGTTGTGCAGCTTGTGCTGAGCCTGCTCGGTGGTGCCATGGTTATCGTAATAGGCGTCCTCATGTTTCGTGCCCGCACTGAAGTGGTTCAGAAAGGTCAGGACTTACCTTACGGTGCTTTGGTGGCCGGCATCCTGACCAGTGTCCTTAACCCATACTTTCTGCTTTGGTGGGCGACTATCGGCAGTCTGCTCGTAATGAAGTTCCTCGATTTCGGTGCCGCCGGGCTAATTCTGTTTATCGTGGTGCACTGGCTCTGTGACCTTGCCTGGCTTTCGTTTCTTTCCATTGTCGTCTACAGGACGCACTCGCTGTGGAAATTAAAATATCAGGAGTGGCTATTCGTCACCTGTAGTCTGTTGCTTATCGGGTTTGGCATCTGGTTTCTGGTGTCCGCTATCCCGATTAAGATTTAGGCTCTAGCCACCTGGCCTTAACCTCTAGTCAACCAGATTTATGTTCAGGCGCAGGCTGCAGGAGAAGACAAAGCACTGGTCACACTCTGTGCTACAGGGTTCAACATGGATGGTTACATTAGAATTAGGCAACCTCTTTTCTATATCCTGTTCCAGGTGGTCGCACATCTGATGGGCTTCTTCCACACTGGCGTTCTTAGGCAGCATCAGGTGCAGGTCTACGAAGCGCTGACTGCCTGCCTTACGCGTCCGCACTTCGTGAAAACCAGCCAGCTGTGTAGTATGCTCATTGATGCAAGAGATTAATTCATTCTCTTCTGCCTTGGGCAGACTGACGTCAATTAGTCCGCCAAAAGCCATCCGCCCCACGCGGTAAGTTGCCCTCAGTATCAGCAGTGACACTGCTAATGCCAGAATCGGGTCAAAGATGGTCAACCCGGTGAAGCGTACTATCAGCAGACCTACCATCACCCCCGCTGTGGAATACACATCACCCCTGATATTATTGGCATTGGCTTCTAAAGCTACGGAGCCAGTCTTTCGGGCTACTCGAAACAGGTGCTGAGATAGAAATATGCTAACCAGCATGGAAACCAGCATAACGCCGATGCCAGCTTCGGTAAGTTGAATGACATCGCCCACGATTATGCGCTGGATGGCTGAATAGATTATGATGCTGGCGGCGCCGAGAAGCAGCACCGCCTGAACACCGGCGGCAAGATCCTCCACCTTACCATGCCCGAAGGGATGCTCCTGGTCAGCCGGCTTAGCCGAGAAACCGACCGTGAGGAAGGTAATCACTACGGCAAAAATGTCAAGGGAGCTGTCTACAGCCTGGGCCCAGATGCTGATACTATCGGTGATTACA
>JAENIS010000121.1 GCA_016844285.1 Dehalococcoidales bacterium
ATCCTTAAACCCAGCCGGAGAATACCCCCAAAACTCTCCCTGTGTTATAATTAACCCATAATTTCTAGGGCGAGGTATCATGTTCACTCATCTTCATGTTCATACTGAGTATAGCCTGCTCGATGGCATGTGCCGTATTCCCCAGCTGGTGGCACGAGCCAAAGAGATGGGGATGACTAGCCTGGCCATCACCGACCACGGCGTCATGTATGGCGCCATCCAGTTCTACCTGGCGGCTAAGGAAGCCGGCCTGAAACCAATCATCGGTTGTGAGGTCTATGTCGCTCAGGATAGTCGCTTCAATCACACCGCCGGCCTCAAGAACTACCACCACCTTGTCTTGCTGGCCAAGAATGAGACCGGCTACCGTAATCTCATCCAGCTCACCAGTAAGGCACACTTGGAGAGCTTCTACTACAAGCCACGCATCGATAAGGAGCTTCTGCAGCAATACTGTTCCGGCCTGATTGCCCTCACGGCGTGTATTGCCGGTGAAATTCCCGGGCTCATTCTGCAAGGGCGACTCGATGAGGCTAAACAGGCGGCCTCATGGTACAAACAGACATTTGCCGGAGATTTCTACCTTGAGATACAAAGGCATCCCATACCTGAGCTGGAGCCAATAAATCGGGGGCTTATCACCATTGGCACGGAACTGGGTATCCCGCTGGTGGCCACCAACGATGCCCACTATATCAACAAGGAGGATGCCCCGACCCATGACCTGCTGCTCTGTATCGGCACGAACTCCTCCATCCATGATGAGAAGAGAGTCAAGATGGCCGGTGACTTTTTCTATCTCCGCAGCCCGCAGGAAATGGAGGAGCTATACCGCGATATTCCTCAGGCTCTGGAGAACACCGAGCGCATTGCCGAAAAGTGCGTCCTTAATCTTGAGTTTGGCCGTCTTCACCTCCCCGAGATTGGGCTACCGGAAGGGAAGACGCCCGATGAGTTCCTGGCCGACCGCTGCTATGAAGGGCTGCCACGCTATTATCCCAACCCTACCCCGGAGATAAAGAAACGGCTTGACTACGAGCTGGAAGTGATAAGGCAGACACAGTTTGCCAACTACTTCCTGGTGGTCTGGGATATTATTTCTTTTGTCCGGCAGCACCATATCCTCTTCGGGGTCAGGGGTAGTGCCGCCGCCAGTATCGTCCTACGCTGCCTGGGCATCACCGAGGTTGACCCCATGGAAAACAGGCTGGTCTTTGAGCGCTTCCTTAATCTGGAGCGGAAAGAGTTGCCTGATATCGATATGGACTTCCAGGATGACCGCCGTGATGAGGTCATCGCCTACGTTTCGCAGAAGTACGGGCAAGACCATGTTGCCCAGATTATTACCTTCGGCACCCTGGGGGCGAGAGCGGCCCTGCGGGATGTGGGGCGAGCGCTGGGGATGCCCTATGGCGATGTCGACCGTGTTGCCAAGCTGGTGCCATTTGCTCCGGGCATGACCTTGACCCGTGCCCTCGATGAGAGTAGCGAAATGAGGGCTATCTACAACGAGGACAATATTATTCGTAATCTGGTTGACTCGGCGCGCAGGGTGGAGGGTATTTCCCGCCATGCCAGCACCCATGCTGCCGGGGTGGTCATTTCCAAAGAGCCTCTCACCAAATACATCCCTCTGCAACGAGCCACCAAGACTAATGGTGAAGGCACGGTAATGACCCAGTTCACCATGGAAGATATTGCCCGCATCGGACTGCTCAAAATGGACTTCCTCGGTCTGGCTAACCTGACTATCCTGGGTAAAGCCAAGGAGATTATCTCGGCAAACCGTAGTATTGAGATTAACCTGTACGCCCTCCCCCTGGACGACAAGAAGACCTTTGAGCTGCTGTCCTCCGGCGAAACGTCCGGCGTCTTTCAACTGGAAGGTACCGGCATGCGACGCTATATCAAGGAGCTTAAGCCAACCACCTTCAGTGATATTGCTGCCATGGTCGCCCTCTACCGTCCCGGGCCGATGGAGCATATCCCAACCTTCATCAAAGCCAAGCACGGCGATGAGCCTATCCGTTATCCCCACCCTGCTCTCACCAGCATCCTTGAGGAAACCTATGGCGTCATCGTCTACCAGGAGCAGGTGCTGTTTATCGTGCAGGCCCTGGCCGGCTATAGCCTGGGTGAGGCCGACATCTTCCGCAAGGCAATGGGCAAGAAAATCCCGGAGGTGATGAGAAAAGAGAAGCACAAGTTTCTTGAAGGTGCCAAAAAGAACGGATTTTCGGCCGATATAGCCGAGCAGGTCTTTGCCCTTATCGAGCCTTTTGCCGGCTACGCCTTCAACAAAGCCCACGCTTTCAGCTATGCCCTCATCGCCTATCAAACCGCCTATCTCAAGGCAAACTATCCCGCCGAGTACCTGACCGCTCTCCTGATGGCCAACGTCGGTCAGCCGGAGAAGGTGGCCACTGCCGTTGGCGAATGCCGCCGTCTTGGTATCACGGTGCTTCCGCCTGACATCAACCACAGCCAGTCCAACTTTTCGATTGAAAGAGATAGCCAGAATAACTCTCCGGCGGTTCGTTTTGGGTTGACGGCCGTCAAGAATGTGGGGCCGGGCGCCGTTGAGCCTATTATTGCTGAACGTGAGAAGAGCGGCGAGTTTAAATCAGTTGAAGACCTTTGCCGCCGTTGCGACCTGCACGGGGTAAACAAGCGGGTTATGGAGAGCCTGATTAAGGCGGGCGCCCTCGATTCTCTGGGCGAACGTGGAACACTGCTCAATAACATCAATAGCCTGCTCTCCCTGGCACAAAAAGAGCAGCGCTTACGCGATACGGGGCAATCCACCATGTTCGACCTCTGGGGACAAACTGTTCCTGTCCCCCTCCCCGACCTGGACTTGAAAACGGCCGAAGTAACTACCCAGGAGAAAGCCGAGTGGGAAAAAGAGCTGCTGGGTCTGTCCCTCTCC
>JAENIS010000065.1 GCA_016844285.1 Dehalococcoidales bacterium
TTGAGTAATCTACGTATTCCCGGACCGACCCCCTGCCCACCTGAGGTTCTTCAGGCGATGGCCAGTCCAATGATAAATCACCGCGGGGGTGAATACGCCCGGACACTGAAGGACGTTACGGCCAAACTGAAGGTTCTCTTCCAGACCAAGAATGATGTTCTTATTCTCACCGGGTCAGGTACGGGCGGCCTGGAGGCCGCTATTGTGAATACGCTATCCCCCGGTGATAAGGTATTATCGGTATCGGTGGGTGCCTTCGGCGAGCGCTTTGCCGCTATTGCCAAGGCGTTTGGTGCCGAGGTGACACACCTTGATTTTGAATGGGGTAAAGCGGCAGAACCGGCGGCCATACGTAAGGCTCTTCAGGCAGACGCCAAGATTAAGGCTGTTCTGGTGACTCATAATGAAACCTCTACCGGCATCACCAACGACATGGCGGCGATAAGCGCCGTGGTGAAGGAGTTTGACAAGCTGCTGCTGGTCGATTCCATCAGCGGTCTGGGCTCAATCAAGATGCCGGTAGACGAGTGGCATTGCGATGTGGCCATCAGTTGTTCCCAGAAAGGGTGGATGGTTCCCCCCGGTCTGGCCATGGTTAGTGTCAGTGAGGCTGCCTGGCGTGCCAATACCAGTGCCAAGATGCCCCGCTTCTACTGGGACTTTGTCCAGGCCAAGAGGTATCTGGAGAGGGGTGAAAATCCGTGGACGCCGGCGATTTCTGTGGTGTTAGCTTTCGCCGTATCTCTGGACATGATACTCAAGGAGGGCTTGCCCAATGTTAACGCTCGGCATGCCCGTGTGGGGAAAACAGCACGCCAGGGGATAAAGTCGCTGGGGCTATCCCTCTTCCCTGACGAAGCCTACGCCTCCGATACGGTGACGGCAGTAGCGGCGCCAAAGGGGTTGGATACCAAAAAGCTGCTCCGTATCATGGAAGAAGAGCATGACATTGTGCTCGCTGGCGGGCAGGGCAAGCTGGGCGATACGATATTCCGTATCGGGCACCTGGGTATGGTAAACGAGGATGACATTAAAGAGGTAATATCGGCCCTGAAGGTGGCCTTACCCAAGGCTGGTTTTACTAAGGTTGGTGTATGAAAGTATTAGTAGCTGACCCAATTGATAGAGAAGGTATCGACATCCTTTGTGGCTGCGCCGAGGTCGTTGTTAAAACGGGGCTTAAGCCGGAAGAGCTAATCGCGATCATCGGTGATTATGAGGCTCTGGTCGTGCGCAGTCAGACGCAGGTTACCGCCAGGGTAATCCAGGCTGGTAAGAAGCTACAGGTCATTGGCCGGGCTGGTGTTGGTGTGGACAATATTGATGTCGAAGAAGCGACACGATGCGGGATAATCGTGGTTAATGCCCCCACCGGAAATACTATCTCCGCTGCCGAGCATACTATTGCCCTGATGCTCGCCCTGGCCCGTCACATTCCCAGAGCTAATGCGGTGCTCAAATCCGGGGCATGGCGCCGTAGTGATTTCACGGGTATCGAGGTGAGGAACAAGACACTGGGTGTTATCGGTCTGGGTAATGTTGGCTCGGAGGTAGCCCGGCGTGCCCGTGGTCTGGAGATGAGGGTTATCGGTTATGACCCCTTTGTCTCCGTTGATTATGCCCGTAACCTTCAGGTGGAGGTGGTTTCTCTGGAGGAACTGCTCCGACAATCAGACTTTATCACTCTGCACGTACCACTGACGGAAGCGACCAAGAATTTGATTGGTGCCAAAGAGCTGACAATGGTCAAACCAGCAGTGCGTATCCTCAATGTCGCCCGGGGCGGGCTGGTTGATGAGGAAGCCCTGGTGACGGCAATAAAGGAGAAGAGAGTCGCCGGGGCGGCTTTCGATGTCTTTATCACCGAGCCAATAACTAAAAGTATCCTTTTTGAGAATGATAACATTATTGTTACCCCTCATTTGGGTGCTTCTACTGTCGAAGCTCAGGTCACCGTGGCCAGGGATGTTGCTGAGCAGATTAATGCTCTGTTTCATGGGCAACCGGCTCGTTATGCGGTTAATGCTCCCTTTATCTCGTCGGAAGCCCTATCGGTGCTGGCGCCGTTAGTCAGTGCTGCCACCACCTGCGGCCGGCTGGTCAGACAGCTAGCTGATGGACAGACGGACTCGATTAAGATTAGGTACGATGGTGAGATTTCCAATTATGACACCAATATTCTCAAGGTGGCTGTCCTCAGTGGGCTACTTGAGGGGATTAGCGAGGAGCGGGTTAATCTGGTCAACGCCAGTATCGTTGCTGCCCGGCGTGGTCTGACCGTGATGGAACAAAAGGAGGCCACCTGTGAGAACTATGGTAGCCTGATTACGGTAGAAATTACCACCAGCACCGGTACCACCACTGTGGCGGCGACAGTCATGCGTGGTGAGACGCATATTGTCCAGGTAAATAGCTACTGGATTGATGTGATACCTAGCGGTGGCTACTTCCTTTTTAGCGACCATATTGACCGTCCCGGGCTTATCGGGGCGGTGGGCAAGATAACGGGTGACGCCAATATCAACATTAGCTCGATGCATCTTGGTCGAATTAAGTCCAGGGGGCGAGCGCTGATGATACTGTCTCTCGATGAGCCTCTACCAGAGGAACAGCTACGGCAAATACTGGCCATCCCCGGTGTCTACTCAGCCAATCTGGCCAAAGTGTAGCCCCGTCTGTCCCAAAGTGTTTCATTATTCCTTAGCTTTTATCCCTCTCCCCTGAGCAAGGGGAGAGGGAAGAGATTTTAGAGAAGGGCTTCGCCCCTCTCTTGTCTACACCCCCTTCTCCTTCCGAGGGGAAAGGGGATAAGTTGCGAAATACCCACAAAAGAGGTGACTGGTCATGACCTATGGAGACTTGCTGCTGGAAAAAGAGGGTCACGTTGCCATCATAACCCTGAATGCTCCGGAGAAACTAAACGCTTTCACCGCCAAAATGCGGGTGAGCTTGCCTTTGGCGGTGGATGAGATTGCCAGGGATGATGAGGTGAGGGTGGTTATTCTCACCGGTGCCGGGCGTGGCTTTTGTACCGGGGCTGATGTCAGCGGCATGAGTACCCGGGCTACCAGCCCTGCCCAGATATCCCGCTATACGCTCCTGCAACGCACCGGCTGGCCGTTTGCCAGTCTTTTCCCCCAGCTAAGTAAGCCGGTGATTGCTGCCATCAACGGGCCTTGTGCCGGGGCGGGCTTCTCCCTGGCGCTGAGCTGTGATATCAGGATTGCTGCCGAGGCGGCCCGCTTTAGCTCAATCTTTGTTTTGCGCGGACTGGTCCCCGATACGGCGATGTCCTTCTTCTTGCCGCGGGTAGTCGGGCTCTCTAAGGCACTGGAGCTAATGTTCACCGGGGAGCTGATCACTGCGGCTGAGGCCGAGCGCCTGGGTATTGTCAGCCGGGTGGTGACGGATGGTGAGCTGATGAAGGCGGCTAGAGAATTGGCCAACAGGCTCGCTCAGCAACCGCCGATTCCGGTTGCACTGACCAAGCAGATGGTGTGGAACTCGATGATTGCTGAGATACACCATCAACTTGATTTGGAGACGGCTGGCCAGCAGATATGCTGGCTGACTGAGGACCATAAAGAAGCCGTGCGCGCTTTCATGGAAAGACGACCGTTGCCTCAGTTCAAGGGAAGGTAAGCCTTATCCTATTGTCACGTTAGGTGTGGCTATGGCGACTTCATGAAAATGGGGGAATGTTCTGACTTACTGGCAAGCTTCAGTCGAATGCCCATCCCTCTGACACCCTTCCCATCGGGAAGAGGGAGTTAAGTAAAAGAGAGGGGGCGTAGACTAGAGATAAATCCCCCTTAATCTCCCTTTAGTAAAGGGAGAGCGAGAGGGATTTTATCGTAAGGTGTCTAAGAGGGGCTTCGCCCCTCTTTTTCTATTTCCCCCTCTCCTCTTAGGAGAGGGGGATTAAGGGGGTAAGGTTGTCCGTAAGAAGAGGTTAAACAAAGCAGGTCGCTATCGAGCATTTACTGCCTGCTGTCCCTGTTTTCCCGCTCTGGCCCTTTCCCTGGCAATCAGTGCTGCTCCCATCGCCCCCACAATCTGAGGTTCGGGCGCGATGGAGACCACTACACCCATTTCTTTCTCCAGAAGCTTCACGACACCGATGTTCTTGGCAACACCACCACAGAACATCAGTTTACCATCCGCCCCTGCTCCCACCCTCCTGAGCAGCGTTAATTGCCGCCTCACCGTCGCCTGACAGGCACCGGCCAGGATATCGCTCAGCGGCTTGCCATCCCTTAGAAAACCGATGATTTCATTCTCAGCGAAAACAGCACAAACGGAGCTAATCGTGACTGGCTGAGTGCCCTGGAGGGACAGAGGTCCTATCTGGTCTACCGGTAATCCAATCGTCTCCGCAATTCTCTCCAGGTATCTGCCCGTGCCGGCAGCACATTTCTCATTTAAAGCAAAAGCGAGGACCCTACCCGCCTCATTACAGCGTATTGCCTTGCTATCCTGACCACCCACATCCAGTATCAGTCTCACCCCAGGGTCAAACCATACCGCACCTTTGGCATGGCAGGTTATCTCCGTAATCGAATCGGCAAAGGAGACGACCACCCGGCCATAACCGGTAGCGACGGTATGGCTGATGTCACTCCGGGTAAGCCCGGCTTTGTCCAGAACCTTGGCCAGTAGCTTCCGCGCCGTTGCCTCAATCGCCGGCTCAGTATCGATAATGAGCCATTGCGTATTGTTCTGGTCGTCCAGAATAAGCCCCTTGGAAGTACGAGAACCGATATCTATTCCGGCATAAACTGACATTCAACACCTCATCAAATAGTCTATCAGGCTAAATTATCCTTTTCCTTGCGCCAGCAGGGCAGCGCCGAAAGCCAGGGCAGTTTGAGGCTCCTTGGGGATAAACAAGGAAACCCCCAGGCTTTCCTCGATATTCTTCACCAGAGCCTTATTATTTGCCAGCCCTCCCACCATCGCGATATCCGTCTCTACCCCGACAGTCATCAAGAGCGAAAGAATCCGGGAGGAAAAGCCTCGTAACGCTCCGGCGATAATGTTTTCGGCTGTCTTCCCCTCTACCATCAGGGAGAGAGCCTCGGACTCAACGTAGACGGCACACGTATTGAGGAAGTCCACCGGCTCCTTGGCCGTGAGGGCAACGTTACCCAGCTCGGCGATGGGTACTCTAAAGAAGCTGGCCAGTACCTCCACAAAAGCCCCGGTGCCTGAAGCACATCTATCGTTGACCGCGATGCTGGTGAGCCTGCCGTCCTGGCATTTGATGGCCAAAGCCCTTACCGAGCCTATATCCAGGACGCTATGGACGGATGGCTTCAGATAACCCATTGCTTTGGCCAGACAGACTCCTTCCGGGAAGGCGTTGGTGGCAAAGGAGACACGGTCACCATATAGCCCGGTAACACCAATGTTGGTCACACTCTCCGGGGACAGACCCGCTTTAGCGAGAACATCGCGGCGGGCCAGGTCGGCGATGGTGACGGTAGACTCCCGCCCGCAGGGTAAGACGACGCTGGCAATGGTCTTGACATGGTTCGTCAGCACGGCTTTGGTGGCTTTGGTCCCGGCATCAATTCCTAATGTTATCATGCTATATCGCCTGCACTTTCGTTTGTTTCTTACTCAGACATATTTCGATAAAGTTAGACAGCTTGGCTTTAACGTCCTTCTGGCTGTAGCCCTCTTTAAAGATACCACGAATCTCCAGACTCATCGTTGGCAGTCCAGCCTTTTCGAAGGCATCGGTAAAGAGCTTACGCAGATTGAGTGTCGGTAAACACCCCGGCTGAAGCAGGTACACCGCCCCATCCACTCCCTGGTCTTTAGAGATAAACATCCAATCATCAATCAGTCTCTGGCCGCGTCCGTTCCAGGAGTTGTAGAAGAGTCCTCTGGCTTCCTCCTCCAGTGGTGTCAGCTTGCGCCCATGCCAGGGGTCACCATAAAATCCCACGGTAAATCCCAGGGTACGGGCATGGTTGCCAAAAACATAGTAAATGGCGACACCCTGCTCGTCCAGCCACTTGTAAATGCCCTCATCATAGTTGATGCCGACGGTGGTCCACAGTAGCCTCAGCTTCTCTTCCTGCATCACCCCTGTACCTTTCTCGGCACGCTCGAAAAGCTCATCCCGCTGGGCCCTCATATACGCCAGTCCCTTTTCGGGGTCTCGGTGCCCTGTTCCCGGCCCCTGTTCCCGCTGGGCATCCCTGGCGCCTACCGGACTGGGACGTCGCTTGCGGAACTCATAAATCTCACGGAGAATCTTACTCCCCTCACGGTCATAGTGCTGTAATTCAATGAGCTTATCCTCATTGTACTTGACGCCAGGTATCCTGGCTTCGATATACTCGACCATCTCACCCAGTTGGTCGGAGACATACTTCAGGTTTTCGTCGTTGGCATCGTTGCCGATGTCGATTACAAAATAGGGTACCTGCCCCCACTGTGCCAGTGCCTGGGCAGTGTGACCGGCAAACTCACAGCTGGTATTGGCCACCGAGACGAAACTGGGTTTAGGGTTATCCCCGGAACTGGCCAGCAGGATGGCGACCACGGTACGGTCACAAGCCAGCTCCGGCCAGTTACCATCCCGCAACATGTCCAGGTAGCGGGTGCTCCCCTCCCCCTGGGCGGTCCGGTCGGCAGCGGCATATCCGCCACCGCCACCACAAAATCCCATCGCTCGCAGCAGATGCCCGGGCGCCCCGTAGGAGGAAGGTTTCCCGGCCTTGAAATCTTCCAGGTGCCCGATGGTATCCTCAAGCTCCATTTCGTAGAGCAACAGGTTTGATTTCAGCTTGGTCGGGTCCGGGTTCTCCTTGATTTTGTTGATGCGCCGTTGATACTTGATAATCTCATTCTCCAGATACCTCATGTACCCTGTCGACATTGTAACCCCTTTCTTTCCCTAGAGTTTCTAGAGTGCGATACTCTTAGGCAACCTGAACCTTCTGCTGGTTCTTACTCAGGCATATTTCGATGAAGTTAGACAGCTTGGCTTTAACGTCCTTCTGACTGTAGCCCTCTTTAAAGATACCACGAATCTCCAGGCCTAAGGTTGGCAGGCCAGCCTTTTCCATGGCATCGGTGAAGGGCTTACGCAGATTAAGTGTTTGCAGACATCCCGGTTGAAGCACGTAGACCACTCCACCAACTCCCTGGTCTTTGGCGATAAATCCCCAATCATCAATCAGTCTCTGGCCACGTCCATTCCAGGAGTTATAGAAGATGCTCCGGGCCTCTTCTTCCAGCGGTGTTAGCTTGCGCCCATTCCAGAGGTCGCCGTAACCTCCCCCTCTCAACCCCAGGAAATGGGCATGCATGCCGAAAACATAGTAAATGGCGACACCCTGGTCCTCCAGCCATTTGTAAATGCCCTCATCATAGTTGATGCCGACAGTAGTCCACAGCAGCCTCAGCTTTTCCTCTGGCATTACCCCGATGCCTTTCTCATAGCGCTCGAAGAGCTCGTCCCGCTGTGCCCTCATGTATTCCAGGCACCGCTGAGGAAACCGGCGTCCGCCCATCGGTGCTAGCTCCCGCTGGGCATCCCTCGGGTTCATCGGACTGGGGCGCTGCTTGCGGAACTCATAAATCTCCCGGGAAATCTTCGCCCACTCGCGGTCATACCCCTGTAATTCAATGAGCTTAGCCTCATCGTACTTGACACCGGGTATCCTGGATTCGATAAATTCAATCTCCTCACCCAGCTGGTCGGTGACATACTTCAGATTCTCTGCGTTGGCATCGTTACCGATGTCGACCACGAAATAGGGTACCTGGCTCCACTGTGCCATGGCATGGGAACTGTAAGAGGAAAACTCACAAGCCATGTTGCAGATAGAGAAAAAGTCGGGTTTAGGGCAATCACCGCCGGTGACCAGCAGCACGGATACCACGGTGCGGTCACAGGCCAACTCCGGCCAGCCACCGTCCCGCAGATTATCCAGGTAGCGGGTGCTCCCCTCTCCCTGGGCGGTGCGGTCAGCGGCGGCGAATCCACCGCTGCTGGCAAATCCCATCGACCTCATCAGCAGCCCGGGAGACCCGGCGGCAAAAGGTTTGCCCGTCTTAAAGTCTTCCAGTTCGGCAATGGCCTCATCAAGCTCTATTTCGTAGAGCATCAGGTTTGATTGGAGTTTGCTCGGGTCCGGGTTCTCCTTGATTTTCTGAATACGCCGTTGCTGCTTGGCGATAGTGGTTTCCAGATACTTCATATAGGCCGTAGACATTTTAGCCCCCTCTTTGTTCTAGGGTGCGATATTTTCAGGCAACCTGAACCGTCTCCTGTTTCTTGCTCAGGCATATTTCAATAAAGTTAGACAGTTTGGCTTTGACATCCTTCTGGCTGTAGCCCTCTTTAATCCATGGCATCGGTAAAGGGCTTGCGCAGATTGAGTGTTTGCAAGCATCCCGGCTGAAGCACGTAGACCACTCCGCCCACCCCCTGGTCTTTGGCGATAAATCCCCAATCGTCAATCAGTCTCTGGCCGCGTCCATTCCAGGAGTTATAGAACTCAGCCCTGGCCTCTTCCTCCAGGGGTGTCAGCTTGCGCCCTTCCCAGATGTCACCATAACCCCCCCCTCTCAGCGCTATATTATGGGCATACATACCGAAAACATAAAAGAGGGCGATACCCTGCTCCTCCAGCCACTTGTAAATGCTCTCATCATAGTTGATGCCGACGGTGGTCCACAGCAGCCGTAATCTCTCTTCCGGCATCACGCCGATACCTTTCTCGGCACGTTCGAAAATCTCATCACGCTGGGCTTTCATATACTCCAGGCACCGCTTTGGGAACCGGCGTCCGCCCATCGGCCCCTGTTCCCGCTGGGCATCCCTCGGGTTTACCGGACTGGGGCGCCGCTTGCGGAACTCATAGATTTCCTTGAGAATATCGGTCATTTGACGGTCGTAGTATTGTAGTTCAATGAGCTTGTCCTGATTGTACTTGACACCGGGCACCCTGGATTCGATAAATTCAATCTCCTCACCCAGCTGGTCAGCGACATATCTCAGGTTCTCGTCATTAACATCGTTACCGATGTCGACCACGAAATAGGGTACATTCCCCCACTGTGCCATGGCATGGGAGCTGTACGAGGTAAACTCACAAGCCTGGTTACAGATGGAGAAAAAGTCGGGCTTGGGGCAATCACCGCCGGTGACCAGCAGCACGGATACTACGGTGCGGTCACAGGCCAGCTCCGGCCAGCCACCGTCCCGCAGGCTATCCAAGTAGCGGGTGCTGCCCTCTCCCTGGGCGGTACGGTCGGCGGCGCCGAATCCACCGCTACTGCAAAATCCCATCGCCCTCATCAGCAGTCCGGGAGACCCGGCGGCAAAAGGTTTGCCCGTCTTAAAGTCTTCCAGCTCGGCGATGGTCTCATCAAGCTCCATTTCATAGAGCATCAGGTTTGATTTTAGTTTGGTCGGGTCCGGGTTCTCCTTGATTTTCTTGATACGCCGTTGATGCTTGGCGATAGTGGTTTCCAGATATTTCATATATGCCGTAGACATTTTAACCTCCCTGCTTCTTTATACCGAAACACTAATGCCCAACATCTCGATAAAGCCGCCAATCCTTGTCGCCAACTGAGCTTCGTTGGTGTACTCATACTCCCTTTTCAGGGTGATGGCTGGTATTTGAGCTTCCTCCAAAGCGTGTATCAGGATAGGGGTGCGGAACTCCCTGGCAAAGGAATTCCGTAACGGTAGTTCCACAATACCATCGATGCGGTAATCACGTACCTGCTGGATGATTAACGCTAATTGCTTGTCCCAGAACATCATCCTCGGGCACCCCGGGCGGTTCAGGTAGCGCGAGGCGAGGGCTGCTTTGATATCTGGTGCCGAGGTATCGGTCAGCAGGGTGAAGTAACGGCTTCCGGTATCCAAATCGTCCATCGCCACCAGGGAGCCGGTATTTTCGATAAGCTCAATATATTCCCGGCTATCCAGGGCGTCGCTGGAGACCATCAAGCGTGGCCTGCGGTGCCGGAGAGAGGTATGCCGCTTCTCAAGATAGCCCATCAGCGGCTCCAGTTTCTGGTTAAAAACGTCTTTCGGCATGACCATGGCCGCTGTGGTTATTCCTAAGAACTCGGCGCCAGTGAGAGGGGGTACATCCTGTTTCCGTAGCTCGTAGAGTTTACCAATTAACTCTCGGTTCTTGTTATAGACCGCGGCCGCTTGGCGAAGAGCATCGTCACTGACGTTGAGTCCCCAGACCTTATTTAGTGCCTCGCTCAGATGTCCAATCTCCTCGCCGAGTCTCCTTACAGCGGGTGAGGTCGTGGTTCGGGGGATATGCATTAGATGAGCCAGGGGTGGTTTAACCACCGACTCAACAACGTCACAGAGACGGCGGGAGTCATCATCCCGGTTGGTGAAGATAAACCCGTCGATGAAAGGAAGCTCTTTTTTCAATAACGCTTCCAGCACATTGGTATAATAGGCATCGGTGTGCACCACACGGTAGGCGTGAGCCAGAGTAATATACTTGTGAGATACATGCATTATCCTGATTGGCAGGATACCGGCAGCATAAAGCACCTCTTCAGGTACGTAGGAATCGATAATACCGACTACCTTCTTACCTTTTTGCTGCCATTCCTGTGCCGGTTTTGCCCAGTTCTCACGGCGGCTCGCTGATAGCAACTCTTGTAGTTTTTCTTCGTCAGCCATATTCTCCGTAACCTACCCTTTCTCGCCTAAAACTAAATATTCATTTCGCCATCTTATCAGAAGAGGAACCAGGTTGCAAGTATGACCAAAACTCAACGAAGTCTTTCGGTCCACGGATAACTTTTATTTCTCAATACTACACCTTCTCTTCTTTCACTGTCAATTTTAGAGAGGGGCGAAGCCCCTCTCTTACCTACACTCTCCCTTCCCTTACCAAGGGAGGGGGGCAGGAGGATAGGTTAGTAAACAATCTCGGTATTACCCTTAACCAGGTCTCAATCTTTGGCAATGAGTTACTCGTACGGTGCCTATTTTGATGCTTAGTTAAGATTTTACCAGATTTTCTAATATTTTATCAATATTATTATAGAACACACCAGAGGCCTGTCAAGCAAGAATATCCAAAACCACTTGACAACCATTAGGATATCTATTCTGTTCTATGAATCAACTACGATGACCGACGAACTCGACAAAGTCTCTGGTGGGAAACTAGTTCCAGTAGAGGGAGTGAAACTCCCTCTACTGGAACTAGTCTATCCTTAGGGCTGACTAAATATGCGGAACGCATGGTCTCGACCCGCTGTTTCAGCAGTACCACCACTATATGAATCAGAAGTGGTGCCCTTGTAGGCTCCATTGCCAGCGTTGGCTGATACTAAGAATTGAATCGTGTACTTACTGCCCCCTACAACCGAAACAGCAGTAGACAGAGCGTATTTTTGCCAACCACCCCCAGATATAACCGGATTGGTGAAGGTCTGGGTGTGTAGTAGAGTGCCTCCTGTACCTTCACCAGAGTAGATATTCAGATCCCCGTACCAGTAGCCTTGAGCTGAGAAAACGTCTACCCTTCGTAGTTTTCCATCTAAACCACTAGTAAAGGACTGCCAGAAGTTTTTACCCGCCGAACCCGAGTAAGCGTCATGATTTCTCTGGGTTTGGTCAAGCACAATCACTTCAAGTGGACCGGCAGGTGGTCCTTGCGGTCCCTGAGGTCCTGTAGCTCCGGTTGCACCTGCAGCACCGGTATCACCCTTGTCTCCCTTGGCTCCAACGGCTCCGGTTGCACCTGCAGCACCGGTATCACCCTTGTCTCCCTTAGCTCCAACGGCTCCGGTTGCACCTGCAGCACCGATATCACCTTTGTCTCCCTTGGCTCCAACGGCTCCGGTTGCACCGGTATCACCCTTGTCTCCTTTAGCTCCAACGGCTCCGGTTGCACCTGCAGAACCGGTAGCGCCTGTATCACCCTTGGGTCCCTGTATCCCTTCTTTGTTCCAGGAAATAAGTGTCTCCGAGGTGCGGACTTCGTCTGGGCTATTAATTATCCGCAACATTCCGTTATTCTTCTGGATGGCACCATAGATAATATTGCCTGCAGGGCTTGCCATAACAGCGCCAATACCGACGGTTACCGTGACTACTGCAACAAGCAAAAGTACTAACCATTTTGATTGAAGCGTTCCTAGCAAGATTCACCTCCTTAAATCTTTCTATGGGTGCAGGGATAACAGCTGTCAGTCAATTATCTTGGTATGTTTTTTCAATAGGCAACCTCCTCACAGGCATTACCGGAAGTAATAGCCTGTTAAAAGATAGTCAACGACCAAATTACGGTTGGGTTCACTATTGGCTCCCCGCAGCCCAAGTGACCAAATTCACAGATTACGTATCACATCCCCCACATTGACGCTGTATCGGGCAAGAATAATTCTTCCTCCGAATATACTAATGCTTCTGTAACCCTTTGTCAAAATCCTATCTGAGGTGTCCTATCTGAGGTTGTTTATTAGCCTCACCCCCTCTCGTTCAAATCCCTCTCGGTCTCCCTTTAACAAAGGGAGAAGGGACAACTCCCCCTTTCGCAAAGAGCCTGTCCCGTGCTTGACACGGGAGGGATTAAGGGGGAGTTAAAAAGGGCTTCACCCTGCCTTAAACGCCCCAATTAAGAGAGAGTTTGAGAGAGGCAAAGCCTCTCTCAAACAACTATTTTCCCCTTACCCTTGGCAAGGGTAAGGGGACTAAGGGGATAGATTACAAAACAATCCTAATCATGGATGTATGTGGAGTTTGCCTATTTCTCCGGAGTTTGATGTGAGTAAACCTCGGCAATTATTGGCAGTACCGACTACGTTGAGGCCACCGGTGGTATTAAACTGGCCATATTCTCAATTTGTTCCAGCCGTAGAATATCCCTGATATAGCCCTCGGTTTGAGCCGTCCCGATTAATGGGGATGCCAGTGCTCTAAATTTGGCGCGGAGCTCGTCCCGGGAAAGGGGGTTTTCCGGGTCACCTTTCGGGTAGTCTACCCGGCTCACCAGTTTCTGGCCGCCGGTGGTCACCATTTCCACTACCGTCGGCCACTTTTCCGGATAGAATGCGTCCAGCCCTGAGTCTACCTCCAGTCTCACCCGTTCCATCAGGGAGCGCACCCGGGCATCCCGCAGAAATGCGTCAGTAAACTTGTCCAAGCCAACGCTCTGATAGATAGCGGCCACGGCGACACAATAAGGCAGGTTGAACTTGGCAGCGTAGGGAGTATTAGCTTCGACCTTGCCGATGAGGTCCATAGCACCGCGGTAAATCTTGACCCTGACCGAGCGGATGTCTCCGGGGAGCAAGTGGTGCTGAGCCACCAGGCTCAGGGTGGCATCGATGGCAGAGTGGGTATGCCGGCAAGAGGCGTGCTGCTTGAAGGAGACCTGGCTGATTTTGTAGGCGCTCATCCCTGGCTTCAAGCCCTCGGTGACTTTCCCCAGGTCATAGCTGGAAGCGGTAGCCTGGCAAAACCCTTTCTCGCCCTCAAGAATCCGGGTGGCCCCGCTAAAACCACGCTCAGCGAGAAGGGCACTGAGGACGCCATTCATGGCAGCTTTGGCCGGGTGGAGTTGCTTGCTCATGGCACCATCGACGAGAAACTCCCAGAGTCCGGCGGCCTGCGTGCCGGCACTACCTAATGCCCAGACGGTTTGCTCAAAGTTCAGCCCGAGAAGAACCGCGGCGGCGACGGCGGCACCGAAGGTGCCAACTGTGCCCGTGGTGTGCCAGTACTGGTAGTGTGACGGGTTGACTGCCTCCCCGATACGGATAGAAGCTTCATAGCCAAGGACAATCGCCCGGATGAACTCGGCACCGCTCTTCTGCTGACGTTCAGCCACGGCCAGGGCGGCGGGCATAATCGGTGCCGCCGGGTGATAGATGGAACGGCGGTCAAGGTCATCCATCTCGACGGCATGCGAGGATGCGGCGTTAGCCAGGGCGGCATAAAGACAGGAGGTACGCCGTCGGCTACTAATGACGGTGGCTTCCGGGACACCGCCCAACTCTTCAACAAGGTTTGACATGATACGGCTAGGCTCGGACGGAGAGCCAGCATAGGCCGACCCAAGCCAGTCGAGAAAATAGAGTTTGGTGGCCTCGACCACGTCAGTAGGCAGGTCATGGAAGTGGGTATCGACGACAAAGCGAGCCAGTAAAGCGGTGGTCATTCAATCACCTTCTCTCTCCTCAGCTCCGCAATCTTCGTTGAGGAATAACCCAGTAGTTGGGAGAGCACTTCATCAGTGTGTTGCCCGAAAGTTGGCGGTGAACGGAACACGGGGTCTGCTCCTGACATCTTGATTGGATTTCCGGCAAGTAAAACTGCCTCCCCGCCAAAATCCACCGGTACTACCATTCCCTGGTGCCACACCTGTTCATCGATAAGGGCCTTCTCGATAGTATTGACTGGCCCGGCAGGGACTCCTTCCTTAAGAAAACACGCCAGCCATTCCGCGGCACTTTTATTGAGCAGCTTCTTCTGGATAATTGCCGTCACCTCCGGACTATTGTCCCGTCTTTTCATTGAGGAGTCGAATCTGGGGTCGGTAGTCAGTTCCTCGCTGCCGAGAGCCTGGCACAGGTTCTCCCAGAACCTCGTCCCCGCCGGGATGGCAATCACAATCGGCTCGTCCCTGGTCTGGTACATCTGGTAAGTCGGGTCGGCTCGCTGGCCAATGCCTACCGGCCCACCGGCTCGCCCTGAGACAAAAAAGTCGGGCACGCAGTAGGTCAGGAGGGCTATCTGTCCATCAAGCAAGGCGACCTCTATCTTTTGTCCCTTCCCGGTGCGTTCCCGTGCATAGAGGGCGGCCAGGACGCCATGAGCGGCAAACATGCCCCCGCACAGGTCACCGATGGGGAGACCGGCACGTGCCGGCGGCGGATTTCCCGTGATGCTCATTCCTCCTGACATGGCCTGAACCAGCAAATCATAGGCGGGGCGGTCGCGGTAAGGGCCGCTCGAGCCAAAGCCAGTGATAGAACAGGATATTATTCTCGGGTTTATGCTTCTCAGTGATTCATAATCGATGCCCAGCTTCTCCAGAACACCGGTGCGGTAGTTGTCAAAGACGACATCAGCTCTTTTGCTGAGGTCGAGGAAAACCTCTTTTCCCTTGGGCGTTTTGAGGTCGAGGGTGATACCCTTCTTGTTGCGGTTGACGGCCAGGAAGTAGACACTCTCATCTTTAAAGCTAACCCCGCCTTCCAGATTATGTCGCATCCCCGGCGGCTCGATTTTGATTATCTCCGCCCCTAAATCCCCCAGTATCATGGCGCCAAAGGGGCCAGCCAAGGTCTGGGTAAGCTCTAAAATCAGGACTCCCTCCAGTGCCGCTACCATGTGATTATCCCTTTCTCCTCTCAAGACGACTAAAAGATGATGGCTTAATTGGATGAATTGGTCTGTAAAAGAGTATAACTGCTGCCCTCAAGCTGTCAAGTGGAGAGATTCAAGGGTTCAATTCAGTTTTGGTTGGTAGTGAAATAGTTGTCACTGCGATGGGTCGTTGGACCCCGTGGCAATCTGGGCAGGCGAAGTCCTCCACCCGGATTGCTTCGCCTCCGCCTGCGGGCGGATGGTCTCGCAATGACAGACCAACCAAATGCAAACAGTCTCTCCTTCCCCGGGAATGAGCGGAGGGCATTCGCCACTTCACAAAACATATCTGCTGGCTCCTCAAAATATTACCAGCGCTTTAACCGCCTGGGGTGTCTTCGCGCCGGAGGCAGGGGGCTGGCCGTCAGGAAAGAGCGATATATTGCCTCGAGCAT
>JAENIS010000066.1 GCA_016844285.1 Dehalococcoidales bacterium
AAGTTCCTGCCACCCCATATCGGAGGCCAACACGATAGCTGAGGTGGTATTGCGGCAGCTTGAACTGGCCAAAAACCAGGCTGCGGTGGCAACCCGGCCTATGCCGGTGGTCTTTACTCCCCAGGGGGTAGCCAGTGCTCTCATCTCACCACTGATGGCGGCTTTCAATGGCAAGACAGTACTACAGGGGGCTTCACCCGTTGGTGGTAAGCGCGGGCAGGCGGTTTTTGACCAGAAGCTGTGGTTGTGGGATGACCCGACCATCGCCTACCGTCCGACGAGCGGCCCCTGTGATGACGAAGGGGTTGCCAGTCAACGCACTACACTCATTAACGAGGGGGTAGTCACCAGCTTTCTCTATGACCTGCAAACTGCCGCTTTAGCCCATACCCGCAGCACCGGTAACGGTCATCGTAGTCATGGCGGACTGCCGGCACCTTCACCCAGCGCCTTTATTATTGCCCCGGGCAGCGTTAGCTTCGACGAAATGGTGCATGACATCAAAGAAGGGCTGGTTATCGAGGAGCTGATGGGCGCCGAGCAGGGCAATATCCTGGGTGGTGACTTTAGTGGTAACGTTCTTTTGGGTTACAAGGTAGAAAATGGTAAAATAGTAGGTAGGGTTAAAGATACCATGCTGTCGGGGAATGTCTACCAGCTTCTGAAACAGATTTCAGCGATTGGTAGCGATGCCCGGTGGGTGGGAGGCTCGGTCAGCACCCCATCGCTTTACTTCCCCAGTGTGTCGGTGGCGAGCAAGAGCTAGTTTTCCTTTTGAGGTTGTCTATAAAAATCACTTCCCCCTCTTCTTTATGAGAGGGGGATAAAGAGGGTGTGGTGGAATGAGCGATTTATTCAGGTATTCTGCCCGGCCAACGCTTCATACCCCCAATATGGTGGCGGCTTGGCCTGGTATCAGTAATGTTGCCCTCATCGTGGCTAACTATCTGAAAAAGAAGCTGGACTTTAAGGAGTTGGGCGAGGTTGAGGCGGCTCACTTCTTCGACCCCATCGGGGTCTTCGTCAAAAACAATGTCGTTGAGGCACCGCAGTTCCCGCAGAGCAAGTTCTACTACTGGGAAAACACGGGCGGGGGCAGCGATATCGTCCTCTTCATCGGTGATGACCAGCCATCAGTGAAGACCTATGAGCTGGCTCACTGCATCCTAGATATTGGGCTGAGTTTTCAGGTGCAGCGAATCTATACCTGTGCGGCGGCAGTCACTCGTATCCATCATAGTGAGCAATCCCGGGTGTGGGGGGTAGCCACGAGCCAGCCGTTGACCGAGCATTTGAAAGAGCGTGACCTGCTACAGAGAGGTAATCTGCAAATTGCCGGGCTGAATGGCTTACTGCTGGGTGTCGCCAAAGAGCGTGGAGTTGAAGGTATTTGCCTGCTGGGCGAGGTGCCGGTATATGCCACCCGGGTGCAGAACCCGATGGCGGCACTGGCCATACTCGGCGTTCTCACCAAAATGCTGGATATCGAAATTGATGTGGTTGAACTGGCCGAGCAAGCTCGCCAGACGCAAGAGAAAATCAAGGAACTGGCGGCGGAAGCGATGGGGGAGTATATTGACCTCTTCACCGAGCCTATCTGGGAGCAGGGAGAAGAGGAAGAAGAGGAGTAATCAGGGGGACAACAATGCCATTACCTGTTGAGAAGGTTATTGTTGAACTGAGTAGTAGCGATACCTTGCTTAACTCAAGGCTAGCAACGCTATCGCACCTGAGCGCACCGGAGATGCTGGTCTTTAAGGGCGCCTGGGGAGATATCGAAACCAAACGACGTCGTGAGATTATTGGGCGGCTGG
This sequence comes from Dehalococcoidales bacterium, assembly GCA_016844285.1. The sequence continues at coordinate 1,815 of JAENIS010000066.1, forward strand.
TGGAAATGGCTGAGGACAACGTTGAGCTTAATTTTGATTGTATTTTCAAGTATTGCCTGAAAGACCAGGACGATGAGGTTAGAAGCAAAGCCATCGAAGGATTGTGGGAGAACGAAGAGGCATCGCTCGTTAGCCCTCTCATCAGTCTGCTGGAACAGGATGCCTCGGAAAAGGTGCAGGCCGCCGCGGCCAAAGCCTTAGGTAAATTTACCATGTTGGCTGAGCATAACAAGCTGCGCTCCTGTCATGTATCCCGGCTAGGCGAATCGTTGCTGGCCGTGATTAGTGATACCAACCGGCCGCTGGAGGTCAGGCGCCGTGCTCTCGAGGCCGTTGCTCCGCTGGGTCTACCCGAAGTGCAGGCCGCCATTATGGTTGCCTATAAAGGCAGTGATACCTTGCTTAGAATCAGCTCCGTCTATGCCATGGGTAGGAACTGTACCTCTGATTGGCTGCCGATGTTGCTCAAGGAGCTGGACAGCGATGATGCCGAGGTACGCTATGAGGCCGCCGGGGCCTGTGGGGAGCTTGAGGAGGAAGACGCCGTTCCCTGTCTTATCAGACTGGTCAACGACCCCGATGCTGATGTCCAGATGGCAGCTATACAGGCGTTGGGGAAGATAGGCGGTACTAAGGCTAGAGAGTGTCTGGAGCATTGTCTCATCGGCAGCGGTCCAGCGATTCGCCACATTGCCGGGGAAGCCCTTCGTGAGTTGGAGGCAAAAGCGGCTCTGTCATCTTTCGGGGCCTGAACACTGACGATGATTAGCGGTACCAAGGTGATACTTCGTGAAAGAAAGCTGGCTAATGCCTGGGACGACTATGCCTGGGGGACAGACCCTGAGCTGGCGGCACTGGATGCGGCCACAGTACTGACGGACACATTCGATGACTTTTTACTGGACTATGCCAGCGAAATAGGTAGTCCTTTCTATTCCAGCCGCCGTTTCGCTATCCATACGCTTGATGGCAAGCACATTGGCAACTGCTCCTACTATAACATCAGCGAGAAGAGGGGCGAAGCCGAGCTGGGTATCATGATTGGTGACCGCGACTACTGGAATAAGGGCTATGGTACTGACATCGTCACCACCCTGCTCAATTACATTTTTAGTGAGACAAGGCTCAGCCGGGTCTATTTGAAGACACTGGCATCAAACGACCGGGCACAAAAATGTTTTCAAAAATGCGGTTTCACCCCGTGTGGGTCTCTGGAGCAGGACGGATATAGCTTTATCCTTATGGAGATACACCGGAAAGAATAGCCGGAGAAGCCATGCGGGAAAGGGTCAAGGGATTCTGTTTGTATTTGGTTGGTAGGATGACAATAATCAGTATGAAGTGTCATTGCGGGGGTACGTTAGTGCCCGTGGCAATCTCAAAGATTTAGACGGATGGCTTCGCCTTCGGCTCGCAATGACAACTATTTCACTACAGCAACCAAAACCGAAAACAACCGGTCAAGGCGGAAGGGGGGGAATTACTAGCTTATCGCTGCCTCTCGCCGAGAGGTGACGGTTGACTGACCGTAGTTTCCAGTGACAGTTTGTCCATCTCAATCTGGATTGGCACCGGGTAATCTCCCGTAAAACAGGCGAGACAAAAAGTATCCCGCGGCAGAGCTACTGACTTAATCAAGCCATCAATACTCAGGTAGCCCAGCGAGTCAGCACCAATAAAGTCTCTGATTTCAGGTATCGTCTTCCGAGCGGCGATTAGCTCCCAGCGGGTGGCCATATCGACACCGAAGAAACAGGGGTAACAGATGGGTGGGGCACAGATACGCATATGTACTTCTTTCGCCCCCGCTTTCCTGAGCAGTTTAATGACTTGAGGCGTGGTAGTGCCACGGACGATGCTATCATCCACCAGCACTACCCGCTTACCTTCTATCATCTGCGGTAAGGGGTTAAATTTTAGTTTCACGCCAAGGTCTCTGAGGCGCTGGTCAGGCTCAATAAAGGTACGCCCGACATAGCGGTTCTTAATCAGTGCCTCCGCCATCGGTATGCCTGATTGGAGAGCATAGCCAACACCGGCGGCGGTAGCTGAATCAGGCACGCCAATAACCAAATCGGCCTCCACTGGTTGTTCCTCAGCTAATCTTGCCCCCATCGCCTGTCGTACTGGATAGAGCAAACGGCCGTTGATGACACTATCGGGGCGAGCGAAGTAGATATATTCGAAGATGCAGAGTGCCTTTTTCCCCCCCTTCTCCCGATAGCTTTCCACCCCGGCCTGGCTAATCGAGACAATCTCGCCTGGCTCAATCTCTCTGATGAAGCGGGCACCAATATGGTCGAGAGCGCAGCTTTCTGAGGCGAGGACCCAGCCTCCATTCAAGGCTCCCAGGCAGAGCGGGCGCACACCCAGGGGGTCACGGATACCAAACAGGCGGTCATTGGTCATAATGGTCAGCGAATATGCCCCCTGGAGCCGGTGCATGGCATATCTTATCTTCTCAATCCATTCTTTTTCGGTAGAGGAAAGAATCAGGTTAGCGATAACCTCGGTATCGGTGGAAGTGTGAAAGGTATAACCCTGTTCCGTCAGTTCCTGGGAGAGGTGCTCGGCGTTAACGATATTACCATTGTGGGCAATGGCCATCGTGTTTGCTCCCTCCCCTACCAGGAAAGGCTGAGCGTTACATATCCGGCTGGAACCCTTGGTCGAGTAGCGATTATGACCAATGGCGATATGCCCCGTGAGCTGGCTGAGCGATTCCTCAGTGTAAACCTGGGAGACCAGTCCCATCCGGGCATAAACGGAGAGTCTCTGGCCATCGGCGGTAGCGATACCGGAACTCTCCTGCCCGCGGTGTTGCAGAGCAAATAGAGCGAAGAAGGTAAGGCGGGCTACATCCTCATTAGGGGCGTAAACACCAACAACCGCACAACACTCGTGCAAATCTTCTTACCTTTCAGTACAGACACTATCATTATAAAGGATTATCATTCGGTCAGTCAAACCGGTGGCTTGAGAACTTATCCCCCTGTTCCTCTTCCCTTGCCAAGAGCTTTGTATCAAAAGTGAGTTTCTCCATGTCACCCTGAGCGTAGCGAAGGGTCTCGGGGTGGTGGGGATTATTGATTTCCCGCCAGCTCCACGCTCAGATTCTTCGTCGCTTTGCTCCTCAGAATGACATTTGATACAAGCCCCCCTACTCTCGATAGTATGGAGCGTCTAAGAGGGGCGAAGCCCCTCTTTCTCTATTTCCCCCTCTCCTGCAAGGAGAGGGGGATACAGGGGGTGAGGTTGATAAACATCTCAACTCAAAAGAGGGCCAGGCAAGGCAGGTCTCACTCCTGTTTGCTGAAAGACCATGAGGCCAATGACAGCATCAGAACGCCGAAGGCGACTACCACCATTATATCTTCACCGATAGTCATCGTATGCCCCAGGACAGTCACACCGATGGCACTACCGGCCTGACCTGCCGCTCCACCCATGGCGGCGATTTCTTTTTCCAGGAAGAGCTGGCGGATGGCATCAACACCATAAGTAAGCGGGTTAATTTTTGAGATGACTGCCATCCAGGCAGGTACATTGTTCACCGGAAAAAATACCCCGGAGAGAAAGATTAAAGGGAAGATGATAAGCTGCACGATAATCTGAAATCCTTGCTGAGACCGCATGCGGGAAGCAATTAAAACACCCAGGCCAGAAAGGGACAGAGATATAATAATTAGTATTGGTATCAGTTTGATAACCATTAAAGGGCTGAGTGAAACACCCAGAAATGGGGCCAATATCAACATCACGATGCCCTGTACCACCGCCACCGCCGCGCTGCCGGCAGCCTTGCCCAGGACGATGCCGCTCCGCCCCAGCGGGGCGACCAGGATTTCCTTGAGAAAACCAAACTCGCGGTCCCAGACTACGGATAAGCCCGACATTACCGAGTTCATCAGTACTGTCATGGCGATAATGCCCGGATACATAAACTGGATGAAGTTAACCCCAGGTGTCATTGCCCCGATGATTCGGTTAAAACCGGCGCCGAAGATTACCAGGAACAGCAGTGGCATAGCGAAGGATGAGAACAGACGAGACCGCTCCTGAACAAAACGGAGCAGTTCCCGGTAAGAGACGACCCACATTCCCCGAAATACGTCTTCCATCGCTTACCTTATTACCTCCCATGCCTCATTCTCATTACCATCCCTTTCATTTGCTCCTTTCCTCCTGCCTCTTCATCACGAATGGCGCGACCGGTTAGTTTGAGAAATACGTCCTCGAGGGTAGGCCTGCGTATACCGATGGAAACGAGACGATTCTGGAAGCCATCCATTAGTCTGGGCAGGAACTTTTCCCCTTGAGGGACACTGAAAGTAATTGTCCCATTCTGTAGAATGGGTATTAGGCTATACTTTTCCTTTAACTCCAGGGCGGCGGCATTGTTGTCCTCCGCCTTCAATGTCACCACATCCCCACCCAGGGCGTCTTTTAGCTTATCCGGTGTATCCAGAGCGATAATGTGCCCCTGGTCAATAATACTGATGCGGTCACTATTCTCGGCTTCGTCCATGTAGTGAGTGGTTAAGAAGATAGTCAGGTTATGTTGTTTGCGTAAGGCGAGGATGTGGTCCCAGATATGGCGGCGGGTCTGTGGGTCCAGTCCCAGTGTTGGCTCATCCAGAAAGAGGACGCGCGGGCTGTGTAGAAGTCCTCGGGCAATCTCCAGCCTTCTTTTCATGCCCCCGGAAAAGGTGCGCACCTTGCTCTTGCGGCGGTCAGACAACTCAACTAACTCCAGCAGTTCACTGATGCGCTTCTCCCTGATTTCCCCGGGTATTTTATAGGCGTAGGCATGGAAGCGTAAATTTTGTTCGGCGGTCAGATACTCGTCAAGAGTCGGCTCCTGGAAGACCAGCCCGATAGAGCGACGCACCTCGCTCCGCTGTCTGGCGACATCGAATCCGTTGATGGTTGCCCTTCCGCTGGTGGGTTTCAGCAGAGTACAAAGCATGTTGATAGTGGTGGTTTTGCCGGCTCCGTTTGGCCCGAGAAAACCGAATATCTCACCTTCAGTGACCTGAAAGGAGACCTTATCAACCGCCGCTAACTGGCCGAAGTTTCTCGATAGATTCTCAACTTCGATGATGTTCATCTTTACCTTTCTCCCCACTGAGCCGTCCTGCCCTGGTGACGGCACTTAAGCCTTCCGCTAGAGCGGAAAGCTCCGCTGAACTCAATTGTGTTAGGATATCGGACATCCTGCTCATCCGGCTCTCTCTGAGTTTTGCCACCAGAGCCTTTCCCTTGTCCGTAGTCTTGAGGAGCAGCATACGCCTGTCTTCCGGATTCTCCTCACGACTCACCAGTCCTTGCTCCACCAGGTGGTCTACAATTCTGGTCACATTCGGTGGAGTCACTCCCAGGGCAGTGGCCAACTTCCTGAAATTGGTGTTTCCATCAAAATCAATGAAAAACAGGCTCTTCAACTGGCCAAGAGTCAGACTTAAGTCCATCCAGGCTTCAGGAGGGTGTTGACCCATCGCACGGCCTATCTGCTGTTGCAGCTTGGTGATTTCCTCGATTAGTTTTGCCCTGTCCATCATTATCAGCGTCTTATTGATTGTGCATATATTCTTTATTGTTAATGATAACATAATAGTTTAGAATATTATAACAATAATGTCAAGGAGCAACGATGATGGTAACGTTCCCATTTGGTTGAATTGTCATTGCGAGCGAAGCAATCTCATACTTTGGATATGAGTGGATTGCCACGGGCACTCCGTGCCCTCGCAATGACGTTTTACGTGTCACCATCAACCAAAACGAAACGAAACCAGAATGATATGTTTGACCACCTTCAGCATGGTAGCCATACGGACAAGCTGGTATAATAGCAGGGAAGGGAGTATTTATGGAAGATAAGATTGTCAGCCGGATAAAAGAGCTTGGTACCAGGGTAAAGAAGAATGTCGAGCAGGTCATCGTCGGCAAGAGTGAGGTTGTCGATTTAGCGGTGGTCGCTCTTATCTGTGAAGGGCATGTTCTCATTGAAGACGTCCCCGGTGTCGGTAAGACGATGCTGGCCAAGTCGATTGCTCGCTCTCTCGGCTGTAGCTTCCGGCGCATCCAGTGCACCCCCGACCTGCTTCCTTCTGACATCACCGGTACTTATATCTTCAACCAGAAGACGGCTGATTTTGAGTTCCGACCGGGACCGGTGATGTCACAGGTGGTGCTTGCTGACGAGATTAACCGCGCCACACCACGGACTCAATCGGCCCTGCTTGAGGCGATGCAGGAGCGGCAGGTCACCGCTGAGGGAGAAACAAGACCATTGCCGCGGCCTTTTCTGGTGCTGGCAACGCAGAACCCCATCGAGCTGGAGGG
>JAENIS010000011.1 GCA_016844285.1 Dehalococcoidales bacterium
CGACCCCGGTACCAGACCCCCGCCCAACACCCGGTTTAGCTCATTCATCGGCAGGGAAAGACGAAGAGATGTCTCCAGGGCAACCTGAGATAGCTCCTGCGGTGGGTTAGCGGGAGAAAGTGGCCTGGCCGAAACGGTCACTACCGTTTTCTCGACAAAGGTATTCCACTGCTGGCAAGCGGGACAGCGTCCCAGCCACTTGAAACTCTCTTTGCCACATTGCTGGCAGACGAAGACGGTCTTAGGGTTGGATTTGTCAGTCTTAGCCACAGCGTAACTTTACCTCATTTTGGGGGAGCACTGCAACCTGCTAGAGAGGTATATTAGGAATGTGGGTTAAGTAATACAGCGGAAAAATAAAAACAAGAACCGTCAAGGAAACTGGGGGGAAAGAATTAGATGTGCCTGGCGTTGACTACTGTTTGACTATCATGTCATCTTGCGATAATCTAGATTGTGTTCCGCCACTAATGTGTTGTGCTTGAAGCCTATCCCATCAATTATAGGAGTTAGAGTATTGGACAAGGATTTTTTAGATGAACTCAATAAACTAGACACTGGTGGAGTACTGGCTTACACTCTACTCCTGTTTATACTCGAAGAATGCGAGGACGATGCGGATAGAAGGAGAGAGGTGGCAATTAGGCTTTTACCCTCGGCTCTTCTTTGTGCGCTACAAGACCAAGAATGCCTTCAGGATATCAAGAATGTAGGTGAGAAATTCCCGGAGCTTTTACCCTTAATCTCCACCCATGCCATTAAATTAAGAGGAGACAAAAGCTTCCGAGATTGGACGAAATATGAGTCTGCCAACTATAGAGAATATATCTCAAGCATTGTGAATCCAAAACCATGAGTATGTATTCTTGAAAGAACCCAAGGTCAGTCATAATCGGCCTTGTTGTTATCTGAATACACTTGCACAGTACGAACATAATATAAATACTCGAAACGGAGTGGGAGGAATCGTCTAAATGAAAATGCTAACTGCTAATTATATTGCTAATTGTCAGTTACAATGGGCGAATCAAGAGAACATTCCTCTTGAGGGCTACACCAGCTACACCAAGAGGGTAGAGGATAATATCTTTAACAATGAACTACATCCTGACACCAAAAGGGAATACAAGAGAGGGAAAGGTCATGAACTCGATGGGAAAAGAGCTCACATGAAAGCTCTCCACTCATCTTCTGCACTTGTTGTAAATGTATTCGATTACTGGCGATGCCAAAATAGGATTCAGGATATAGCCAACTGCTGCGGCGCGGAAGGTATCTTTAGCGGTATGGAGTTTGAAAAAACTCACCCAATCAAAGGTATGGACAGAACACCGCCCCACCTGGATGTTCAATTTACTGGAGCGATTCCACTAGCTGTTGAGTCAAAATTCACCGAGACTTATCACCGAAAAACTCGAAGAGATAATGGGGGTACTCACCTCAATACATATCTTGAGCATAGTGATATATGGGATGGGATCCCAAAGACAAAAGCTCTAGCCGAGAGTATCAGTCAACAATCAGGAGCGAGAACTGACTTCGAATACCTCGATGTTCCGCAGCTTATTAAACACGTACTGGGGTTGACATGTAGTTATTACAGTAGATTTTCTCTATTGTATCTTTGGTATAAGGTGAACTCAAATGAAGCTAAGCAGCATGAAAAAGAGTTGGCTATATTCTCTATTAGCATAAAGGATGAGATTGACTTTCAGACAATGACTTACCAGGATTTATTCAATAGAATCACGCGATTACCGGTGGTAGACTCAGTTTATCTTAAATACCTGGAGCGGCGGTATTTCTCTGTTAGTTAATGAGCAAATCCCAAATTCAAGCGAGGCTGAAGCCGAGACAAACAGAGGCTATCTGAAGTGTTGACTGGAACTCAGGAGGTATTTTGAGCAATAGAGAGTCCGGAACTACTTCCCACCGACTTTCAATATTAGACCGCTTCCTCACCCTCTGGATATTTTCAGCAATGGGGCTCGGAGTCGGTCTGGGCTATTTCTTGCCAAAAGTCGCCGACCTCCTCACCCTCTTTCAAGCAGGCACCACGTCTATTCCCATAGCTATAGGACTCATCCTGATGATGTACCCGCCGCTGGCCAAGGTCAGGTACGAGGAAATGGGCCGGGTTTTCCGTAACTGGCGTGTCCTTACCCTTTCGCTGGTGCAGAACTGGCTAATCGGTCCGTTACTCATGTTCTTCCTGGCGATTATCTTCTTACGCGCCTACCCTGATTATATGACCGGACTTATCCTCATCGGGCTGGCACGCTGCATCGCCATGGTCATTGTCTGGAATGAGCTGGCCAGGGGAGATAGCGAATATGCCGCCGGGCTGGTTGCCATTAACTCCGTCTTCCAGATAGTGCTATATTCCGTTTATGCCTATGTCTTCATTACCGTTCTGCCCGGCTGGTTCGGTCTTAAAGGCTCCGTGGTACCGATTACCATCGGCCAGATTGCTCAAAGTGTCCTCATCTATCTGGGTATCCCCTTCTTCGGTGGCATGCTCACCCGCCTGACCTTAATCAAGGCAAAAGGACGTGCCTGGTACGAGGGCCGATTCATCCCCAGGATAAGCCCGCTCACACTGGCGGCTCTTCTCTTTACCATTGTGGTGATGTTCTCCCTCAAGGGCGAGATTATTGTGGAGCTACCACTGGACGTGATTCGTATTGCGATACCATTGCTGGTCTACTTCGTGCTGATGTTCCTGGTCTCATTCTATATGGGTAAGAAAATAGGCGCTGACTATACCCAGACAACAGCGATTGCCTTTACCGCTGCCAGCAACAACTTTGAACTGGCCATTGCCGTCGGCGTGGCCGTCTTCGGCATCGGTTCACGGCAAGCCTTTGCCACCGTCATCGGGCCGTTGATTGAAGTGCCGGTGATGATAAGCCTGGTGAATGTGGCTCTCTACTTTCGGCGGAGGTATTTTAGTCAAGAGCTACCGTTGACGGTGACAGCTTTACCTAAGACCAGGGGCTAGCTACCGGGGAAATTAGTGTCACGTCAGATAAATAGGTGGCTATTGCTACGTCATGAAAATAGGGGAATGCTCTGACTCATTGGCAATCTTCAGTCGACCGCCCATCCCCCTGACTCCCTTCCCGATGGGAAGGTGGAGTTAGTAAAAGAGAGGGGGCTACGCCCCCCTCTCTTAAATCTCTTCCCAAACAGTTACCCGTTATCCAGTCTATTTCTCTTTGAGGCGGGTAATAATCCCGGCTATCATGGGCTCAGCCACTTCGTTAGGTAGCTGGCAGGTAGCTGCCCCGGCGTGTCCGCCACCACCATATTCCGCCATCAGTTTGCCCAGATTCGTTTTACAGGTTCGATTGAAGATGCTATGCCCGACGGCGACCACGGTGTTACCCAACTTACCCGGGAAGATGCGTACTTCTACGTTGGCTTCAGGATAGATAGTGTAAACCAGGAAACGGTTGCCCGCCGGAGCCTCTTTCACGCCCCGCAGGTCAGTAATGACGACATTCCCCTCCCGGCGGGAGTGCACTTGCAGGAACTTCTTGAATTCATCCTGCTCCAGTAGCACCCGCTGACAGCGCTTTTTCACCTCGGGATGCTCAAGCACCTTATCGAGGGGCATCTCCTTGACGTAGCTCACCAGCAAGCGGAAATACTCACGGAAATCCCCACCCAGGCCGCTACGCGGGTCCAGAGTCAGCCCTACCAGTATCCAGCCTGAAGGATGGCTGACATCCTCGGCAGTGAGATGACCGCTATCCAGGCGGTCGGTAGCTTCCAATAAAGTCTTGAATCGTTCGAATTCAGGGCGTTTATAGTAGTCGTAGATGACCCGTGCCGCACTAGGCGCCACGGCGAAGTAGCCCTTGAACTCACCGACATTCTCCAACGTTTCCTCTTCGGAGATATGGTGGTCGAACCACATTCCGGCACCCTCGACATAAGGCAGGTTGGTAATAATATCGTTCTCAGTTACTGGTATTTTGCCATCCTGCATATCCTTGGGATGAGCGAAGGCGATTTCCCTCACGTCTTCCACCAGGCCGAGCAGTACCAGGCTGGTCAGTCCATCCATATCTCCCCGCGTGAAAACCCGCATATCAGCCTCCTCATCAATCCAGTTAGACTAAGGCTCAAGTAGCCCCGTACTAGAGTATTTAGTGTGGTCAATTATATGCCAGCGATAAGAATGGTGTCAAGGAAAAACCGTCAAGGGGTTAAGCGTTAAGTTGCGGAAAAATCCCAGTATTGCTAAAATTAAGTCTTTGTTATACAATCTCGTGTGCGTCTGGCTATCTTAGGGGTCAGATGTGGAAAAATCTTCTAAGGAGGGTGGGTGATTGAATGCATTAGGTAAACACTTGCTGCTGGAACTAAAGGACTGTAACCGGGAGCTGTTGAATGATTTAGAATTTCTGAAGAGGATTCTGCCGGCGGCTGCCAGCGAAGCCGGGGCAACCATCCTCGGGGAGTCCTTCCATCAGTTCCATCCCCAGGGGGTTAGCGGTGTGGTCATCATCGCTGAATCTCATCTTTTTATCCATACCTGGCCGGAGTGTGGCTATGCTGCCATCGACATCTTTACTTGCGGCAACTCGGTTCACCCCGAAAAAGCAGCACAGATATTGATAAAGCAGCTCGGCTCTAAAAACCACTCCATTCTGGAGATACAAAGAGGGATACTAAATATCTAGGCGGTTGGAGTGACAGGATTGATGAATACAGACCCGGATAAGTGGTTTTTCGACAAAATAAGCCGAACTTTCATTCAGCTCCACAGTATCGAGGAAATGCTCTATGCCGGGCAGACGAAGTTCCAGTCTATCGAGGTCATTCGTACTGGTAGCTTCGGTAAATGCCTGGTGCTGGACGGCAAGATTCAATCCAGTGAGCTTGATGAGTTCGTCTATCACGAGGCTCTGGTGCAACCAGCGATGGTGACCCACCCCCACCCGGAGACGGTATTCATTGCCGGTGGTGGGGAAGGGGCGACGCTGAGAGAGGTATTGTCTCACCAAACCGTAAAGAGGGTGGTGATGGTCGATATTGATGAGGAAGTCATCGCTACCTGTAAGCAGTTGCTCCCTGGCCACAGCCGGGGTGCTTTTGAAGACAAACGTACCGAGTTGTACCATGTTGACGCCAGGGATTATCTCGCCAGAAGCCAGGACTTATTTGATGTCATCATTATCGATTTACCTGACCCTATCGAGCAAGGGCCAGCTTACTTGCTTTATACACAGGAGTTTTACCAGTTGGTCCGCAACCGGCTCAGTACTAACGGGATTATCAATGTTCAGTCCGGCTCGACATCCTGGATTGACCTGCTGAACTTTACCGCGGTGAATAACACGCTGAGAAGCGTTTTCTCTGTAGTTTGTCCCTATTCGATAGACGTGCCTTCTTTTGGTGGGCCGTGGGGGTTTTGTCTCGCCTCAGCCAGTATCAACCCGCGACAACTATCCGCCGCCGAGATAGACCGCAGAATCTCGGCCAGGTCGCTTCACGGGCTGAAGTTTTACGATGGGCTGACTCATGAAGGGATGTTTTCTCTGCCCAAGCACCTGAGAAGCGAGCTAGCCCGGCAAACCAGGCTCATCACCGATAATGAACCTCTCTATATCTACCACACCTAGTGTCCTGTCTGGTTAATTATTGAACCAATGACTGTTCAATTCCTATCCACCTAACCCCTTCCCGTCGGGAAGAGGGTTTTTAGTAAAAGAGAGGGGGCGAAGCCCCTCTTTCTCTATTTCCCCCTCTACTCTTAGTAGAGGGGGAAACACGATGGCAAGCTAAATGTTATGATTAGCGCAAACATCTACCAAAACAAGTGGATTCGCCATACGTTGATTGCAGCATGAATTCGCATTGTTCGCCGCACTGACAACCATAACAAAATCAATGAAAGTGTGGACTCAGTATCCGCACTTAGCCCCAGGACATAAGCGGCTTCTCCCACTCCTATCCGCCCCTCCAATATTAGATTCATTGTTTGCAATCTTCCTTGTTCTTATTATGTCAATGTCAGTCTCCTCATACTGACATTTTCCCTCAACCGTTAACTACTGACCTAATTGCTAAACAACGACACACATCGAAGTGATTGTCAACAATGCATAACCCTTTTTGGAGCGTTCTAGCCAGGTGAAATTCTGACGATTTGGTGGCGTTGCACAATCCCGACAATTGTGCAATCTAGCTTTCGTTCAACAAAAAGTCATAAGGTAAAATCTCAAGAGTGACTAAAGCCTCCCTAAAACGGAGGCTTTAGTCACCTTCTCCAGAACTGGAAACTAGCCCTTAAACTCCTTAAACTACCATTCGCCGAGTAATAGCACTCTATTAGCGTTATCAACCGTTTTTCTTTTATCACCTTTTAGATTAGTAGATTGGCACTAACATACCTGTCCCATACCCGCCCGAGAGGGTTGGGGCTCCGGGATATAAGGTACACACTTAGAACTAGTTAAAATTGGGGATTACGGCTCTCAAGTCAATAATTTAGTTCATGGAAGGTAATTATGAACCGGACTATTCTGCGTGTTTCCTTGGTTCTCATCTTGGTCCTATCTTTGTTTTCGGTCATGGCCTCGCCAGCGGTGGCGAGCAGCCCTGGGGACCTGGACACCACCTTTGGCACTGGGGGTAAGGTAACCACCAGCTTCGGCAGTTACACTGCCATCAGCGAATCCGTGGCCATCCAGAGCGACGGCAAGCTCGTGGTGGTAGGGATTTCCATGTTGGATGCGAGCACCGGCGACTTCGCCCTGGCCCGCTACAACACTGACGGCTCCCTGGACACCACCTTTGGCACCGGGGGCAAGGTAACCACCAGCTTCGGCAGTATTGGCCGCGATCAAGCCTGGTCCGTGGCCATCTACAAAACCGGCCCGCACGCTGGCAAAATTGTGGTGGTAGGGGACACCACCGCTAGTGGCCGCAACTTCTTCGCCCTGGCGCGGTACAACACTAACGGCAGCCTGGACACTTCCTTTGGCGGCGGCACGGGCAAGGTGACCACCGACTTCGGAACCACCGGCGACATTTCACCCATGGCTCAGGCCTTCTCGGTAGCTCTTCAGGGCGACGACAAGATCGTGCTGGCAGGGGCTTTCTTCAAATTCTTCAGTACCGGCTGGGACTTCGCCCTGGCGCGGTACAACGCCGACGGCAGCCTGGATACCTTCTTTGGCGGCACCGGCAAGGTGATTACCAACATTGGAGGGTTCCTATATGGTAGCGGCGATGCGGCTAACTCAGTAGCCATCCAGAGCGATGGCAAGATCGTGGCGGCCGGGTACGGTAACCCCATTGCACAAGGCGACAGCGACTTCGCTCTGGCCCGCTATAACGTTGATGGTAGCCTGGACACCACCTTCGGCACCGGGGGCAAAGTGACCACCAACTTCGGAAGCACCACCGATTATGGTTACGAAGTGGCCATCCAGAGCGACGGCAAGATCGTGGTGGCAGGGCAGTACGGCGACTATCCATCCGCAGACTTCGCCCTGGCCCGCTACAACACTGACGGCAGCCTGGACGCATCCTTTGACACCGACGGCAAGGTGACCACTAACTTCGGAGGCTGGGATATAGGCCAATCAGTGGCCATTCAGAGCGACGGCAAGATCGTAGCGGCAGGGCAAACCCAATCTTCGAGCCCCTTGGATTTCGCCGTGGCGCGGTACAACATTAACGGCAGTTTGGACTCTACTTTTGGCACCGGGGGCAAGGTGACCACCGACTTTGGAGGTGGACCAGATGTCGGCTACAAGGTGGCCATTCAGAGCGACGGCAAGATCGTGGTGGCAGGAAGCGGTGGTGCTACACGTACCGACTTCGCCGTGGCGCGCTACGGCGGCACGGTGCCTCCCTCCAACAGCCCGCCTGTGGCGGTAGCCGGACCCGACCAGATGGTGGACGAGAGCGCGACGGTGCAACTGGACGCCAGCGCCTCCTCCGACCCGGACAATAACACGCTGACCTTCAACTGGACAGTGGTGAGTTTCACCGGTCCGGCTATCACCCTCTCCTCCTTTACGGTGGACAAGCCTACCTTCAGCGCCCTGGATGATGGGTCTTACATCCTGAAGGTCACTGTGAACGACGGCAACGGCGGCTCAGCCTCAGACGAGGTGCAGGTGACCGTCAAGAACGTGGCACCCAAGATCACCGCTGCAGTGGACACCGCCAGCATCGACGAGAACGGCAGCGTTAAGGTCAGCGGGAACATCACAGACCCGGGAACCTTGGACACTCATACTGTGGTCATCGCCTGGGGTACTGAAGAAGGCTCTACGATTCTGGATTTGGCGGCGGGTGTACTGATATACACTGCCAGTCATCAGTACTTGGACGATAATCCCACAATCACGGTCTTGGACCTCTACCCCATTGCCGTGTCGGTTAAGGACGACGATGGCGGCACGGGTTCGGCGGATACCAATGTGACCGTTAAAAACGTGGCGCCAACGGTGAACGCCGGGGCGGACCAGAACCTGCCCTTCGGCAGCCTGGTGAACATCAGCTCTGCCTTTACCGACCCGGGCACCAAGGACACCTGGACTTACAGTATCGACTGGGGCGACGGGAGCCCCGCGGCCACTGGCAGTGCGACTGTTGGCTTGCCCATCACAGGCAGCCACCAGTACATGGTAGCGGGCAACCAGACCATCACGGTGTATGTGATGGACGATGACCTTGGTAAAGGATCCGACAGCCTGACGGTGACCTTTGTCAGCGGCAGCGGGAAGATTACCGGAGGGGTGCTGCGCTTCGGCAACAATGGCCGCGGCGGATTCAATATCCAGTCCAATGACGGCGTGACGGTGAAGGGTGAGCTAGAGTACCAGAATGGCTCAGTGAACCTGCACGCTCACACCATGACGGCGGTGGTGGTCTCGCCAGACTTGAAGAAGGGCTGGTTCGCTGGAGTCCTGGAAGACGGGCTCAAGTTCGTGGTCTACGCGGAGGACAACGGGGAGCCTGGAAAGAACGATATCTTCAAGATGTGGGTGGATGGCACCATCTTGAACGGCGATGGCAAGCTGACGGGCGGCAACGTCCAGATTCACAAGTAGCGGACGCCGAGAGCAGAGGCGACAACAGAGAGGTCCAGCCATTTTTGACTGGGCATCTCCTCAGGTGGATAGGCTGCTAAACAATCTCGAAATGGGGCCTGACGAAAGGGAAATTATGTCTAAACGCTTCATCCGAGGAGACAGTCATTGAGGTGACGGCGTGAGCCTTCCATGAGCCGGTGGTAAGCGGACTGTGGAGGCAACCCTGAGGAGTTTGAAGAGATAATCCGCAATCGAATCGTGTTAGCGGTGTGTGTCGGGGTCGGCATACGCACATTATGTGGGAAATCCAAATAAAGGGGGCAAACGTGAAAGGGAACCAAAAAGTCATCGAGACTCTTAACTCTCTATTAGCCCGCGAGCTAACGGTGGTCAACCAATACATGGTGCATGCTGAGATGTGCGATAACTGGGGTTACAGTAAACTTCATGAAACAATCCAGAAGCGTGCTGTGGTTGAGATGAAACACGCGGAAAAGCTCATCGGACGTATAATATTTCTCGAAGGCGTTCCGGTAGTCAGCGAACTACAGAAGATGCACATCGGGGGAGATGTGCCGCAGATGTTTGCCAACGACCATGAGGCTGAAATAGATGCATCCAAGCAATACAACGCGGGTATCCTGGTGTGTGGTGATGCCAAAGACTACGCTACGCGGGAAATTCTGGAGGATATCCTCAATGACGAAGACAGTCACATCGACAGTATTGAAGCAGTGCAGGACCAAATTACACAGATGGGTATCCAGATTTTCCTGTCCACCCAGAACGGTTAACCTGTACTATCTTTGATGCTCAGTCGGATGCATAAGGGAGCAAAATTGTTATAATGCCAGGTACCGGTTAGTCGGTCGCTCAAAGAGGAAGACACCGGGCCCTGACATGGATATGTATGGACAGGCACTAAAGGAGGTTAACATGGAACACAGGTTACCGGACTTGCCATTTGATAAAAGCGCACTCGCTCCCAATATATCCGCCGAAACTTTAGAATATCATTACGGAAAACATCATAAGACCTATGTGGACAATCTCAACAAATCGATTCCCGGCACTGAATTTGAAAAGCTTTCTTTGGAAGATATCATTAAGAAAGCCACCGGCGGTATCTTCAATAACGCTGCTCAGATATGGAACCATACTTTCTACTGGAATAGCCTTTCTCCCAACGGCGGCGGAGAGCCGTCCGGGGAATTGGCCGTCGCGATAAACAAAAACTTCGGTTCCTTCACTCAATTCAAAGACAAATTCACTACTGCTGCTACAACCCTGTTTGGTTCCGGATGGACATGGCTGGTGAAGAATCCTGATGGCAGCCTGGCTATTGAAACTGCCAGCAATGCGGGTAATCCTCTTAAGGATGGTAAAAAAACCTTACTTACATGTGATGTCTGGGAGCATGCTTACTACATCGACTATCGTAACGCCAGAGCCAAGTATGTAGAAGCCTTCTGGAAGATTGTGAACTGGAAGTTTGCAGCTCAGAACTTCAAGTAAGCTTCGATAATCCTCTCGGTCTTTTTGTCATAATTGTGTCTAGCTATGTGCACAATCTTTGCACTGACGAACAGGATGTTATATCCTATAATCTAGGGAAAGGTATTGTGCATAGAAATCACGAGCATAACTAAAGTAGGGAGGGCAATATAATGGAGGATAAACATCTTACAATTACAACAGATCAAGGCGTACCGGTTACCGATAATCAAAACTCTCTGACCATTGGCCAACGCGGTCCGGTACTGCTACAGGATGTTCAGTTTATTGAGAAGATGGCTCATTTTGACAGGGAGCGTATTCCTGAGAGGGTTGTTCATGCCAAAGGAGCCGGGGCACACGGCTATTTCCAGGTTCTCAAGAGCATGAAGCCATACACCAAGGCGAAATTCCTTCAAGATGCTAAGAAACAGACCCCGGTATTCGTTCGCTTCTCCACCGTTACTGGAGGTCGAGGCTCGGCAGATACGGTCCGAGACCCCCGCGGGTTTGCCGTCAAGTTCTATACCAAGGATGGTAACTACGATCTGGTTGGGAACAATCTTCCCGTATTTTTCATTCGTGATGCTATTAAGTTCCCAGATATGGTTCACGCCTTTAAGGGTTCGCCGGATACCAACATGCCGTCCGCTTCCTCTGCCCATGACAGTTTTTGGGATTTCATATCGCTGACTCCAGAATCAACCCACATGATAACCTGGCTTTTTTCTGACCGCGGCACGCCGAAAAGTTACCGCATGCAGGAAGGTTTTGGCGTCAATACCTATGTGTGGGTGAATGCTCAAGGAAAAGCAGTATATGTGAAATACCACTGGAAACCAAAGCTAGGTGTGCAAAACCTGGACCGCCATGAAGCAACCCGCCTGGCTGGTGTCGATCCTGATTACCTTGTCCGTGACCTTCACGATGCTATCGCCAAAGGGGAGGAAGTAGAGTTTGAGCTAAACGTACAGCTTATGGATATTGCCGACGAATTGAAACAGGATTTCGACCCTCTGGATCCCACCAAGACCTGGCCTGAGGGTAAGTTCCCTTTGATGCCGGTTGGTAAGATGGTGCTAAACCGTACAGCGCCATCGCCTCGGAGCGAACTTCCTCCAGCTTGAAGTGAACCGGCCCGTAGTACCAGTCAACAATAACCAACGGGATGGAGCGATGCAGATTGGCCAATTCAGCGGTCCCGTCAACTATGAGCCCAATAGCCTGGCTGGTGGTATGCCTGAGGAAGCTCGTGAGGAGGGTAAGTCCCGTGTATACCAGCTTGAGGGTGAAGTGACTCGTCAGAAGATAAGTTTAACCAATGATTTCGCACAAGCTGGAGAGAAATATCATTCTTTAAGCAAGATGGACCAGGAACACCTGATAGACAATCTTATCGCAGACCTGGTGCACATTGACAAACCAATACAGAAACGGGTGATTGATAACCTTACCAGGGCTGACTCAGCGCTAGGACGGTCCGTAGCAAAGGGATTAAAACTATGACGGACAACAGAGAGAGTTTGGTGCCAAGAACGAACATATCATCCGCACATTAAAGGAGACTCTCAATGAATTACATTAATGTCGGTAAAGAAAACTCTGGCAACATCGATATCTACTACGAAGACCACGGGACGGGTAAGCTGGTGGTACTTATTCACGGTTGGCCGCTGAGTGGAGCCTCGTGGGAAAAACAGGTGCCGGTCCTTCTGGATGCAGGCTACAGGGTCATTTCATACGACCGAAGGGGATTCGGCAACTCAAGTAAGCCAACCTCTGGCTACGACTACGACACCTTCGCCGAAGACCTGAACAAGCTAATGGTGAAGTTAGACTTGCATAATGCGATGCTGGTTGGCTTTTCCATGGGTGGTGGCGAAGTAGCCCGATACCTAGGAAAATACGGTTCCGAGCGCGTCAGCAAGGTGGTTTTCATGGCTGCGATTACGCCTTTTTTACTGAAGACGCCCGATAATCCGGAAGGTGTGGACGGCAGTGTCTTCGATGGAATGAAGAAAGCTATCACGGCAGACCGTCTGGCCTTCCTCTCTAGCTTTCTCAAAAATTTCTATAACGTTGACATTTTGAGAGGCAAGAAAGTCAGCGATGAGGTTGTGCGGCTCAGCTGGAACATCGGGGCTGGAGCTTCCCCCACGGGCACCCTTGATTGTGTCTCAGCGTGGCTGACCGATTTCAGGAAGGACCTCAAACGCATTGATGTACCTGTACTGGTCATGCACGGTGACGCCGACCGGATTCTTCCATTAGCCGCTACTGGAAAGCGCACACCGGAGTTCGTTAAGGGGAGCCGGTTGGTGGTGATTGAGGGTGCTCCACACGGCCTGAATTGGACACACGCCGAAGAAGTTAACCGTGAGTTGTTGACCTTTCTTGGAGAAAGAAAATAATAAACCGAGGGCGAAGGCGATTCGGGTATTCCCTACCCTAAAAGTGTCAACAATCTTCGGATGGTCTTTCAATCTCATCTAGTACTTGGTTACATGAATTAGCGTTCTGATATTCACGCTCAATAAATCAATTTGTACGCTCAAACACTAATGCGCTTATTTTCACAATCAGGTACTAGTTCATACTATTTTCAGGGCTTTGTTGCCTCAGGAATCCCTAAGTTCCAGGTATCGTCCTATTATCTATGACAATCTTGCATCGTGTTACCCGTTGCACTTTTTAGCGAATTGGGGCCTAGCCGCGACTGTGCGGCGTAATTTCGGGATAGTCACGACTCTTTCTCGCCACTGGCCTATGGCTGGAGTAACCCACCTAAGAAAGTGCCCGAAGATTCAGGCTCTATGACTCACCTAACAGGTCTCGAAGTGCCTCCGGGCTAGTCACTGGCGTACGACATGTAAAGCTCTCGCAGAGATAGATGGTAGGGCAGCCATCAATCATGCGTTTGCCTTCCAGGATAGGCAGTCCGGTAAGCGGGGCTGGGTCCACGGGGTCACAAGCGACCACCACCTTGTTGGGGAGCCAGGTGCCGTAGAGAACCCGCATCAGCGCCTGTGTATCCTCATTGCTACTAGGTCCCAATATGGCGACCTCTTGGGGTGGGGAGAGGTAGAAGTCAAGAGCACACAGCCATTTGGAGAAGCCAAGTGGATGGTAGCTGATCAACTCCCGCATTGACCGTAAGGCTTGAGCCGCGGTTCTCTCCATATCTGCCCTACCGGTGAGCCGAGCTATCCTAAGTAGCGCCAGGGTAGCCGCTGACGAACCCGCAGGAACCGCGTTGTCGTATGAATTTCTCGGCCGGATAAACAAGGCCTGGTGCCTTTTGCCCGTGTCGTAGAACGTGCCGGCGGATTCATCCCAAAACTCCTGGACTATCACTTCTGCCATTCTGATGGCCCACCTAAGCCACTCGCCCGAAAATGTTGCCTGATGAAGGCTTATCAGCCCATCAATGACCAGGGCATAGTCCTCGAGGAAGCCTTCCACTTTGGCCTGCCCATCCATCCAGGTGTGTCTGAAGTAGGTACCGTCTACCATCGAACTCAACAGAAATGAGCCGTTCGCCACTGCGGCTTTCAGGTAATCCCCGCGGCCAAGTACGCAGGCAGCCTCAGCCAGGCTGGACAGCATCAGTCCGTTCCAGGAAGCGATCATCTTCTCGTCCCGGCCAGGCTGGATGCGTTGCTGGCGACTGGTGAGCAGGGCAGACCTTGATTCCCTTAGCGAATCAGGCAATTCCGCTGCGAGCTCTCCGGTGACATGAAGGATATTGCGGCCTTCGAAGTTGCCGCCGGTCGTAACGCCGTAGTAATCGTTAACAATCCTGCCCATTTTTTCACCCAGGACATGCACAACCTCTCCAGGCGTCCAGAGGTAACACTTGCCCTCCACGCCCTCGCTGTCAGCGTCACGAGTGCTATAAAATCCACCTTCAGAACTGGTCATATCTCTTAGCACGTAGTCCAGGGTCTCCTCCGCTATACGCCGGAACTCATGCCTCCCGGTCACTAGGAATGCCTGCAGGTACAGCCGACTCAGCAGGGCATTATCGTACAGCATCTTCTCGAAGTGAGGTACAAGCCAGATACGATCGGTGGTGTAGCGGTGAAAGCCACGGCCAAGCTGGTCATATATGCCGCCGGTCGCCATCTTTTCCAGGGTAAGGGTCACCATCTTAAGTGCCTCCGGCTCATGGGTCCGGCGGTAATATCTCAACAGGAACTCTAGCGCCATCGGCTGGGGGAACTTGGGCGCGCCACCGAAACCACCATTGTCCCAATCGAAACTCAATTTCAAGATAGAGTAAGCCTGGATGAGCGTATCAACTGATAATGACGTCACTCCCTCACCAGTCACAGCCTTCGGCGTTAGTGCCGCCATTATCTGTACGGTTGCCTGGTCAACCTCCCGGCGGCGATTCCGGTAAGCATCGGCGATAGCCTGTAGAACACGGGGGAAGCCGGGCAGGCCTTGCCGGTCTTCCGGTGGAAAGTAGGTGCCGCCAAAAAACGGTTTACCCTCCGGGGTCAGGAACACAGTCAATGGCCAGCCGCCGCTATCGGTGATAGACTGCACCGCCTCCATATAAATAGTGTCAAGGTCTGGACGTTCTTCCCTATCCACCTTAATATTGACGAAGTTTTCATTCATCAAGCGGGCAATGTCCGTATTCTCGAAGCACTCATGCGCCATGACATGGCACCAGTGGCACGCTGAGTAGCCAATACTCAGTAGAATTGGCTTGTCCTCGGCACGGGCTTTAATCCGAGCCTCTTCGCCCCAGGCGTACCAGTTTACTGGGTTTTCGGCATGCTGGAGCAGATAAGGGCTTGTTTCTTCTACCAGTCGATTAGACAAGTCGTACACCTCCGTATCCAGTTTGATGGCGCGAACTAGGTAACCACCTAACCCTATTTTACATCCCAATCAACTCGATTGCACCATTCAGGGAATACTGCGGCCACATCCTCGGACTGATGCCCTGGGCGCGACCGACTCTTCTCCACCAACATGCCGCATCGATTGGACGCGCCTGCATATCTGGGTAACAACAGTCCAGATTGTGTGATTGGGGTCCAAATTACTTCTGCGTAGTGAGTCAACTTGGTTAAATGGACAAACCCCCCAAGTTCTATCTATTATTACTATATGAAAGAGGTAGTATTCTTCACAGCAGTAATCTCTCTTATGGTAGTTATTGCTGGTTGTGGTGCTCCCAAAAGTCAGCCGCTATCTCCAACAACAATACCAGTCACATCTGGTTACATCCAGTCTCATGACAACAAACTTGGCTTTGGGTTTGATTATCCCGAAAGCTGGGCAATGGAGGTACCGCCATCTGCACCCGGTCAAGCTCCTTCCCTTGAGAAGCTTGAGGTGTATACCAAGAAGGGGGAGCCAACAAGATTTGAGGTATCGGTCAAATCAACTTCTTTTAGAAGCCTGGCAGAAATACAAGCTTTCGGATACATAGACCGGCAGAGTATTTTGAAAGAGACATTCGTTGAAGTAAACAATAGACAAGCATATGAGGTAATTTTTCGACAATATCCCGATGGTGAAGCTAAGTGGATTATGTTTCTTGCCAACGGCAATAATAGTTTTGTCAATTAGCGAAAGTAGGGTTCCATCCGGTTTCGGTTGGTATTATTAAACAGTTGTCATTGCGAGACCATCCGCCGCAAGCGGAGGCGAAGCAGACTTCACCCTCCCAGATTGCCACGTCGCTGCGCTCCTCGCAATGACAGTAAAAATAACCAAATGCAAATAGAACCTTATCTGGTAACTCTTATCATTTTCACTTATAATGATTACCTTGGAGGAGCAATTTGACCCATCTCGACCGTATACTACATCACGTTGCCAAGCCCGCCCGCTATACCGGTGGCGAATGGAATAGCATCAGCAAGGATTGGGACACAACCCCTATCAAGATTGCCTTGGCCTACCCGGATTTGTATGAAATAGGCATGTCTAATATGGCTTTGCCCATCCTTTATGACCTGCTCAACCGGCAGCCGGACGTGCTGGCGGAGAGGGTTTACGCCCCGTGGGTGGATATGGAGGCTGCCATGCGGCAGGAGGGCATTCCTCTTTTTAGCCTTGAATCCAAACGCCCGCTGAAAGACTTCGACATTGTTGGCTTCTCCCTGGCCTATGAGCTTACCTATACCAATGTCTTGAACATGCTTGACCTGGCCCAAATACCGGTTCTGGCTGCGGAACGAAGTGATTCTCATCCTCTGGTCATCGCCGGCGGTAGTGGTGCCCTTAACCCGGAAACCATGGCTGACTTTATCGACCTTTTTGTCGTTGGTGATGGTGAGGAGGTAGTCCCTGAGCTACTGGATACCTTCCGGGATTGGCAAGGCGGCAGTAAAAGAGCCACCAGGAAAGAGCTGCTGAGGCGGATGGCGGCCATCCCTGGTGTCTATGTCCCCAGCCTGTATCAGGTCGAATACCAGACTGACGGTTTGCTTAAAAGCATTACCCCGATGGTGGCTGAGGCCAGTGCCATGATTCAGCGCCGTATCGTTGCTCAGCTACCGCCGCCGGTTACCCGGCCGGTGGTGCCTTTTATTGAGGTCATCCATGACCGCGGGGCAGTCGAGATTCAACGTGGTTGCAGTCATGGTTGCCGCTTCTGTCAGGCCGGAATTCTCTATCGTCCGGTGCGGGAGCGCCCTCAGCCAGAAGTGCTTCAGGCGGTGGGGGAGCTAATTACTAACTGCGGCTATAGTGAGGTATCTCTCGTTTCACTGAGTACCTGCGACTATCCTCATGTTGATGAGCTGGTCGCCAGTATCGCCGGTCGTTACCCCGATGTTGCCATATCGCTGCCCAGTCTTCATATCGATGCCTTTTCGCTGGACTTGCTGGACTCTTTGGCCCAGCGTAAGAAGACCGGGCTGACCTTTGCTCCTGAGGCAGGTAGTGAAAGACTGCGACGGGGCATCAATAAGAACATTTCTGAAGAGAAACTGCTGGAAACGGCTGCGGCTGCCTTTGCCCGGGGTTGGACTGGCCTTAAGCTGTACTTCATGCTTGGACTGCCTGGGGAAACGGTGGATGACATCGCCGGCATCGGTACACTACTGGCTAAAGTACGTGCCGTTGGATTGAAGGCAAGGGGCAGAATGGGGGAGATAAGGATTACCCTGTCTACATTTGTGCCCAAGCCCCACACCCCTTTTCAGTGGGTGGCTCAAAATAGTGAGGAGGAAGTGAATGCCAAGCTTGAGCTGCTCAGGCAGGGAGTGCACCGCAAGGGGGTTAAGCTATCCTGGTCAGACCCCAGGGTTAGTTTGCTGGAGGCAGCCTTGTCGCGGGGAGACCGGCGTTTAGGCCAGGTTATCTATCGCGCCTGGAAACTGGGCTGTACCTTTGATTCCTGGGATGAGCGCTTTAATGCTGAGAACTGGTGGCGGGCTTTTGCCGAGAGCGGGCTTACCCCGGAGTTCTATGCCCGGCGGCAGCGCTCCCTGGATGAGGTACTCCCCTGGTCGCATATTGATGTGGGGGTAACGACCGCTTTCCTTAAGCGAGAGTATCAACGTGCCCTGGATATTAGGGAAACGGGTGACTGCCGTACCCAAGCCTGTAATGCCTGCGGGCTGGAAGACTCGCAGCCAGCCTGTCAGCAGAAACGGCCGAGAGTCTGACTAAGGAGGCCGTTTAATAACCTATCCCCCTGACCCCCTTCCCTTACGAGTCTTGTATCAAAAGTGAGGTCCTCCATGTCACCATGAGCGTAGCGAAGGGTCTCGGGGTATTGGGGACTATTGGCTCACTGCCGGCCCCACGCTTAGATTCTTCGTCGCTTCGCTCCTCAGAGTGACTTTTGAGGCAACGCCCTACTCGGGGGGAGCAAGGGAGTGAGGTCGTCCTTAAGGGTTAATCCATACTGAAGCAGTCACTGGTTGAGTAATTGCCCAGACAGGACACTAACATGTTCACTAAGCATTAGTTACGTGGTATACTTATGGCTGGTAACGAACCCAATTTCAAAAGGGGAATGGATGGAAGCAAAGATAACATATTTCGAGACATCCGGCAAACATAATACCGATGTGGTCATGGAGATAGTGAAGCAGCGAGCTCAGCAACTAGGCATAAACACCGTCATTGTGGCATCATATCGCGGCTATACGGCGGATAAGGCGGTAAGAGCTTTGGATGGTCTAAGGATAATTGTTGTTGCTGGCTTCGCGGAACCGACCACGCGGAACCTGCTGGAAACTTTCACCCAGGGTGATGAGATACTCATTAGAAGCAAGGCTACCGTACTGATTGCCACTCATCTCTTCTCGGGGGTAAGCCGGGCGGTGCGTAAGAAGTTCAATTCTGCAAGCCCGGGGGACATCATTGCTCAAGCACTCCGGATGGTTGGTGTCGGTATCAAAGTAGGCATAGAGTGTACGGTCATGGCGGTCGATGCCGGGTTGGTGAGTACTGATGAAGATATTATCGCGATCGCAGGAACCAGAAGCGGGGCAGATACGGCTATTGTAGTTCGCCCCGTCAGTTCACAGGACCTCTTCGAGCTTAAGGTAAAACAAATCTTATGCAAACCCAGTGACTGGTAAGAATAAGGCGGCATGTTTAATACCCGCACAAGCGTGTCCTTTGGTACTAGACGTTTGAAGGAGGTGTGCCGTGCATATTACTGCTTTAGAAAAGGTAAAGAAAACGATACCAGATATGAAAGGTGCCAAAGGAGTCTATAAGCAGATTCCAATATCCAGGGAAAGTGGGACGCCAACTTTTTCGTTCCGTGTGTTTACGATTGAACCGGGTGGGCATACACCTCTTCACCACCATCCCTTCGAGCACTTGAATTATGTTATTGAGGGCACTGGCACCGTAATCGCTGAGAACCACGAAAATAAACTGAATAAAGGCGATTTTGTCATGATTCTACCCGGTGAGACTCACCAGTACCGGAATACGTCAGCCAGTAATCCACTGGTCATAATTTGTGCGGTTCCCAAAGAACATGAGTGATTTCTACGGACTATAGACAGAGGAGGGGTATAAAATGTCGGTTAAGAGTTTATCTGTCTTATATTGCGGCTCGCTGGTGGTTGACAAAGGGAGTGGCATTACCTACCGCGTCGATGTGGGGCTGAAGGTTAAAATACCGGTTCTAGCCTACCTGATTAAGACCGACGAGGGAAACATTCTTTTCGATTGCGGGATTGACCACGACGACATTCCCTATTTGTTATCTATGGGCAAAGAGCTAAAGGCAAATAAAGAAGATTTCCTCTTGAACCGCCTGCGGGAGATTGGGGTCTCGCCGGAAGAAATCAGCTTTGTGTTCCAATCTCATCTGCATTGGGACCACGCCGGGCTGTTACGCTCCTTCCCTAAAGCCGAGATTATCATCCAAAGGGAAGAATACGGTTATGCCATCAATGCTCCCCATTTCGCTGAAGGCTTTTACCGCCGTCCGTATTATAGTTCTACTGACTTGAACTGGCGCTTTATTGATGGGGATGAGAGTTTGCTGCCCGGCATAACCGCAATTTCTACCCCGGGGCATACTCCAGGGCATCAATCTCTCTTGGTACACCTACCTGAGAGCGGCTTTCTAATATTGACGGGTGATTGTGCCGATATCAGCGATAACCTAGAAAAGGAGATACTTCCCGGCATCTTCGTAAACGCAGTTCAGGCTCTACACTCTCTGAAGAGACTAAAAACTCTGGCACGAATCACGAATGGTCAACCTTTCTTCAGTCATTCTATGGAGCAATGGGAGAAAGTCAAGAAACCACCCGAATCCTACAAATAAGCTAGACTATGGGATTGGTGTCCTGTCTTGTTCACTGCTGAACCAATGACTGCTTCAGCACACATTACGGCTTACGGACGACCTCACCCCCTTAATCCCCCTCTCCTAATAGGAGAGGGGGAAATAGAGAAAGAGGGGCTTCGCCCCTCTTAGACGCCCCACTAGCAGGGTGCTGAAAAAGTCAATCGCATTTGTCTCCCCCTTTGAAAAAGAGCCTGTCCCGTGCTTGACACGGGAGGGACTAAGGGGGATTTCCAGGCTTAAAATCCCTCTTGATCTCCCTTTTACGAAAGGGAGAGGAATGTCCTTCCTATGGAAGGATAAACGCCCTTATGGTAAGCTGTTTAAGGCTATTTGCCTTTACAATGGTACTGCTAATGATGTATTCTAGCCCGTAAAGTAAGGAGGGAAGGTCACGTTGTATCAGGCACCACGCGGCACCGCCGATATTCTCCCCGAGGAACAAGCCTACTGGCGCTATGTAGAGCAAAAGGCAGCTGGTGTCTCCCGGCTCTATGGCTATGAGCGCATCGATTTCCCGGCCTTTGAGGATGCCGGGCTGTTCAGCCGCAGCGTCGGTGAGGGCACTGATATTGTCGAAAAAGAGATGTACACCTTCCAGGACAGGGGCAAGAACCAGCTAGCCCTGATACCGGAGGGCACCGCCTCGGTGTGCCGGGCCTATATCGAGCATGGACTGAACAATAAGCCACAGCCGGTGAAGCTCTATTACATGGCTTCTGTTTTCCGCTATGAAAGACCTCAGGCAGGCCGATACCGACAGCACCACCAGTTCGGCTGCGAAGCCATTGGCGACGACGACCCCGCCCTCGATGCCGAGGTGATTGATATGGCCTGGCAATTCTTCCAGTCGCTAAACCTGGGCCAACTGTCTCTGAAGCTCAATAGTATTGGTTGTAAAGCATGCCGGCCGGACTATCTCAGCGCTCTGAAGGACTATTATGCTGGTAATGCTGATGGAGTATGTTCCGATTGCAAGACGAGGCTGGACAAAAATCCGCTGCGCCTGCTCGATTGCAAACAACCTTCCTGCCAGGCCATCGCCGACGCAGCACCAAAAAGTGCCGATTACCTTTGTCAGCCCTGTGGTGAGCATTTCAGCCAGTTGCAGAGATACCTGGGCTTGCTGGGATTCCCTTTTACCCTGAACCACCGCCTGGTCAGGGGGCTGGACTACTATACCCGAACCGTCTTTGAGATTCAGCCTGAAGCCGAAGGGGGACAGAGTACCCTCGGCGGTGGGGGCAGGTATGATGGCCTGATTGAAGAGCTTGGGGGCAAGCCGACCCCGGCGATTGGCTTTGCGACCGGCATCGAGCGTATCGTGCTCAACCTGAGAAACCAGCAGATACCTGTCCCACCGCTGCCTCGCCCGTCGGTGTTTGTTGCCCATCTGGGCGATAAAGCCAAAGATGAGACAGTAAAGCTGGCGGCCAGGCTCAGACGGGCTGGCATCGGAGTAATCAAGGCGAGCGGCAGCAAGAGCCTGAAAGCCCAGTTGCGGCAGGCCAATACCCTTGGCGTTCATCAAACCATCATTATTGGGGATGATGAGGTGCAGGCGGGCACAGCCATCGTGCGGGACATGGCTAACGCCCGGCAGGAGATTGTGCCTCTAACCGGGCTGGAAGAACTGCTGAAATAGGTTGGTGTTGATAGCAATAAGCTATGCAATCATCGCTGATATTCATGCCAATCTGGCAGCTTTTGGAAACGTAAAAATGAGACATCTGTTTATACAAGTAACTTCAGTTTACTTAGTCCTATTTCTTTTGACAACAGGGTGCGTCGTCAAACCTCCGCCTAATCCCGATGTCTCACCAATTCCCCCCGCATCACCTGTAGTTTTGGATATATCATTTCCTGACGGTGCACCACTACTGAACCATGAAGCACGTTTAGCTGTTAAAGTTACCGTTCGTACCTTTGGCGTCAACAACATGAGCGTAAATGTTTCCCTGCCTGACGCCTTCCAGTTAGTAAGCGGCAACCTTTCATGGGTTGGGGACATCGCCAGAGGAGACAAAGTAACGGTTGAGGCAATAACAGCAGTTGTCAGGGCGGTTAAGACAGGGAACTGGACCATTGATACCCTTTTCAACTTCGACCCTGGTAATGGGTTTAGGGTAGGTGAGGGAGGTGGACACTATCGGGTTTATGTAACTGTGTCAGAAAGGTCAGCACAATGGGGCATAAGACCACCCTGGTATAAAGGTGGCGCTGTGGAAGTCACACCTCAACGAGTAGAAGAACCCTCCAGACCGTAAAAAGGGAATAGCATGCGCTATGCAATCATCGCTGATATTCATGCCAATCTGGCGGCTTTGACGGCGGTACTGGAGGACATCCAGCACCGGGGTGGGATGGAAAAGGTGTGGTTTTTGGGAGACGTGGTTGGCTATGGCCCGGAGCCGCACCAGTGCCTTGAGCTTTTACGCCAGACAGACCATATCGGTGTTGCCGGCAATAATGATTTAGCCGCCATCGGCAAGGTTGATACCGCCGATTTTAATCCTGAGGCGGCTGCCGCCTGCCATTGGACGGCACAGCAGTTAACCTCCGCCGATATCGAGTACCTTGGTCAGCTACCCCTGGTTATTGAAGAAGGGGATTTTACTCTGGTTCATGGTAGTCCGAGACAGCCTATCTGGGAATACCTCTCATCCACTGACGTCGCTCAAGAGAATCTGGCTTACTTTAAATCGCCGTTTTGTCTGGTCGGCCATTCTCATCTACCACTGGTGTTCAACGATGAGGGAAACGGTAGTTGTTCGGGTAAGCCATTGCTGAATAATGATAAGCTGACTCTGGCGAAGAACCGCTTGATGATTAACCCGGGTAGTGTCGGGCAACCGCGGGACGGCGACCCCCGTGCAAGCTATGCCCTCTATGATAGCGAAACCAGGCGGTTCAGGCTCTATCGTGTTCCTTATGATATCCGTTCCACCCAGAAAAAGATGATAGAATATGACCTCCCGATGCGCCTGGCCACTCGACTGAGCTACGGCTGGTGATTGAGATTGTTTAGTGACCTCACCCCCTTAATCCCCCTCTCCTAAGAGGAGAGGGGGAAATAGGAAAATAGGGGCTTCGCCCCTCTTAGACACCCCGAAAAAAACGGAAAGGTTTAAGAGGAGGCTAATGCTTCCTCTTTTATTACTTCCCCTTCCCCTGACAGGGGAAGGGGATTAAGGGGATAGGGTTGAATTAACACCCTCTAGGGGATTGCCAAATTGGTGAATGCAGGTTTATAATTGCTTTGACTGAAGGTTAGCGCCTACCGGCGGTCTTTTCAGGTCAAGACTCAAATAAGTTTAGCGCAGGAGGGAAAGATGGCTTACGAAAGGATTCTGTACGAGAAAATCGAGGGCAACATTGCCAAGGTCACGATGAACCGCCCGGAAAAGCGGAATGCACTGGATTACCTCATGCGGGAAGAAATACAGGATGCCTTCATTGAGGCCGACCTGGATGAGGAAGTGCGGGTAATCATCCTGGCCGGGGCCGGCAAGGACTTCTGCGCCGGTCATGACCAGAGTGGGACCGGGCTACATGCCCGTGGGCCAATAATAGGTAGAGCAACGACGAACAAGCTTACCGGTATGGAGGCCGGCTTCAGGAGAGAGGAATACGTCGATTTCAAAGAAGGGCAGGCTTTGCGCAATGTGAGCAAACCAACCATCGCCATGATTCAGGGCAATTGTTACGCCGGGGGTTGGTTCCGCGCCGCCATGTGTGACCTGCTCGTCGTCTCTGAGGACGCTCGCTTTACTGACCCTCTGGTGCAAGTAGGACCGGCAGCCAGTGAGATTCTTTTCCACCCCTACGACCTCGGCTTCAGGAGGGCCAAGGAGATACTATGGCTGGGTGACCCAATCACGGCGCAGGAGGCTAAGCAGCTCGGCATGGTCAGCCGTATCTTCCCCAGGGAGAAACTGGAAGAGGAAACCCTGGCTCTGGCTCGCCGGATTGCCGCCAGCCCGCCCGTTTCCGTCAGCCTGATTAAGCGGTCAATTAACCAGGCCTGGGACCTTATGGGGCAAAAGAATGCCTGGGAGTATCACATGTTAGCTCACCAGCTATCCCATGCCAGTGATGAAGCCAAGCGGCTGCAGGAAGCGAGAAAGCAGGCAGTCCAGCGCGGCGGCGTGAAAGAGATGCTCAAAACAGTGCGAGACGCCACTTTCGAGGATAAGGGCAAGTCTTAACCGGCTGGCTCACCAGAGTCCTGTCTGGTTAATTACTGAACCAGTGGCTGTTCAGCTCACATTACTACTTACGGACGACCTCACCCGTTCACGAAGGGGGAAGGAAGTAGTTGGGCTGGTATAAAATCCGCACAAAAGGTGGAGAGAGCTATTCCCTCTCATAAAAAGGAGTATAAGAGAGGGGCATATGCCCCTCTCTTATACTTACCAAGTGTCTCATAATAGTCTGTATGCGTTCAATAACTGTCATTCCAGCCTACGCTGGAATCCAGGGGCAGGGTGGTATCTGGATTCTGGCCTTCGCCAGAA
Organism: Dehalococcoidales bacterium; assembly: GCA_016844285.1. The sequence continues at coordinate 24,867 of JAENIS010000011.1, forward strand.
TGACATCTTCTATTTGAATAGCATCACCCATGCCCTGAGTCCATCCTATAATGAGACTATTAGTAACTTCCCCTTCCATCGGGAAGGGGGTCAGGGGGATAGGCATTCAACTGAAGCTCGCCAGTGAGTCAAAACATTCCCCTATCTTCAGGAAGTGGCCATCGCCATCTATTTAGCTGACGTGACACCAGGTCGCCTATCTTAAACAGCGCCAGTAGCCTTTTAGCTGTCGCTTAACTTCCTCGATAACGTATTGCGTTTCGGCGAAGGCAGGGTCAGTCATGAATTTCTGGGGAATGGGTTCTGGCTCTTCTAGGCCAAGCTCGATACCAGCCAGTCCGGAAATCAAGGACAACCAGGCATAGGGCAAGACCGTTTCATTATAGCCGGAGGCAATCAGGTCAATCACTCTACCGTCACAAATCTCGGCCATCTGCCTCACCTTTGCACCAATCATCCTGAAACCCTTTAAGGTCAGGCCGAGGTTGGTCAGACGGTCGGCAAAGTGCGGGTCAGAACCGCCGTTACGGATAATGATTTGCGGCTTGAACTCCCGGGTTACCGGCTCAACGATGGATTCAAAGGCGAGCCGGTAAGAATCATCGCCGGCATAAGGGGGCAGCGGGATATTGATGGTAAAGCCTTTACCGCTACCGGAGCCAATCTGGTGAGCAAAACCGGTGCCAGGGTACAGGCTCCGTGGGTCCTGGTGAATATCAATAAAAAGGACTCTTGGTTCTTCATAAAAATACTCGCTGGTGCCATTACCGGCATGGGCGTCGGTATCCAGGACAAGGATTCTCTCCAACCCGTATTTTTTCATTAAGTATAAAGCGGAGAAGGCAACGTCATTATAGAGGCAGAACCCTTCGCCGTAGCCAGGCTTGGCATGGTGCAGTCCCCCGCCAATCGAGACCACTTTGCTGAATTTACCGCCTTGAACCAGGTCGCCGGCCATCTTCGCCTGTCCTACAACGAATCTGGCCGCCTCTTCCAGCTTGCCCGGCCTACCTATCGGCAGATTGTCGGGGCTGTGGAACCGCCCTGATTGGTCAGGGTAGCTCAAACCAAGGTTAGCCGCCCGGTAATACTCCCTGGTAAAATCGATATAGTCTTTCTGGCAGATGAGCCGCAGGTCATCGTCGGTGGCCGCCTCGGCCTGGAGAACCCGATAGGTATCATCCTCGGCCAGGTGTTCCCGCAAGAAGCGCGGGAAGGTTTCGTAGCGCTCCCCGCGGAAAGGGTGGCCTGGCCCGAAGTTGTATTCTTTTAGCTCGGGACGATACAGAATGGCGAAAGCCATTTCGACTCCTCAGCCATACCCCTTAACTCTACCGTATCTTCTTCTCACACTCACGGCAAAGTACCACCGGCGGGGAATACCTGGTTAGAATCATCATATCGTCCAGTGGTTGGACCCGCTCACATTGCTTGCACTTAAAGGTGATTTCCCCGGTTTTCGACTCTCCATCGTTCTTCTCTGTTTTTACTGTCACGCTATCATCCTTCCAGACTTTACGGTGCCAGGCAAACGGGCGCTATTTTTCTTCTTTACCACCCGTCTTCGCTGTGTCACCACTACCTTCCAACGAATAGCTCTGGCTACCTCGACTATCGGTGCAATAAAATCCGGACCCTTTAAAGATTATCGGCACCGGTGAGAAGACTTGCTCTGCCTTACCTCCACAACGAGGACAGCTCACTGAGCCATCTTCATCGAAGCTCTTCCTTATTTCAAACCGGGATGCACAGCAGCTACATTGGTATTCGTAAACAGGCAAGTTCTCACCCCCATTAGTCATTCTTACCCCTTGGCTGATTGTTCTACGGATAAGCCCTCTTCGTACTACCGGGTCAAGGTGGTGGCCTGGGTTGTCTTCGGACAAAGGGGCTGGCACAAGGGAAAATTAGCAATTCTGCCATCAATACTATTCTACTCCACCAAAGATGGATAGTCAACAGTGCCCTTCTTCCTCTGTGCCCTTCTTCCTCTCTTTCATCATTGGTCTCAAGAATAGCGCCAGAGTGAACGCACCAAGACCGAGCACCCCGGCGACGAGAAAGGCCAGACTATAGCTATTAGTTGCATCAAATATCGCCCCGGCAACAAGGGGACCAATGCCTGCTGCCAGGCTGCCGCCAAAAATAGACACCCCAAAAATAGCGCCGTGTGCCGTCAACCCGAATAGTTGTGCCACCAGCGGGGACATGACGGCGACAAACCCACCGAAGCCAAAACCAAATACCGCCGCCAATAAATAGAGGCTCCATACCGTCCTGGTACTGGCCAGACCAAGTAAGGCGATGGACATCAAAAGGCACATCGCGACGAGTATCCTCTTGCCACCAATCTTATCGCTGACCACTCCTAAAATCAGCCTGGCGGCAATACCCACCCCTGCCATAGTAGTCATGACGCTGGCAGCACTGGTCGGTGACATGCCCAGCCCGATGGCATGTGGCACACTGTGAACTACCATGACACCAATGCCAAACTGGGCGCAGATTGTCGCCAGGCAATACTGCCAAAATCGTTTGGTAGACATGGCCTGTCGCAGGGAAAGCCCCCCATGTTCCCAGGTCTTACCTTCACCAGTAGCTTCTTTGGTGCCGTAAGGTATCTGCCCTACCTGGCTCGGGTCACGCCGCAACAGTTGGGCCAATAGGGTAATGAGGACAAAAACAGTAATACCGATGATAATGTAAGCGGTGCGCCAGGAAAAAGTAGCGATGAGCCAGCTCGTGACCAGTGGTGACACTGACTGGCCGATGCCGCCACCAGCAAGGACAAGGCCGGTCATTAGCCCGCGGCGTTTGACAAACCATCTCGCTAACGTTGAGAGGAGTGGGACAAAGCCACCACTCATACCGGCAGCAACAATCACGCCATAGAACAAGTATAGCTGCCAGATAGCATTAATACTGGACATTAAGACATAGCCCAAACCCAGTAAAAGGCCACTAGCCGTGAGTAGTAGCCTGGGTCCAAACCTGTCATTTATCCTGCCGGTGATGATAAAAAGGGCTCCCAGAAAAATGTTATAAAAGGTGAAAGCACCGGAGGTGGCCGCCCTCGTCCAGCCAAACTCTATTGATACCGGCTTGAAGAAGATGCCAAAGGTGAAATGAACACTGGCCAGGAGTAAGTTGAGCAACAAGGCCGTGGCCACTATCACATACCCGTAAAAGAAACGATTCTTCCTGTCTTCAGCTACGGGCTTTTGCCATGACACATTCCTATCCTTTGTTATCATCGCCACCGCACCAGGATTGACTCCCTCTGAAAGAGACGCACCGCTATCCTTAGCACCACGAAGTCACCAACCACCAGACCCAGTGCCAGAGCCAAAATGAGGAGAGGCGTGAACCATATCAGGCCAATAACCTGAAGGACGATAACAGCCAGTACGGGTAAAATGATTAGCAGTGAGATGGTCTGGGCACTACGGGCATCTTTAGCCCGTGAAGAGGCGACGACTCCGAGCATAAAGCTAAGTAGTGCCACCCCTGGTGTGAGGAGGAAGATACTGAGAAACCAGGCGGGAGTGACCACGTAGGCGATGAGGTTACCCCATCCCAACCCTATCATCGCCAGCAGAAATACTCCGGCCGAGAGCCATGTCATCACCAGCGCCGGGATGGCCCCGGCTAAAGCTTTCCCCAGCAGCAATTCCCATGTCCTTACCGGTGTCGCCAGAAGCGCCTCAAGACTGCCACTGAGCTTCTCATCGACGATGCTGAAGGTGGCAACACTCATCGCAATCATGGTCGGGATGAGTAGCAGGAAGAAATTGAACTGATTGAGCAAAAGAAGCTGAGATTGTTGTTCCTGGGGGAGATTAGCCATGCCTGGTAGCGCCTGCCTCAGCTTCTCCAGGGTGGACTGGAACATCGGGTTGCCCAGGATAGCCTCACCACCAAAGGTAACTGCCAGCCAGATATAGAGCACCCCCTGTCCGACAATGAGCAAGGGAAGCAAGGTGACCATGAGGGCGGTATTGACATCGGTAAAAAGCAGCTCCCATTCTTTCCACAGGACATTTTGAATACGCCTACGGGTCATTACCCCTTTCCTCCTGGATTAGCCTCAGGTAGACATCCTCCAGAGAATAGTGCTTCTCGGAAACGCCGAACACCTTACCTCCAGCCTCGACAATGGCTTTGATAAGCTCGGGGCGATTCTGTTCCGGCTGGCTCAGTACCACGAAAAGCTGGTTCCCTTCCTGACGAATATCAACGACGAAGGCAAGCCTTTTCACGGCTTCGACAACCATTCTATCCTCGCTCTCTAACTGTACTATCACCTGGCGCTGGAAAAAACGCTGGCGAAGCCGCTCGGCGGTATCCATGGCCAGAAGCCGGGTATTAATCACCGCAATCCGGTGGCAGAGTGACTCGGCCTCATTGAGATTGTGTGTGGAGAGAAGGATAGTGCGTCCTTCCTCACCAAGTTTACCTATCAGATGACGCACCTCGGTGGCAGCCTCCGGGTCAAGACCGGCGGTTGGTTCGTCCAGAAAAAGTACCTTTGGCTCATGAAGTAAAGCCCGCGCCAGTGCCAGCCTCTGCTTCATGCCCTTGGAAAAGGTGCCAACCTTGTCATCACGGCGTGACCACAGGCCCATAAGCTTGAGGTATTTTTCACTTTGCTCTTCGGCGTCGAGTCCCGGATAGAAACCGGCAAAGAATTTCAGGTTACGCCGGGCAGTGAGGCGGTGGTAGAAACCCGGTGATTCGGTAAGAAGACCGATGGCCTCATGCACCCGCTCGGCATCCTTATCTGGACGGAGACCATCCAGAACGGCGTAACCTTTGGTCGGGGCAATCATACCGGCGAGCAGACGGATAGTGGTCGTCTTTCCGGCACCATTAGGCCCGAGAAAGCCTAAAATCTCCCCGGCATCGACCTCAAGAGTCAGGTCAGTCACCGCAACGAGATTGCCGAAGCTGCGGCCAAGTCCAAAAGTCTCAATTATCGCCATAAGTCATGTTAGCGAGGGGTAAAGGGATAGGTAAAAACAAGACGGGGCGGCCCGCTAAAATCGATGTCTTTTCCCAGCGCGGCTCCGTACACAGTGGCCCCCGGGCTGAACTTTATCGTACCACGCGGGGCAAATGATAGAGCCGTTATCTCGCTACTGCCCGCCAGGTCAATACCACCACTGACGGACATAATAAGAGGTATATTCTCCAGAGGAAGACGCCCTGAACCAGTGAGCTTAATGTTATCCACAGCAACGAGGTTCCCCGGTCCCTCAATACTGGCGGTGCCGCTCATTGTGATTTCACCACCGACATAAACCGTCCCGGTCAGTTTCACCCTGGCGGAATCCTTGACGATAAGGCGTCCGGTGATGTGCAGGGGGCCAAGCTCGTAAGTACCCGAACCATCACAGGTCTTGTCACCGCTAAAGGTGCCGCCAGCCTGTGCCTCCGCCAGATACTGTTGCGTCATCACCGTAATTTCCTGGTCGGAAGGGAACACCAGCGGCCAGGGAAAATATGGCCACATCGCCCCGGTAACAGTGGCCCCACCACCCTTAGAAATTGAGCCAGCGGCAGTGATGGTACCATCCACCAGGGGGGAGCCGGTTATCCTGGTATTACCCGCCGCGTAGATATTAGCCTGTCCGGCCAGTGGCTCTGATTTGATTTCGGCAGAGCCGCTAATGGATACATCACCGTAGGCAGCGACGAGGGCATACCTGAGCCACCATGTTTCTATTTGCAGGCTCTGGCCCGGGTTGATAAGAGCCGTAATGTTCCCCCCAACATTTTGCAGATTTTGTCGTGTCAGAGCCAAACGGGCTTCAGTAAGGTCACGGTTGGTAAAAATCTGGCGGGTAACGAGAAAGGTAGTAGAGCCTAAAAGAATGACAATAGTCATCCCTACTAGCAAAGTCAGCAAGGTAAAGCCACGCTGACTGTCTTTTCTCATTTCCAACCTCCTCATTAACTTATCGTCCCCCACCGAATTATACTACAGGAGGACGAATGTTAACAGCAGGTTTAGTAACCTATCCCCCTTACTAACTCTCTTCCCCATAAGGAGAGCTAAACTCTGGGGTGTCTAAGAGGGGCGAAGCCCCTTTCTCTATTTCCCCCTCTCCTCTTAGGAGAGGGGGATTAAGGAGGTGAGGTTAATAGATAAACTCTAGCACATTGACAAGCTAACCCCGATTTGGTAGATTTAGCTGACGGCAGTGTAGCTCAGTGGTAGAGCAGGGGACTCATAAGCCCTTGGTCGTGGGTCCGACTCCCACCGCTGCCACTTATTATCTCTTACCTTACTTATAGATAACCAAAAGGGAATTGCTTTGTCAAATTAGAGGGTTTGAATGCCTAAGAAGTTATATAGAAGTCGAACTGACAGGAAGATATGGGGAGTTTGCGGTGGTCTGGCAAAGTATTTCAATGTAGACCCCTCAATTGTTAGAGTAATCACCATAGCGTCACTATTTGTTGGTAGCCTCGGTTTCTGGATTTATATAGTGATGACAATTATGGTGCCTTTGGAGCCATCGTAAGCGAAAGCCGCTGCCACCATTTGTTTTTACTGCAGATGTAGAAAGTTGCCGTGGTTTCCGGATAACATTTGCATAATCAGTTTGTTTAGTGTATAATAGATTAACTGGTTCTAGTTTAGGTTATTGTCATATCAGTAGATTACTTCGGTATTTACCATGTGTTGGATGACCCGAACTTCAACTAAATATTGAAAAAGGAGGTCATCCAATGAGTTATCAGGACAAATCCATCCAGTGTTCCGATTGCGCTACTACTTTTACTTTCGGCGTTGAGGAGCAAGAACAGTTTGCGTCCAGAGGCTATACTAACGAGCCTAAGCGTTGTCCCTCATGCCGAGAGGCAAGGAAGGCAACACAAGCCGCAAGCGGTGGTGGTAGCAGCTACAACAGCAACAGAAGCTATAGCTCAGCTCCACGGCAGATGTTTCCCGTCAAGTGTGCTACTTGTGGCAAAGATACACAAGTGCCTTTTGAACCCCGTGGTGATAGGCCAGTCTACTGTTCAGATTGCTACCGCAAGACAAACCCGGTAAAGAGATACTAGTTATTAGCGGGTAAAAGCTGGCTGGGTAGAGCCGTCCAACTGGATAGTTCTACCCAGCCTTTTGCGTTTTATCACGATGGTGAAACATCGTCGGAGAGGAATTGGGCGGCTCTACGACTCATTGGGGAGAACATCCGCTTGCCGTCTCACGGTGTTGTCCCGGCGGACATACTGGTAGATAGGGCCACCCAGCGCTGCCACGTTGCCATCCGGGTCAACTTTGAGGCATGTTCCCGAAGTGATTCCATAGGCACAAGCACCGTATTGCTTGAGTCGGAGAGCAGCCTTCAGTTCTTCCCAGTCTTCCCCCTCGCCATGGGTATCGCAGATAACCGGTGCTAGCCCCAGGCACGGAAAAAGCTCTGCGGTCGAATCATCATCCGGGTCTCTCCAGCGTACCCATTCCTTCGCCAGCAGAATGCTGCCGGCTGACATCCCGAAGAAAAGCTTCCCTCGCTCATGAAGACCGGGAAAGATGCTGGCGATGCCCTTTTCTTCAAGTACCCGCATGCCCACGTCGACATCTCCCCCACTCATAAAAATGGCGTCTGCCGATGCCAAAATTTCCTTAGCCCGGTCAATGTCCGCATTCCTGGCATAGGTCAGGGCATGGACTACTTTACAGTCGCCCGCCCTCTTGAGCAAAGCGCTTATGCGTGCGAAGAAATCCCGGTTGTCTTCGCTGGCCGTACCGACGTAGGCGATGGTTGGGGATGGCTTGCCGACATCGTTGAGGATGGAGAGCATAATCGCATCATTGTTGCCGGTTCCCCGCCCGGCCAGCAAGTAGACTGGTTTTTTGTTGTTCACTAATCTTAACTCCGTTTCTTCAAAATGATAATTCATGCAGGGCAGAAACTACCCGCTCGATTTCATCATGAGTGTTGAACACATGGGTAGAAATCCGAATCGTTCCTTCCAGTTTGAGACGATGGTGCAGAATATGGGCGCAGTGATAACCACCGCTGACGAGGATTTGGTAACGGTCACACAACAGGCGAGCCAGGGACTCCTGGCTGAAGCCCGGGATATCGAGGCTTAATGTGGTGAGGCCGATTCGTCTTTCCGGCGGCGCCGAAGCCGCCAAGACATTGGCACCAGGGATTTTACGCAGACCTTCGGCGAGATGAATACCGAGTGACTGTGAGTGTTCCATGACATTATTCATCCCCAAACTGCGCAACCATGCTACCGCCGCCCCCAGCCCTATCGCCCCCTCGATATTAGGCGTACCAGCCTCGAAGCGTTGCGGCACGTCCTGTACTTCGAATCTATCCTCACCGTGGTAGCGTACCATACCACCACCGGTCTGATACAGTGAGAGCTCATCAAGCCGCTCACGCTTGCCAAATAAAACTCCGATTCCGGATGGTCCCAATAGCTTATGGCCGGATAGTACCAGGTAGTCGCAATCCAAGGCTCGCACATCTAAAGGGAGGTGACTCGAACTCTGCGAGGCATCGATTAGCACCGGCAGACCATGATGATGGGCGATGTCTATCCACCGTTCGATTGGTGCGATAACCCCGGTCGTATTCGGAACATGCGCCAGGGTAAGTAATCTCGTGCGTGGTGACAAAACACTTTCGACCTCATCGTAAAATGGAAGACCATCATTAGTCAGTCCGATGGAGATAATTCGTGCCCTCAAGCGCCAGGGAAGATAGTTTGAGTGATGTTCCAGTGCGGTTAAGACAACTTCATCATCGGGCATTAGCCCCATACCACTGGCAACAATGTTAACCCCTTCCGTAGAGTTGCGCGTGAAGACAATCTCGGACGGTGAAGCATTAAGGAACGAGGCGATTTCGCGCCGGGCATCTTCATATGCCTCCGTGACCTCATCGGCTACAGTGTGAACACCACGGTGAACGTTGGCAGTACCGTTATGATAGATATTAGTAACCGCATCAATGACGCATTGTGGTTTCGGAGTCGTGGACGCACTGTCCAGGTAAATAATAGGATGTCCGTCTATCTCACGGCTTAGGAATGGGAACTCCTTGCGGGTAAAGGCGAATCTATCTATTGACAAATAACTCCTCAGAGTGATGCTCCCATCTGGTGTGAGCTAATCGGAACTTGCCGGATTGCTCAGGTGGGAGAGCCGAATCAGGATATATCTCTATCCTGGCATCTTTGCCATAGACGGAGTGCATTATGTCCGGTAAAATACCAGCGGTGAG
>JAENIS010000067.1 GCA_016844285.1 Dehalococcoidales bacterium
GAGCTGAAGCGGTTGGAAGAGGAGCGCGAACGGCTTATTAATCAATTTCTGGCAGAGCCGGGCCAACTTTCAGTTTCTCATTCGGACTGGAGTTGCACAAGGAGCCCTAGCTGCGGTAAGGAGGTAGTGAAAACACCATGGACATCACGACCGTGACCCGTAAGGAGCAAGAAGCACTCGCTCAAGGTCTTGGCCTGAAGCTTTTCATCGCCGGCGGGAGACCGGAATCAGCGCGTGTTGTCGCTCGGTTTCGGGAGATGTTACAGGATTATGATCTACATGCCAGTTCAGTTCAGATCGTCGATATTGAACAGGCTCCCCAGGTTGCTAAAGATGCCCAGGTGATCGGAGCGCCGGCGCTCGTCAGGGAATATCCACTTCCTAGGAAATCCGTAATCGGCGACCTTTCAGACGCTGCCGTTCTCCTTCAAGCGTTGGACCTACCTATTACAAAGAAGCGATATGCAGCCAGCGTAGCAGAGAGCCCACAAGAACCTCCAATTCTAAGAGAGGCAGGACGCGCGGAGTTGAAAACGGTGCGATTACTGCTGATTGATTTCAATCCGGTTGTCCGGGAGGGACTGCAAGCTATCCTGGCTATGGATTATGGGATCGAGCTGATTCCAGATGCTGCGGATGCGAGTCAAGCTCTTCTTCAGCTAAAACAGGCAGCTGACCAGGGACGACCTATCCACATCGTGTTGACCGGGACGCGGACCAGCACCCTGGATGGGTTCCAGGCGACGAGACTTATTAAGGAGCAATTCCCAGATGTAGCTGTCCTGGTGCTGACGGAGAACATCAACGATTCCTATGTAATTGACGCCATCCAAGCGGGCGCGGCGGGATACATCTTCCTCAAGAACATGGCGCCGGACATGCTGCTGCAGAGCATCCATCGTGTGGTCGAGGGCGGCACGCAGATGGCCACGGCAGTGCTGCGCACTGCCGTGGATGATCTGCTTCAAAATGGACGGAAGACGCTTGCCGAGCGCACGACTGAGGCGGCTCACCTCACCGGGAGGGAAGTCGATGTGCTCAGGCTCATGGGGAACGGAGACTCGAACAAGATACACGCGGCTATTATCGCTGCCCAGGCGGGCATTGTGGGCAAGCCTGTCGCTGCTATCGTTGAAGCCCAATCTGAACCTGGGTCAGTTGCCTGAAAGATTCCCCCCCATATTTTCAGGTACGATACCGATCCCCGTATACCAGCCTACTACTTCTAACTTGGTATCAGCTTTCTTTAGCCGCATGCTAATTTTACCTTGAGCTTATCCTCCTCAATATTCGGCATGTCCTCAGCTATTTCAAGTAACTATTCGTCAGATTGTTGACTCTCTTATCCCGGAGCCTATGTTATTGAAGAGGATGTTTGGTGCTGAAGTCATCGGTTGTCTGCTATAAAATCATATGTAGTTCGCTTCTACCTTGCGGCAGCAGTTCAGCCTTTTCTCTCTAGTGACGCGGGTGGTTAATATGCAGCAAAGACTGGAATTCTGGATTGGTACCCAGCGGATGGTGGGCGATATACACTTACCAGATAACTTTGCCGCGCCCTTTCCCTGTGTGGTTACCTCCCACGGCTATAAGAGCCACCGAGACAGCGAGAAATATTTCCAGATAGGGTATCGATTCCCTTTAGAAGGTATCGCTGTACTCAGATTTGACCACAGGGGTGCGCTGAATGGAGAAAGTGATGGAGAGTTTCAAGATACCACATTATCCAGGAGGGTTGAAGATTTACTGGCAGCTATTGATGCCCTGGATGAAGTTCGAGAGATTGACTCGACTCGTCTAGGCTTGCTAGGCTCAAGCTTAGGTGGAATGGATGTCTTGGCAGTCAGCAGCGAGAGAGTCAAAGCGAAAGTAGCCATGGCTACTCCATTCACCTTTCTCCCGCCTTCAAACGAAATGAAATCCGCCTTTGCAGAAAAGGGGTATTATCAATACCCTGATGGAAGCAGGATAAATAAGGAATTCTACAAGGACGTCAAGCGGCATGATTTAATAGAAAGAGTCAGGCAAACTAAATGCCCCTTCTTGATAATTCACGGTGACTTGGATGAACTGGTTCCCCGCCACCATGCTAAAGTCCTATACGAGTCTAGCGGCTCTGCAATTAAGGACCTAAAGATGATTGAGGACGGAGACCATTCTTTCACGGATTTGGACAAATTGAACCAGGTCATACGGATTGCTCTTGACTGGTTTATACTTTACTTGTGAGGCTTATGAAACATCAACAGGGACCCACCTGCTACTGCCATTTGACAGCGTTTTTAGAATACGATAAAATGCGCCCGGGTTTCATCTGCGCGCAAAATGCGAGTTCAGTAAAAGGGAGATAAATGATATGAAAACGATACTTGTCGAAGAACACTTTATGAGCCCAGGTTTCGCTGAAGGCCCGGGCCATAACTTTGTGGAAAATGCCAAAAAGGGCGGAGAACAAGAAGTAAAAGCCCTTGAACAATTGACTGATGTCGGCAAAAAAAGAATTACGGCCATGGATGAAGCCGGAATAGATATGCAGGTGTTATCTATAAGTTCTCCCGGCGTAGAACAACTCGAAGCATCTGAAGCCATCGGAGTTGTTCGCGAAGCAAATGATTTTCTTGCTGATGCCATTCAAGAATATCCGGAACGCTTTGCAGGATTTGCCATTTTGCCGACTGCTGCACCAGATAAAGCAGTCGAAGAATTAGATCTGATGGTTCACAAGCACGGCTTTAGAGGCGCGTTGATTAATGGCCATATTAAAGACCGATATTTGGACGACAAATGTTTCTGGCCAATTCTAGAATGCGCTGAAAAACTAGATGTGCCAATATATCTTCATCCCACGCCGCCTCTTAAATCGGTAAAGGATATTTATTATGGAGGATTCTCACCTCAGGTAACAAACATATTTGCCGGAGCGGGTTGGGGATGGCATATCGAAACAGCCGTCCATGTTCTCCGTCTCATATTGAGTGGGGCATTTGATGAATATCCAAAACTGCAAATTATTATTGGTCATATGGGTGAGGCGCTACCTTTTATGTTAGAGAGAATCGATAATAGGATGTCTCAGGAAGTGACAGGACTTAAAAGGCGGACTGCTGACTACCTGCGCGAAAATGTATACTACACATTTGGCGGTTTTAATTTTACTCCAACATTCCTTAATTTATTGTGTGAGGTCGGCGCTGAGCGAATAATGTTTTCCGCCGACCATCCGCATGGATCAATGGCAAAAGCTCGGGCTTTCTTAGAGCAATTGCCGGTCAGCCCCGCCGACCGAGAAAGAATCGCCCATGGAAATGCAGAGCACTTACTTAAATTATAAATTACAGCCTTAAATAAAAAGGTTCCTTAGTACATCAACGAAGCATCCTTTTCATTTTGAGCCTCCAGATGGCAGAAAAGGAATTTACTAGACCATGCAACATGCAAGCCACCTCATCCTTGTTTCGGCGGCAGTTCGACTCTGCCAGACCTCTCCGTCCACAAGTGTCAACTTCTTCATGTCTACACATTTCTTCATTTCGTGATATCAGAAGATTTCAGTGCTATAATCACATCTGTACGCTGCGAGAGGTATCAGAATATCCGAGAAAATCGAATTGGGCTTAATTACTATCAGGAAGGTGAATTATGACCGTAGAAGTTGAAAAGGTTCTTTCCGATATTATTAGAATTCAATCAGTAAATCCACCCGGTGGCGAGACGGCTGTTGCTGTGTACCTGAAAAACCTGTTTGATGAGCATAAAATACCAAGTGAAATAATAGAACCGTTACCCGGACGGGGTAGTTTTGTTGCCACCTTTGGTAGTTGCGGGAAGAGTATGCTCTTTCTATCTCATGCAGATGTTGTACCGGTGGGCAATGGCTGGAATTTCGACTCTTTTTCCGGTGAAATCAGGGATGGATTTGTTCATGGCCGGGGGGCAATTGATTGTAAAGGGTTGGTTGCCGCTGAAGCATGCGCTTTTATCAGTCTGGTTGAATCCGGCAAACTCAAAGGCAAGCTCATTTTCGCCGCTATGGCAGATGAGGAAGCTGGAGGTGTGAATGGCGCCGGTTATATTACTGAAAAATACCCTGAAAAAGTAAAAGCGGATTTTGCTATTAACGAAGGCGCTGAACCCATCACAATAAACGGCAAGGAATACCAGAATCTGAGCATCGGGGAGAAGGCACCCTCATGGTTAAAGATAAGAACCAGGGGCATTGCCGGTCATGGCTCACGACCTGTTCTGGAATCTAATGCGATAGTTAAAATGGCGAGGGTGATAAGTGCTTTGGCGAATTACAAACCTGCCGTTATACTCACTCCGGAGACGAAACGACTTATACAAACAGTCGCAGAGATATACGGAACTAATATTGGACTAGACGCAAAAAAGCTGGACAGTAATCTGAAACAATTGCCGGATACTAGTCTAGTTGTCTACCTTATGGCGATTACGCGTATGACAGTTTCACCGAATATCATTAAAGGCGGCATCAAGACCAACATCGTGCCTGACCTGTGCGAGGCAGAGGTAGATATCCGTGTTCTACCCGGCCAGGATTGGAGCTATGTCTTGAAAGAAATCAGACCGCTGGTTGGAGACGCGGAAATCGAGCCATTACAAGTGGATACTGCCAGTTTTTCCGAGGTGGATAACAAATACTATGAGCTGATTGAAAGCACTCTGAAAGAATTGACCGGCAACAACCTGATATTACCGTCCGTGACGACCGGCTCTACAGATTCAAAGTACATGAGAAAATTAGGCATACCGTCTTACGGCACAGGGGTAATCACTCTTAATCCAGACCAAGCAATGAAAAATTCAGTGCATGGTGTCAACGAAAAAATTGATGTTGCCAGCCTGCAATTAAAGACAAAATTCCTGCAGAGAGTAGCCGAGAAATATCTGTGCGGATGAATTACCCATAACTAATTCGCCCGAGCCAGTTATGCACTTCACCCCCTGAACAATACATCTTAAAGTGTAATCACCTCTATTCCTGCCCTCTCACCTCAAGCTAAAGGCAGAATTGACAGATTGTGGGGTACTTTACTGTCGCGCCAGAGAATGCATCGCCAGCAGCCTGTTCTCGTAAACCCTCTGCCGACCACCCGTGGCGTTTGTGGGTACCGAGCAAACAAGGAGTAGGAAGGTGACAAATTCGCTGAACAATTAGGGTGACATTTTCGCTGGACAACAGGAAATATGAAGCGTAGAAACACGCTGAGGAGAGGCTTCGTTTCTCTTCAAAAGACGGTTTCTTAACCTTAGCCAGAGGCAAGAGCGTGGGATGGTGATGGTCAAAAGCTAAGTAAGAGCAGTAAGCTTAATTATGCTTTTACTTCAACAATCGTCCCCGGCCAGAGCTGGCTACCTGGCTCCAATGCAACACCAGGCTCAACGATGACGCCGTCACCGAGCACCGCATCCTTACAAATGCTATCTTCACCAAGGCAACAATTATCCGCCAGGATAGACTGCTTCAAGGTTGCCCGTGGCCCCAGCCTGGCCTTCCGCCAGATAATAGACGACTCAATGACACTGTCTTCCATGATAATACTGCCTGCTCCAATAACCACCGGCCCGGTTAGCTTCACCCGCCGTCCGATAGAACAATTGCCTGCTATCATCACCGGCCCCGTTATTTCCGCCGTAGGATGAACTTCGCTTTGCTCCCCAATAAGCACCGTGTCAATGGCCAGGCCATACTGCCGGCACTTGCCACTCAGCAAGTCCCGGTGTACCTGGAGGTATTTTTGCGGAGTACCAATATCTATCCAGTATGCCGGAGAAGAATAGGCATAGATAGGCTCCCTTCGGGCTAAGAGTTGCGGAAATACCTCACGCTCGAAGCTTACCACGGTTTGGGCCGGGATACCAGCCAGAACTTCGGGCTCAAGGATATAAGCGCCAGCATTTATCATATTGGTCGTTATCTCAGTCCGGTCAGGTTTCTCCAGAAACCGTGTCACTCTACCATCCGTATTAGTCTCCACCAGACCGTAGCTGGTGGGGTCATCCACGCGAGTAATGGTAATCGTTATCCTGGCCCCTTTTTCCCGGTGGAAAGCGAGCATTTCGGTAATATCAAAATCAGTGAAGATGTCACCGTTCAGCACGATGCATGTCTCTGCCAAATACTTTGCCGCATTCTTGACTGCTCCCGCGGTACCAAGAGGAGTATCTTCAAAGGAATAAAAGAACTTGACACCAAGCTGGCTACCATCGCCAAGATAACTCTGTATTGGTTGTGCCAGGTGACCCTGAGCCAGGATTATTTCCTTTATCCCGTGGCGAGCAAGGTGGTGAATAACATGCTCCAAAAAGGGTTTATTGAGTACCGGTACCATGGATTTGGGGATATTGCAGGTAAGGGGTAAAAGTCTGGTGGCTTTCCCGCCGACTAAGATAATTGCTCTCATTAACACTCCCGACTAGTAGTGTCGTTTATACTAGCACAGATAGAATTACGCAGCAAACCGTCTGAGGGGGAAAGAAGAATATTTATTAACCTCACCCCCCTCTCTTCTCTATACACCCTCTTCTCTTAGCAAAGGAAGGGAACAGGGGATGGATTTCGAAACAATCCCGAAACGCGACTTGGCAAAAGACCCTATAATGTAGTAATATAAGAGTATCTGTGGAGAGTAAAGAAGTGGTGAAAAAACAAATAGCTAATCTAACCTCAAACATCCTTAATCCCTTCCTGGTAAGCGTCGCCATAATAATGCTCCTGTCCTTCGCTTCGGTATCAAGTCCGCTTGATGCCCTGCGCTGGTCACTTATTGCGATAGGACTGAGTGTGCTACCTATTTTTGTGGTTATGGTTTACCTGGTGCGAAAGGGCTCACTTGATACTATCCTCACCAATGCCCGCGGGCAAAGGACGAAGATTTACGTGTTGTCGGGCATTTGTGCTGCCCTGGGCATTATCCTGCTTAACTATCTTCAGGCGCCATCACTACTGGTAGCCGCCTTTATTACCGGAGTATCGACGGCGGTCATCTTTATGTGCATCAACGTCTGGTGGAAAATCAGCCTCCATACTGCCTGTGTGGCCGCTTCAGTAACCGTATTAGTGATGCTACATGGCTGGACAGCGACGGCAACCGTGGCTCTGGTGCCTCTCACTGCCTGGGCTAGAGTCGAGTCAAAGGACCACTCTTTAGCTCAGGCCACCACTGGTGCTCTCCTCGCCGCTCTCATTGCCGTGGTAGTATTTTATCCCTTTATCAAGGTGTGAGACCATATCCAGCCGGAGACGAAGCTCTCCCTTTGCTAAGGGGAGAGGGACAAAGTGGTGAGGGGTTGTTAAACACTCTCCTGAAGAGATATTGACAGGATATGATACAATAGACCAGTACTTAGCTGCACACAGTTGACCGGGTAGATTTATTCTTGTTTCTTCAGCTAGACGAGAATAAGGTGAGTATGATGATGGGTGAGACGATGGTTTCTACTTTGTCATCGGGTGGCGGACAGGCTTCGATATTCTTTGCCGATTAAAAGCAGGGAAGCTACGCATACGTAGCTTCCCGTTTATTTTTATCTTACTCAGGTAAAGCTAATAAGATAGCCGGATTTGGAGATGAACTGCCGGCAAAGAGGTGGACGGAAATGAAAAAGAAGCTATTCTACGTATTCGTGGCTCTGGCAATGATGGTTGGATTTTTACCGGCAGGGGTGCCGACCTCTGTTAAAGCTTCCCCGACGACCATCTATGTCCCGGATAACTACGCTACCATCCAGGCGGCAGTAAATGCCGCCAGCCCGGGCATGACTATAATGGTGCGAGACGGAACTTACACCGAGAACGTGGACGTCAACAAAGCGGTGACAATTCAGTCGGTGAACGGGGCTAATGCTACTATTGTCCAGGCCTATTATCCCAATGACCATATTTTTGATGTAACCTCGGACAATGTGACGATAAGCGGTTTCAATATCATGGGGGCAATAGGGCAAGAAAAAGCCGGAATATACCTGGGTAATGGTGTTAAACAGGGTATCATTGTGAACAATCATATCTCGGGCAACAATCGTGGCATCATCTTATACTATTCCAGTAACAATACCATCTCAGCCAATGACATCTCATCGGTCACTTCTGCCTCCGGCTATCTCGGAACGGGTATTGTTCTTGATAATGCTAATGGCAACGTCATCCGGAAGAATGCCATCAAGTCAAACACCTACTATGGCGTGAAACTCTATTTTGCTACCTACAACAGGATTGAGGGTAACGACATCTCGAACAACTACGGAGGCATCTACATGGACCGTGGCCAATATAACACGGTCACGGGCAACAACATTGCCAACATAACCACCTTCTGGGGGTATGGTATATCAATGCAGGGCGCCAACAACTACGGCAATACCATTTATCTTAATGACTTCGCCAATCGCTACAATACCTCGATGGTGGCGCCGGACTCAAACAACATCTGGAGTTTCCCGGAAACACTGCCCTATCGCTACGGCGGGATACAGCATACCAACTACTTGGGGAACTACTGGGACAACTACACCGGTACCGACGCCAACAATGATGGCATCGGCGATTCTCCCTACGCCATCGGTGGCAACTATGCTAACTCTGATAACTACCCGCTAAAGGCGACAATCCAGAATTATGAGATTGGGGCGCCGGCGCCCACACCACCCACCGTCACCACCGACAACGTCACGAATATTACCAGTAATTCAGCCCGGCTTAATGGGACTTTGACCAGTCTGGGCTCGGCAGCATCCGCCAATGTCTCCTTCGAGTACGGAACGACCACCAGCTATGGGAGCACCACCGCAGCCCAGCCAATGACGGCCACCGGGTCGTTTAGTGCCAATCTGACCGGCTTATCGGCTAATACTACCTATCACTTCCGGGCAATTATGGTGTTGATAAGACTTTCACCACCTTAACATCCGAGCCACCGCCGCCCTTCCTGCGCAAGTGGGGCACCTATGGGAGTGGTGATGGCCAGTTTAATTTCCCCACGGGTGTGGCGGTCGACGCTCTCGGTGATGTCTATGTTGCCGATACCTACAATCATCGCATCCAGAAGTTTTCCGGTTCGGGAGCTTTCATCGCCAAGTGGGGCTCCAGTGGTAGCGGTAACAGCCAGTTTAATGAGCCCGCTGGTGTGGCGGTCGATGCCCAAGGTAATGTCTACGTAGCTGACCAAGTTAATAATCGCATCCAGAAGTTTACCAGTTCCGGGGCTTTCATTACGAAGTGGGGATCCTATGGTAGCGGTGATGGTCAGTTTAAGTGGCTCGCTGATGTGGCGGTTGACAGTTCCGGTAATATCTATGTGGCTGATTACGATAATAATCGCATTCAGAAGTTTACCAGTTCCGGGGCTTTCATTACGAAGTGGGGCTCCTATGGTAGCGGTAACAGCCAGTTTTACCGGCCTGTTGGCGTGGCGGTCGACGCTCTCGGTGATGTCTATGTTGCCGATACCTACAATCATCGCATCCAGAAGTTTACCAGTTCGGGGGCTTTCATCGCCAAGTGGGGCTCCTACGGTAGTGGTGATGGCCAGTTTAACGTTCCTCATTATCTTACACTCGACGCTCAAGGCAACGTCTACGTTGCCGAACACAGCAATAACCGCGTGCAGAAGTTCACCAGTTCCGGAACTTTCATTACGAAGTGGGGCTCTCTTGGTAGTGGTGATGGTCAGTTTAACCAGCCCGTCGGCGTGGCAGTGGACGCTTTCGGAAATGTCTTCGTTACTGACCGTAACAACCGCCGCGTGCAGGTTTTCGGTGTTCCGGCCGTCCCACCCACCGTCACCACTGACAATGCTACTAATATTACCAGCAATTCGGCTCGGCTCAACGGCACCTTGACCAGCAAGGGCACGGCGGTATCAGCCAATGTCTCCTTTGACTGGGGGCTAAGCTCAGGTAATTACACCTTTGCTACTACGCCAGTATCAGTGAATGTCACCGGGCCTTTCAGTGCTAATTTGACTGGATTGTCAGCCAATACTACCTACTACTTCCGGGCGAGGGCATCGGGTGATGGCATGGGCTTGGGTGTTGAGAAGAGCTTCACTACCTTATCCCCATCAGCGCCAACGCCTGACCTGTGGCTTGCCGAGAAGCACGAGGTGTGGGTAGTCCAGGGCAGTCAGTACATCGTCTCTTTCACTATTAAGAACAATGGTAATGTCTCCGTCCCGTCCGGACACGATGTAGGCTTGGTGGTAGATGGTAGAAAGGTTGAGCAGAAACCGGTGCTGGTATCGATTCCTGCCGGTGCCAGCTATAGTGATAACTTTAGCACGGTGATAAGCCTGAGTGATGGTAAAGATGATGTCAGCGTCAGTGCTGATGTCAACAATGAAATCGATGAGTCGGACGAGGGGAATAACGGCCGGGGTAACACCTTTGCCTGGCCGCCGGCATCTGACCTGAGACTCAGCATGTGGGAGGAATGGACAGTAGCCGGGCAGAGCTATAATGTGCGTTTTGATGTGAGGAACCGTGGCAATGCCCCGGCATCAGGCGGGCATATTATCGCCTTGTATGTTGAAGATGTCGAGATAGAGCGCAAGACGGTGGGCGTGACACTGGCTCCCAGTGAGAACTATAGTGATGTTTTCAACACGACGACCAACCTGACTGGCAGTGCCGACAGGGTCAAGGTCATTGCTGATATAACTAATTTAGTGGCTGAGTCCAACGAGAGCAATAACTCGTATGAAAACCTGGTTGCCTGGCCGGTAGCGCCGGACCTCCGTATTAGTAGTAAGTCGGAGCAATGGCTCACCGGGAAAGAGGGCACGCAATATAATGTGCTTTTTACCGTGCGTAACAATGGCAATATCTACGTACCGTCAGGGCATCATGTGCAGCTTAAGGTAGACGGTAGTGTGATTGAGACATTAGTAGTACCGGTGGCAGTGTCCCGTGGCCAGACGTGGAGCAGTTCTTTCTCCACCAATGTCACCATCAGCGGCAGTTCGGACAATATCACTGTTATTGCCGATGCCAATAGTGAAGTAGACGAGTCTGACGAGAGCAACAACAGCCGCAGCAACACCTGGTCAGTGCCAAAGCCTGATTTAACGGTTACCGAGAAGCATGAAGTATGGGTGGTGGAAGGTAGCCAGTACGTTGTCGGTTTCACCGTTAAGAACGATGGTGCTGCCAGCGTCCCGGCCGGGCATGATACTGCCCTCCTGGTTGATGGCAATCCTATTGAGCAGAAAGCGGTGCCGGTATCCCTGGCTCCGGGTGCTACTTATAGCGATAATTTTACTTCAGTGGTAACCATCAGTGGCACCTCCGACAACATTACGGTTATTGCCGATGCCAATAGCGAAGTAGACGAGTCTAGCGAGAGCAACAATACTCGCAGCAACACCTGGTCATCCTTGCCTGACCTGACCGTATCCGAGATGCACGAGACGTGGCAAACGGGAGCCGAAGGAGTCAGCTACCGTATCTTTTTCACCATCAGGAATCCGGGTAATGTGACGGTGCCGGCCGGGCACGATACTGCCCTCTTGCTGGATGGCAGACTCATTGAGCAGAAAGCAGCTCTGGTGTCTCTGGCATCCGGGGCGACCTATACTGATAACTTCACCATCGTCATTAGCCTCACGGGCACGGACGATGTGACTCTAGTTGCTGATTTCAACAATGAAGTGGGCGAATCTAGTGAGACGAATAACCGCCGTGGTATGACCGTTGCCTGGCCATCCGTTCCTGACCTGTATGTCAGCAGCGGCAAGTATGAGGAATGGCAAGTAGCCGGGCAGAGCTACGTGGTGCATTTCACCGTGGCGAATCGTGGCAATGCCGCCGCACCCGCCGGACATGACGCGGCTCTTTATGTCGATGGTGTTGAGATAGAGCGAAAGCAGGTGACGGTGATACTCAATCCTTTCGGGAGCTATAGTGGAGTTTTCTCGACCAATGTCACCTTCTCCGGTAGTATGGACAAGGTCAGAGTGGTGGCCGACATCAGTAACGCAGTGGTCGAGTCTAACGAAGGCAACAATACCTACGAGAATACTCTGGTCTGGCCGGCGGCGCCTGACCTGGTAGTCAACAGCAAGACAGAGCAGTGGGTGGCAGGGCAGGAAGGGACGGTATATAACGTACGTTTCTATGTGCAGAATATCGGTAATGCTAATGCCCCCGCCGGGCACAAAGTGCAGCTCAAGGCGGATGGTAATGTCATTGAGACGAAGACAATACCGGTAGAGTTGACCCCGGGCAGCTCGTATAACAGCGCCTTCTCGGCCAATGTCACCATCAGTGGCACCTCGGACAATGTCACCGTCGTTGCCGACGCTAACAACGAGGTGGCTGAGGGTGATGAGACCAATAACTCTCGCAGCAATACCTGGTCGTCCATGCCTGACCTGACGGTTACCGCGATATTTGAGCAGCCAGTACATCGTCTCTTTCACCGTCAGGAATCAGGGTAATGTGACGGTGCCTGCCGGGCACGATACTGGGTTGTGGGTCGATGGCATTTTTGTGGAGCAGAAGACGGTGGCGAAGTCCATCGTACCGGGTGCTACCTATACTGACAACTTCACCACGGTGATAAGTCTGAGCGGTGGACTGGATGACGTGAGGGTAGTCGCCGATGTCAATGGCGAAGTCAATGAGTCATCGGAGAGCAATAATCGTCGTAGCAATACCATCGCCTGGCCGCCGGCACCTGACCTGGATATCAGCAGCATGTATGAGGGATGGATAGTGAATGGGCAGAGCTACGGTATGCACTTTACCGTGCGGAACCGTGGGAACGCGCTGTCGCCCGGTGGACACGACGTTGCTCTGCTGGTAGATGGTATTGAGAAAGAGCGTAAGCAGATTACAGTGTCCCTGAATCCGAGCCAGGAGTATTCCGATGTCTTCTCGACTAATGTGACACTCAGTGGTGGTATGGATAAGGTGAAGGTGGTGGCCGACATCAACAACGAAGTGGTCGAGTCTAACGAAGGCAATAATGCTTACGAGAACACCATCGCCTGGCCGGTGGCGCCCGACCTCCATGTCCTGAGCCAGACAGAGCAGTGGGTTGCCGGGAAAGAAGGGACACAATATATCGTGAATTTCCAGGTGCGCAATATGGGCAATGCTAATGCCCCTGCCGGGCATGATGTGCAACTCAAGGTTGATGGCAATGTGATTGAGATAGATACCGTGCCGCTGGAATTGAGCCGGGGCGGCATATATATTGGTGTCTTCTCAGCTAATGTGACTCTCAGTGGCACCTCGGATAATATCACTGTTATTGCCGATGTTAACAATGAAGTAGCGGAGTCCGACGAGACCAACAACAGCCGCAGCAATACCTGGCCGACACCAGTATCCGGAGTCCAGGTGAGTATCAACGCCC
>JAENIS010000068.1 GCA_016844285.1 Dehalococcoidales bacterium
GGACAAAGAGGGTCATATCCTGGGAGAGCACCGGGGTATCCCCTTCTACACTATCGGCCAGCGCAAAGGGCTGAGCATCTCCGCCAGAGAGCCGCTCTATGTCACCACTATCGACCGGGAAAGGAATGCCATCACCGTTGGCAGCCAGGCCGACCTCTACGGTGATGAGCTTACCGCTTGCGGGCTAAACTGGATATCCATCGCCGGATTGGAGCAGCCGATGAATGTCAAGGCCAGGATAAGATACCGCCACGGGGAATCAGCAGCGATGGTGACGCCACTGGGTAAGGACAGGGTACAGGTCAAGTTCAGCCAGCCTCAGATGGCAATTACTCCGGGGCAGGCCGTCGTCTTTTATGACGATGACATTGTCGTTGGTGCTGGCACCATAGAGTGTTGAAAGAGGGGCTTCGCTCCTCTTAGACGCTACGAAAAAGCGAGCGAGAGGTGAAGACTCTGTTTGTGTTTGGTTGGTCTGTCGTTGGAGCGTAGCGACGTGGCAATCTGGGCGGGCAAAGCCATCCACCCGGATTGCTTCGCCTCCGCCTTTGGCGGATGGTCTCGCAATGACAACTATTTCAATACAGCAACCAAAACCGAATGGAACCGAGGCGAATATAGGTTGCCGAACCAGCGAAGGAGTGATAATATGGCCAGAATCATTGCGGTTTGCCAGAGCGAGGCGAAAGGAACCAGGAAAGAAGACATCCATGAAGGCTACCTGCAACCGGAATATGGCCTCACCGGTGATGCTCATGCCGGTAGTGGCCGCCAGGTAAGCTTAATTGCAATGGAGAGCATTAACAAAATGCGCCAGCTTGGCTTCGATGTCGGCCCCGGGGATTTTGCCGAGAATCTGACTACGGAGGGGATTGACATGCTCTCGTTGCCGGTGGGCACCGAGCTTCGTGTTGGCCAGGAGGTTGTCCTGGAGATTACCCAGATTGGCAAAGAATGCCATAGCGGCTGCGCCATTTTCCATGAGATTGGCAAGTGCATCATGCCCAAGGAGGGGATATTTGCCAGGGTCGTGCGTGGGGGACTGGTGCGGAGCGGAGATGAGATAGGAACCAGTAAAGATGGAAAATGAGACCGCCAGTGTCCATGTTTTGCGGCTTACTGAGGAAGCCGGGGATGGTATTGAAGATACCGTTGCCCGGGAGTTTCCCCTTACCATCATCCTGAATAACCAGGAGTTGGTAACCCTGCTCTGCTCTCCGAAAGACCTGAACTATCTGGCTATCGGCTTCCTTTTCTCGGAAGGGCTGCTGACTAGCAAGGACGAGATTAAGAAGATAGTCGTTGACGATAGCCGGGGTGTGGCCCGTGTGGAAACGAAAGAGGATAGAACACCGGACAGCGAGCTTATCTTCAAACGGATTATTACCTCAGGTTGTGGCCGTGGTGCTACTTTCTACAGCGCCGCCGATGTCTCCGGACAGTCAAAAATAGAATCCCGCACCCGGATGTCGGCCCACGAAGTCTTCTCCCTGGTCAGCGAGTTCCAACACCGCTCGGAGATTTACCGCGCCACCGGTGGCGTTCATAGTGCCGCTCTGAGCGATACTAAAAGCATCCTTGTCTTCAATGAAGACATTGGCCGGCATAACGCCATTGACAAAATTCTGGGCGAGTGTATCCTGAAGGATATCCCCACCGAGGGGCGAGTGGTTGTCACCAGTGGCCGCATCACCTCGGAAATATTGCTTAAGGTGGCCAAAAGAGGTATCGCCATCATTATCTCTAAATCAGCCCCGACCGACATGGGCATAGAGATGGCTAACAAATTAGGCGTAACCCTCCTCGGCTTCGTCAGAGGGAAAAGGCTAAACGCCTATACCAATGACTGGAGGATAGTGCATGATGGACGATAGAGGCGCCGAGTTAATCGAAAAAATCATCACCCTCAAGAAAAAGAGGAAGGCGATAATCCTGTCGCACAACTATCAGCTCGGTGAGGTTCAGGATATCGCTGATTTCACTGGTGATTCCCTGGAGCTGAGCCAGCAGGCGGCCAAAACCGATGCCGACGTCATTGTCTTCTGCGGAGTCCACTTCATGGCCGAAACCGCCTCTATCCTCTGTCCTGATAAGATTGTTTTACTGCCTGACCTTCATGCCGGTTGCCCGATGGCGAACATGGTCACTGCCGAAGGCCTGCGGCAGAAAAAGAAAGAGTACCCCCGGGCGACCGTGGTTTGCTATATTAATTCCTCGGCGGCGGTTAAGGCGGAGTCGGACGTTTGCTGTACCTCGGCCAATGCCGTCAGGCTCGTGGATAAGTTGCCCGATACCGAAGAGATTATCTTTGTGCCTGACCAGTACCTGGGAAGCTACGTTGCCAGCCAAACGGGGCGGAAGATGATTCTCTGGCCCGGCTACTGCCCTACCCATAGCCGGATATTACCCCAGCACATTTTGCGACTAAGAAAAGAATACCCCGGAGCCAAAGTAGTCGTCCACCCGGAATGCCGCACGGAGGTCATTACCCTGGCGGACGCCGTCCTCAGCACGAGCGGCATCTGCCGTTTCGCCCGTGAAACCGATGCCGAAGAGATAATCATCGGGACGGAGATTGGCATATTGCACCGGCTAAGGAAAGAAAATCCTCAGAAGAAATTTATCCCGGTCTCGGAGCAAGCCGTCTGCCCCAGGATGAAACTGATTACTCTGGATACTATTCTCTGGTCCCTGGAGAATATGCTGAACCAGGTAAAAGTCCCGGAGAAAACCCGCCTCAAGGCCAAGGCAGCCGTGGATAAGATGATTGAAGCCGTCTGAGTCCTGGTGTCCTGTCTGGTTAGTTACTGAACCAATGACTGCTTCAGCACACATCACTACTTACGGACGACCTCACCCCCTTAATCCCCCTCTCCTAAGTGGAGAGGGGGAAATAGAAAAAGAGGGGCTTCACCCCTCTCAGATGTCCCTGAGTTATCAGGAGAGTCAAAGCCTCTCTTTGACTCTCTTAACAGAAGAGTTCCCTCTTTCCTCAATAAGGGAAGGGGGAGTTAAGCAAAAGAGAGGGGGCATAGCCCCCTCTCTTAAATCTCCTCCCCTTCTCCTTCCAGGAGAAGAGGAAAAAGGGGATGAGGTCACCGGCAAACAGCAATGTGTGCTGTAGCCGTAAGAGTTCGGTAATTAACCAAACAGGACGCTAGATTTCCTCAAGCAGAGTGGTAAGGGTATCATGGTGGTCCTCTTCCTGCTGTAGTATTTCACGGAAAAGGCGGTTAGTGGTTTCGTCACCCTCTTTGCGCGCCTGCTCCACAATCTGTTTGTAAAGCTTGATAGCGCCCTCTTCGTCCTTGGTGTCCTGCTCAATCATCTCTTTGAGGGTATCACCGACGAAAATAGGGGAGGGCTTGGTGGTGGGCTTGCCACCCAGGTAGTACAGCCTTTCGGCAATGGCTTCAGCGTGCTTCATCTCCTCGATAGCAATGCTCTGCAACTTACCCTGCACGGCAAAGCCCTTGACGCCACTCCACTGGACATGCTGCCACATATACTGCACGACCACCTGCAGCTCGCGGGCGATGGCTTGATTAAGCAGGTCTAATAGCTGGGACGATACTTTGGTTACTGCGGTTCTCTTCTCAGCGGTTTTCTTTCCCGGCATGCTCTCTATACCTCCAAACGTTCTTTATTGCTAATGATAACATCGGCTCTTCTTATTTGTCCAGCCTATCTTGCTTATTTTCAAGATGAGCCTAGGCGAGCTTTTTGATAAACTCCCTGGCTTGCCGGTCCCATTCCTGGGATTCCACCTCTACCGAAGTACCCTTGGCCTCAGTGCGAACGGTAACCATAACCCTGCCTCCACCCCCCTCAAGACAGACAGAGGTAGGCGTCTGTTCGGTCATTTTCAACCCGTAACCAGAGGTAAAAAACGCTGCGGCGCGCTTGATTACCTCTTCCGGACTCAGCTTGGTCTTGGCCTCAATTTTTATCATTGTGCTCCTCCTTCGCTAACTTTCAGCTAAAACCGTTATCTTTGTGTTTTTGGGCAATAGTTGCTGCCAGGTTATCGAGAGCCTTGAGGTCGGCTTCCCTGGGAAAGCCCTTACAAAGTACCGGCTCGAGCAGTTCTACCTTCAGGTTCGGCAGTGCGGCCGTGATTTGCTCGACAGTTTTCCCCCCCCAGCCATAGGAACCAATAATAGAGGCAAATCGTAGCTTTGGGCGGAGAGCATTGGCCAGGAAAGCGGCGTAGATTGCACTCGGATGTGGGCCGGCCAGAACGGTGGGGGTCGCCAAGACAATAGTGGCGGCATCCACCAGGGCTATCGCCAGTTTTCCCGTGTCAGTTACGGTAAGGTCAAACGGCTTCACCGTGACACCTCTCTGGACTAAAGCTTCAACCAGGTGCTCGACCATCCGCCGGGTGCTGCCATGCATTGAGACATAGGGTAATACCACGATATTCCCAATCTCATCAGAGACCCAGGCACGGTGTGCCTTCAGGATAAACTCGGGGTGGTCATGCAGCGGGCCGTGGCTGGGAGCAACAATGTCAATGGCGTAGCCCTGGATTTTCTCCAGGTGCCGCTGGATGTTAGTGCGGAAGGGCATCATGATTTCGGCATAGTATCTCTTGGCAGCCTCAGCAACCTGCCCTTCGTCAGTAACGTAGAGGTCGGTTGTCGCCAGGTGCGAACCGAGAAAATCACAGCTAAAAAGTATCCTCTCTTCCCTCAAATAGGTAAACATCGTCTCCGGCCAGTGCACCCAGGGAGCATGGATGAACTCCAGAGTCCTATCGCCCAGCGAGACGGTCTCTTTGTCATTGACCGTGATAAACCTGTCCTCCGGCATCACCAGCATGGCACCGAGCATATCCTTGCATCGGGGCGTGACGATTACTTTAGCCTCAGGGTATCTCTCCATAACTTGAGGGAGAGTACCGGCATGGTCTTGCTCAGCGTGATGAGCCACAATGTAGTCTAGCTGCTTAATCCCAAGCTGGTTCAGATGCTCCATCAGCACACCCGACATGGCTGGGTCGACGGTATCGATAAGGGCCGTCTTCTCACTGCCCTTGACCAGATATGAGTTATAGCTCGTGCCATCAGGAAGAGGGATGAGGGCATCAAAGAGACGCCTCTCCCAGTCAATCGCTCCTACCCAATAAACCCCCGGCCTTATTTCTCTCGGCTTCACCTCATTCCATCCTTTCAAACTGAGTCTTGTCCGCCCCGCAGACAGGGCACACCCAGCCATCAGGCAATTCGGCAAAGGGGGTGCCAGGCTTTATCCCACCATCTGGGTCGCCCCGTTCCGGGTCATAGATATAGCCGCAAACGCTGCACTGGTAACTAGGCAGTTTAACCGTGACTACCTTTTCGGCAAAGGTAGGGGCAGTTTTAGGGGTGCTACCCCGCTTGACCTGATGGTAGTAATCGTAGGTCATGCACGGCTTATCGCTGAGAACCTCGGCAGCGACCACCTCACCAATAAAAATAGTATGGGTGCCCATATCCACTTCTTTAGTCACCCGGACTTCCAGGTATGAGGTGGCATTCTCGATGACTACCGGGGCTTTCGTCTCACCTGTCTTGTAGCTGACTCCTTCCAGTTTGTTCGTGTCCCGGCCTGACTTGAAACCAAATTGACCGATAAAAGAGAGGGGCGTATCCTGGCAGAGCACTGAGGCCGAAAAGACCTTACTCTCCTTGATAAAATCGTGGGTCAAATTGCTTTTGTTGATGCTTACCGCCACTGTGGGCGGCTCAGACGTTATCTGGAACAAGGTATTAGCGATTTGTCCGTTAAGCTTGTCACCTTTTCTGGAGGCGATGACATACATGCCATAACCAATCTTCTGTAAAGCTACCGTATTCACGACTTTCCTCCCGTCAATATTGCCGTCCGAGCTACCGCACGCCAGTTTGGCGTCCTCATTGCCCGTCTAACCACCGTCGTAAGAGGTATGCTCCTTTTGCGCGAACCACTCCGCCGGGTGGCTCAAATATTCCTGATAATCCAGCAGGATAAGGTGATGCTGATGCTCCTCGGCAGCCACGATGTTGAAGAAATTCCTCTCGGCGCCGTCACCAGCCCTTCCTGCCTGGCTCTGATAGAAATCGTAGCTCTTACTTTCCATATTGATGGCAATTTGTATCGCCTCAAGCTCAGTGGGCAAAGCTACCGGCTTAGCGTCAATCTCCTTGCTGGCTTTGGCAAAGATAGTCCTCAGTGTCTTGCCACCATCCGGCCGAAAATCAGTCATTGGCCACGCCTTCCGGTTATGGATGGATTGATATATCTCCTGAAACTTTTGCCGATGGATGTCTTCCTCAGCAGCGAGGGATTGGAGCAGTTTCTTGCCAAGCTCATGGCGACTCTGACGGCTGGCCGTCAGATAATACTCCCGGCCATCAGCTTCCATCTGGATGGCCACCTGTAGCGCCTGGAGCGTCTTGTCCTGTTCGCTGACCACTTTATATGTCCTACTCCTTACGGAATAAACCGGTTATCATGTCACCGATGGCATCGCCATCATCGGAAAGAAGCTTTAATCCTCGTCAAGGAGGCCGTTGTTTGGTAGAGCGCTTAGCCACAAACGGCATTATCCAAAGTACAAAGGCAGCTAGGTGATTCACCAAAGAACATCGCTACCTACTTTGAGATTTATGGTGGTAGAAACATAAATAATCATATCACCCTGGCTTCCTTGTTGTCAATTGACCGGAGGTAAGGGACTATTCGGTTTTGGTTAGTGTTGTCTTTGCGAGCCCCGATGAAATCGGGGCGAAGCAATCTGTATAAATCTTTGAGATTGCTTCGTCGCTACGCTTCTCGCAATGACAGCAGAATCAACCAAATGCAGACAGAACCTCTTAGATACAGTGTCTTGACGTACCTTCACCTGTCGGCTACTATGGTGGTAACCAGATGAGTAACATCGTTGGTTTCGGTAGGGACCTGGGATTAAGTTTCATCCCCCTTTTCGTGGCGGTGGATGCTATTGGTGTCCTCCCTTTTATGCTGGCACTAACTCAGGAGATGAAGCCCGCGGAGCGAGCCAGGATAGTGCGTTACGCCATGCTTACCGCCCTCGGACTGGGTCTGGGATTTATTGCTATCGGCAAAGGCATCCTCTTTCTCCTGGGTATCGAAGTGGCCGATTTCCTCGTGGCCGGGGGGCTGATACTTTTCATCTTATCCATCCGCCATTTCACCACCGGAAAGCTGGTGGAGCTTGAAGCCGGCAAGACCAAAGGGATGGTTGGCATCGTTCCCATCGGCACACCCCTGGTGGTTGGTCCAGCCGTTCTCACCACCCTGCTCCTGCTTACCGGACAGTACCCCCTGCTGCCGATAGCTCTCGCATTCTTGCTTAATCTGGTCTTTGCCTGGGGAATCTTCAAACAGGCAAACAGAGTCGCCCGATTGATGCGGGAACCAGGACTGCGGGCGGCATCGCAAATTGCCAGCCTGCTTCTGGCCGTGATTGCCGTGATGATGATTCGCAAGGGCATTTTCGAGATCATACCTTGACTCCTTCTCCTGGAAGGAGAGAATGGGTAAATAAACAATCTATGGCGCACTATTGACAACCGAGCTTGGATTCCGTAGACTATTCACGGTGCGATATTACGCTATCTAAGAGGAGAGATGAAGCTCTTTGAGTTTGAAGCCAAGAACATTCTGAGGAAATACGGATTAGCCGTTCCCCAGGGTGAGGTGGCCAGGAATCCCGATGAAGCCAGGGTAATCGCCCGGAAAATAGGCAAACCGGTTGTCTTAAAAGCACAGGTACTGGTCGCCGGGCGGGGTAAAGCCGGAGGCATAAAATTCGCTAACGATGCCGCTGAGGCGAAAAAGATAGCTTCAGTTCTTATCGGTAGTACCATCAAGGAAAGCCTGGTAAAGAACCTGCTGGTTGAAGAAAGGCTGGATATTGCCGAGCAGTTCTACGCCTCGGTAACTATCGACCGGCAAGCC
>JAENIS010000012.1 GCA_016844285.1 Dehalococcoidales bacterium
TAAGGTATCAGGGCAAACCAAGAGAGGTAATGAGACCGTGAAACCCCTAATCAGCAAGTTTAAAAAGTGGTTCATCCTTTCCCGGAAGGATGGGGAGCAGGGTTTCACCCTCATCGAGCTTCTCATCGTGATTGCGGTGCTCGGTGCCCTGGCCTCGGTGGTTGTCCCCAACGTTGCCAGCTTCATGGGTGTGGCCAATATCGCCGCCGCCAATACCGAAATACTGAATGTGAAAACAGCGACGAACGTCTATCTGGCTGATAGTGGCACTGCCTTTCCTGCCAGCTCGGATAACCTGACCATCTCCGGTGGAGGTAGCGTTAACTACCTCAGCGGCACACCCAAGGCAAAGTATACCTTTAACACTACTAACGGTCTCGTCACCCAGGTAGATGCACTGACGCCATCTGGCGGCTGGACGGATATTGTTTTTGACCTTTCGGAGCAGAAGTGGGTTAAGGGTGCCGATGACGGGACAGGTGGCTCGCAAGACCGGTCTTAAGGTAGTGACAGTCCCGAACCGGCCGGAGTCAGCTTTAGGCAAGTATCGTTGCTGATAAAGGGAGGTGAGGCTATCGTCACCAGCAGTGAAATTTGGGCTATCATGCAAAAGCAGCTACGACCACCCGGTGGTCTAAAATAGCAATAAGGAGGAGGATAAGAAAGTGAACAGATTAAGTAAAAAAATAGCCAGGTTGTTTCGTTATGGGGAGCAGGGTTTCACCCTCATCGAGCTTCTCATCGTTATCGCCGTGCTCGGTGCCCTGGCGGGTGTGGTCGCCCCTAATGTGAGCAACATGATGGGCAGTGCCAATGTCGCCGCCGCCAATACCGAGGTATCCAATGTGAAGACCGCGGCTAACTCCTATCTGGCGGACCAGGGCGTCTACCCAACCACGTCGACCAGCTTGAACAGCACCTATCTCAGCGGCACGCCCAAGGCAACCTACCCCATTGACGCCAGCAGCGGTAACATAAGTGGGGCGCCGACCGGCATAACGTGGACGGGGGTTAATTTTGTCGTTGCCACCCAGAAGTGGGTCAAGGACTAAGGTAACGGAATAGACGGCCGGTAAGACAAACTGTAAGTTGGTCCTTCCGTAGAAGGACGGCTTGCCACATTGCGAACACGAGACAACATTATTAATCCATCCCTCTTCCCCTATCATGGGAAGGGGGGGGAACTATGGGGGAGAGAGGCGAAGCCTCTCTTTCTCTATTTTCCCCTTTGGAAAAGAGCCTGTCCCGTGCTTGACACGGGAGGGACTAAGGGGGATTTTCAATCCCCTAAATCCCTCTCTATCTCCCTTTACAAAAGGGAGATGCTCTCATCAAGACCATTTTCGCGGTATCTGCTCGGCTTTCTTGTTGACTATCAGTGCCGACTATACTATTATTTCGCTGGGATGTGAAACTTCCTTGAGAACATTCTTCCCAGACGGTTGGAGGACTGAGCTAATGAAGAACGCCGTGAAGCCTGTGTTGAGGGAGATTCCGTATTAGCACGGCGGATGATTATCGGCACTTTGGAAAGGAGGAGTAAATATGGTATCTAAGGTATATTTTATGGACGCCCGTGGCACAACTCCCGAATCAAGTCTGGTTTCGAAGATGCTCACTGTTTTCGAGGCCGCCGGCTTTGACCGCCTTATCAAGCCGAGAGACGTGGTTGCCATCAAGCTCCACTGCGGTGAATGGAATAGCACCGCCTACCTCCGTCCGGTTTTTGCCCGCGCTATCGCAGACCGAGTTAAGGCTCTGGGTGGCAGGCCATTCGTGTGCGACACCACCACCATGATCTATAACCCTTGGGCCAGCCGTTCCACCGCTCTTGACATTCTGGTCACGGCAGAGCGGAACGGGTATAACTCCGGCACGCTGGGCTGCCCATTCATCTGCGCTGATGGTTTCTGGGGTACCGATGACCTCCGGGTGGAACTGCCCGAGGGTTACATCCTGAAGGAGGCCTTTATTGCCCAGGCGATTGCCTCAGCCGATGTCCTCATCGCCCTTACTCACTTCAAAGGCCATCCCATGGCGGTTATCGGTGGCGCCATTAAGAACCTCGGCATTGGTGCCCAAAGCAAGCGGGGTAAGTTCAACGTTCACATGGGTGGTCACCCCAGGTACAGTATGGCCGATAGCTCCACGTTTTATCCGGAGACTTTCAAGGGGCGGCAGGGCGAGAAGGACTGGCAGGTATTGGAGCAGATTTGTCCTTATGACCTCATCCACGTGACTGAGACTTCCATCGAATGGGAACGGGACAAGTGCAATGACTGCCGCGCCTGCGAGGCCGTTCTCACCAACCGCGGCATTATCAAGCCGTCCGTTGAGAAGAACAAGGCAACAGATGCCGCCATTGCCGATGCCTGCTTCGCCACCATAAAGGCAGTTGGCAAAGACAAGGTCGCCTTTATCAATCTGGCCATAGATATCACGCCTAAATGCGACTGTGTTAGCTATTCTGATGTGCCCATTCTCCCGAACATCGGGGTGTTTGCCAGCGATGACCCGGTGGCGATTGATAAAGCCTGTCTGGATATGGCGAGAGAGACCGCTGGTATCAAGGGCTCGGTAGCCGAGGAAAAGAAAGTTCTCGGCCCGGATACGTGTAAGTTTGAGGCGTGCTCTCCTACTCTCCCTGGTATGGGTGAGGAGATTCAGGTGAACACCGGTGAAATCATCGGCATGGGGACGAGGAATTACGCAATCGTGAAGATACCGGAGAAACCGCAGAGCGAATTCGTCTTCCCACCCGACCCGCGCCCGGTGGGGGTACGCTTTAAGGATAAATTCTCCAGACTGGTTGTGCCGTATGACAGCTACTATGAAGGCAGGAACTTCCAGAGAGAGGACCAGGTTGACCTGGAGCGGTTGAACGCCTACTATAAAAACTCCGAGAGGCTCACCAGGACCGGGGAAGGGTCATGAGACAGGCATAAATATGAACCTCGTCTCTCTCCTCATCCAGACCAAATACCACTATTGCATGCCCTCCAAGGAGAGTTAAATAAAAGGGAGGGGTCTACGCCCCCTCCCTTAAATCTCTTCCCCTTCTCCTGAGTAGGAGAAGGGGAGCAAGGGGATGAGGTCGTCCGTAAGTGGTAATGTGTGCTGAAGCAGTCATTGGCTTAATAACCTGACAGAACACTAAGGAACTGCGCTATATTCTTCAGTGAACCTCTTTAGAAAGGAGCCGTCTTTGAGACCGGATGAAGTCTGGCCAAGCATCTACAGAATCGGCAAGCTTTATGATGATTATGATTCTTGTGTATATGTCATTGATGCCCAATCAGAGCTAGTGCTGGTGGACGCCGGTACCTGCGGCAGCTTTAACGAGCTGGTGAACGACTTGGAAGAGCTAGGGCTGGAAGCGAAGAAAGTCGGGACTATCATTGCGACTCATTGCCACTTTGACCACATTGGCAGCCTGGCGGAATTTAAGGAGAAATTTGGCACCATAGTTTTTGCCCACAAACTCGATGCCAGGGCCATCGAGACCGGCGAAGGGACCCACGCCGAAAGATTTGGGCTGGACTATAAGCCCTGCAAAGTAGATGTGAATTTGGAAGGGGGAGAAACGCTAAAATTCGGACAGTACGAGTTAAAGATTGTCCATACCCCCGGTCACACGCCGGGCCATATCGCCTGCTATTTAGACCTGGCTGATGGTGAGCAGAAACGCATTCTTTTTGGTGGAGATGTGAATGGTCCTTACCGAACACCCGGGGAGCCTCGTGCCCAGGCAATAGACTCTCTGCAAAGGCTCATGGCTCTAAAAGCGGACATCCTCTGCGAAGGTCATTTTGGTGTCTTCCAACCGGCAAGCGAAGCTCAGAGATGCATCAAGTTTTACCTGGATTTGCTCTTGTGAATGGGTAACTCCCGGTACTTAGCCAAATCGAGGTAAACAAAGAGCTAGCTCGTGCCGGGCTTTGGCCCGGGTTTGGGGAGGAACACATTCCATCTAAAAGTGCGGCAGGATGGGCTTTAGTATCCCTTAGCGCCCGGTTTGCACCATCGTCTCCCTCCTGCCGCTATTCTGAGAGACAGTTATCATAAGAGGCAATGGAAGGAGGAGAATATGAAAGCGCTTAGATTGGTGGCAATTGTGCTAATTGCGCTGGCAATTGTCTTGACTGGAGTATGGTGGTTGGTTAACTCTGCCTCTTCGGAAACCTCCTCAGACATCTTAACGTCGGGGTTTATTGAAGCCAGGAATGTCGCGGTTGCCCTTGAGACTGGTGGGCGTATTGCAGAGATAGCCGCGGAGGAAGGTGACCGGATAGAAAAGGGTATAACCCTGGTTAGATTGGACGCCTCTCTTCAACAAGCCCAGTTGCAGCAGGCTGAGGCCGCGGTAAAAGTGGCTCAGTCCGCTCTCGAGCAGACTATAGCGTCTCATAACCAGACCATGATATACCGGGATGGCGCTAAGAAAGCGTGGGAGGATGCGCTGGATGTCCAGAAAAACCCATTGGAGCTGGATGCCCAAATTGCTCAGGCACAAAGTCAAGTTGACTTTGCGGAAGTAGCGCGAGAATTTGCACTGGACAGGACTTTATATAGTACCGTCCCCAAGGGTCCTTGGGTGCTTGCTTTAACCAAGCAGCAACGTGATAGTGCCCAAATGATACTGCAGAGTCTACTGGACATCAGAGACAACCCGCAAGTAATCAACACCAAAGTTGACCAGGCGTATGCCGCCTATCAAACTTCTCTGGCAGCAATCGCAGTGGCAGAGAAGGCAGTTGGATTGGCAACGACACAGGTAGAGCAAGCACAGGCGTCTCTGGATGTGATGAAGATACAACTAAGCAAGACATCGCTTGTATCACCGGTATCGGGAGTAGTCGCGGCAAGGTATGCGGAAGTCGGAGAGATGGCTAAGCCAGGAGCTCCTGTGCTAACCATCACTGAATTGGATACGGTAACTCTCACTGCCTATGTTCCCGAAAGCAAAATCGGACTGGTCAAGCTGGGGCAGAAAGTGCTTGTGTCTTTAGATTCACACCCTACTGACAGTTTCCCCGGCAAAGTAGTCTATATTTCACCTCAGGCACAATTCACGCCGAGAAATGTGCAGTTGAAAGAGGAGCGGGAGAAAACGGTCTTTGCGGTCAAAATCAGGCTGGATAACCCTGACCAGAAGCTGAAGCCAGGCATGCCGGCAGATGCCCGGATAGTAACTAAGTCTGAAGGATAAAGGGTTGGTGCCCATGAATATTCCGGCGATTGAAGCCCATGGCCTCCAGAAGAAGTACAAGCATGTTCTCGCCGTGCGCGGCTTGGAACTGAAAGTGGAACGAGGGGAGATATTCGGGCTGGTGGGTGCCGACGGCGCTGGAAAAACCACGATAATGCAAATGCTTTGCACGCTGAGTCTTCCCTCCGCCGGTGAAGCCAGGATTCTTGGCATGGACACCGTAAAACAGGCGGGTAGCATTAAGGAAAAAATCGGCTACATGTCAGAACGTTTCAATTTGTACCCCACACTAACCGTAGAAGAAAACCTGGACTTCTTTGCCCGGCTGCGCAATATACCCCGCGAGGTTAGTAAGCAGCGCAAGAAAGAACTCTTAAGCTTCTGCCGCCTGGAGCCATTTCGCAAGCGACAAGCCGAGCATCTCTCTGGGGGTATGCAGAAAAAGCTGGCACTGGCGTGCAGTTTGATACACGAGCCAGAAGTAGTTTTTCTTGATGAGCCGACTACTGGTGTTGACCCGGTTTCACGGCGTGACTTCTGGAGAATAATTACTGGTTTCTTATCCAAGGGCATCACTGTCCTGGTATCAACCCCCTATCTTGATGAAGCGGAAAGATTCAATCGAGTTGCCCTTATCCACCAGGGGCAAATCATCGCCTGTGATACTCCTCAGAACTTGAAAAACGAACTAGCCGGCGAAATACTGGAAATCAGAGCCAATCCGGTTCGTCAGGCAGTAGCAACCCTAAGGCAGTCACCCTTCTCCAGCACCCCTCAGTTATTTGGTGACACCATCCACATTATGGTAGATAAGGCGGAAGAACGTCGCTCGGAAGTTAGACATTTACTGGAGCAAGAGAACATCACAGTACAGAACATAGTACCCATACCCCCTAGCCTGGAAGATGCTTTTGTGACTCGCCTCGCTGGTCTCGAAGAGAAACCGTCAAGCCAGATTGCACTCAATAATTTAGCCGGTGCTTTGCTAAAAAAAGATGAGCGGAGTGAAATTGCCATCAAAGTCTCGGATTTAACGCGCAAATTCGGTGACTTTACTGCGGTTGAGCAGGTGAGCTTTGCCGTAAAGCAGGGTGAAATTTTCGGTCTTCTAGGACCTAACGGCTCAGGCAAGACCACCACTATACGCATGATTACCGGGCTCCTGGCGCCAACCTCAGGGAGTGCCCACATATTGGGTCATAACATGGCAACAGAGGCGGGGGCATCACGCTCTAAAATGGGCTACATGTCGCAGAAGTTTTCCCTTTTTGCCGACCTTACTGTGGAGGAGAATATCAACTTCTACGGCGGTCTCTATGGCCTCCCGGCACTACAACTGGCAGAAGGGAAAAAATGGGTCCTGGAGATGGCTGGGCTTCGGGGCAAGGAGAAACTAACGCCCCTGGAGTTGTCCGGAGGCTGGAAACAGCGGTTGGCTCTGGGCTGCACTATTATCCATAGTCCGGAGGTGGTTTTCCTGGATGAACCAACGGCTGGTGTTGACCCGCTTTCCCGCCGCTCTTTCTGGGAACTGATACAGGAACTGGCTGCCAGAGGCACAACTATATTCGTCACCACGCACTACATGGATGAGGCAGAACACTGTCACCGTCTGGGTCTATTGTACCAGGGGAAATTAGTTGCCTTAGGAAGCCCTCAGCAACTGAAGGCGGAGCAAGTAAAAGGTGAACTGATTGAAGTGGTTAGTTCGGACTACGCACGAACGCTGGAATTGCTCTCCACGGATACCAGCTATCATCAGGTGAGTTTGTTCGGCAGTGCCATCCATGTCGTGGTTGACGATGTAAAAACGGCGTACCCAAAAATCAAGGGGCTTTTAGAAAGCGGTAACATTACCGTTTACAGTATCAGTCGCATACCTTTTACCCTGGAGGACGTGTTTATTTCGCTGGTCGAAGAGTACGAAGAGAAAGGAGCCTGACCATGTGGCAACGTATTATCAGCATCATTCTCAAGGAGTTTATCCAACTCCGGCGTGACCGGCGTACGATGGCGATGGTCATCGCCATACCCATCATTCAGATGAGCATCTTCGGCTACGCTCTGAGCACCGATATCAAACATGTTCCGTTGGTAGTCTGGGATGCGAGCAACACAATGGAAAGCCGCGAGCTTATTGAGAGCTTCCGCCAGACGGAATTCTTCTCGGTTAATTTCTATGCCACTGACTATGATGATATTGCCAAACGTATCGAATCGGGAGATGCTAGAGTAGCCCTGGTGATACCTCCTGAATACTCCCGTCACTTGCATCGGGGAGAGACAGCACCGGTGCAGTTTTTAACCGACGGTTCTCATCCTACCACAGGCATACAGGCACTGGCCAACGCCAGTCTAATCGTGCAGGCAAAAGGTGCTGAGCTGATGAGCAAAGCCCAGCTAAGTGAAGTAGCACTACCTATCTCACTCGAGCCGCGGGTCTGGTACAACCCGGCGATGCAGAGCTCCATCTTCTACCTTCCCGGTTTAGTAGGACTTATCCTTCAGATGCTCACGGTAATGCTAACTTCTTTCGCCATTGTCCGCGAACGGGAGAACGGCACCATCGAACAACTCAACGTTACTCCCCTGCGACGGGGTGAACTTATCGTGGGTAAGCTCATCCCTTACATTATTGTGGCCTACTTCCAGGTAATCCTGGTTCTGACCACGGCAGTACTGATTTTCAATATGCCAATTCGGGGCAATCTGCTGCTTCTTTTATCGCTCACTTCCCTCTTCCTCATGTTCTCCCTGGGTATCGGCCTTTTCATCTCCACTATATCCCATACTCAATTTCAAGCGATGCAAGCCAGTATTCTGATATTATTACCCAGTATCATACTCAGCGGGTTTGTTTTTCCGGTCGAATCCATGCCAAAGCTGGCACAATGGTTCGCAGCGATATTGCCACTAACCTACTACCTGCGCATCGTACGTGGCATTATCGTCAAAGGGATAGGCATGGAGTACCTCTGGCAAGATACGGTCATTCTGGCGGCAATGGGAGTAATAACTCTAGCGATAGCGACATTCCGGGTGCGTAGAACCTTGACTTAAAGGATAAGAAACCACAGCTAAGGCAACACTTGCCTGGCATAGGTCCCCCCTGGTACTGGCGAAGCCACTAATGATAACTGCTCCCAGCGTGTGAGAGAACTATAGTGAGGGTGAGTTCCCCCTCATCCAGCTTCTCCCCTCAAAGGAGAGGAATTATCCAGTGAATTTCCAGGACATTACACTTAGTATCCCTTCGTCCGGTCAACGGTGTTTATTAACTTTTTGCCGGCCAAGTACCGTTTAATGTTTTCACAAAACAGTTGCACCGTGCGCACCCCCATGCCATAAGTATTGCCGGCGACATGGGGACTGATGATAAGATTAGGTGTATCCCACAATTCACTTTCCGGTGGTAGTGGCTCAGGGTCAGTGACATCGATAGCCGCACCGGCAATCCAGCCCTCTTTCAAAGCTTTAATGAGGGCTGTCTGGTCAATCACCCGTCCTCGTGAGGTATTGATGAAGAAAGCCGTCTTCTTCATTGCCCGGAACTGAGCCTCACCAATCATTTTGGTGGTCTCAGGCGTCAGTGGAACCGTCACCGCAATAAAGTCAGATTCTTTCATGAGACTGAGCACGTCCGCAGACTGTGCCTTTAGCCGGTTGAGTCTTCCCGCGCTGACATATGGGTCATAGATAAGCAACTTCATTTGGAAAGCGTGGGCTCTTTTGGCGATGTCTTCACCGACATGACCCAGACCAATGATGCCAATGGTCTTATCATACAGTTCCTCCGAGATGAAATTGTCCCATTTGTGAGCCACCTGACTATTCCAGGAGCGACGGCTTTGCTTGACGAACATGAGCATGAATCCGAATACTTGCTCAGCGACGGGAGCAGAATTACCACCAGTGGCATTGGTAAGCACCACGTTTGAGCTTAGACCACGGCTTTCCTGAGCACTTTCTACTCCAGCCGATATCAATTGTACCCACTTGAGCCTGGGAGAACGTTGTGCCAGATTATCCGGCAACCGCAAGGCATAGAGAACCTCTGCCTCACGCATCATATTCTCCAGCTCTTTTAGTACGGCAGCTTGCTCAGGCGTTGCCTTCCCCTTTTCCTGTTCTACCTGCCGTGCGACACGAAACAACGGCCCGGCCCTTTTTAGGCGCAGACGAGGGTCAGTGGCTTCTATCTTACGCAAATGCTCTTCGGGTATGTTGGGGATTATCACCACATTCAAAGTGTCCACCAAATCTACCTCCTTTTTTGACTCTGGTCAGAGATGATGTTTGCCGCATCATAGCGGAACTCAGGGCATATGTCAAAGAAAGCAGCCTACTCAAATTAAAGACAAAGTGTTATAATATCTTCAGACAGACGTTCTCGCCAGACAGCCAGGGCGCCAAGTGCGCTTTTCCCGGTTAGTTACCGCAAGATGCCACTCCATCCACTGACCGTAGGCGCCGGCGCCTGCTGAAAAGCGTGCTGCCAGGCCATCAATTATTGGCACTCCAATCACAGGCAGGAAACTCCGAAAAAAGGTGAAAGAAGAGGCCCCATAGGAGGGAAAATGACTCTGAAAAACGCCAAGCAGTACATCGATAGCCTCAGGGAACTCAGCCCCACGGTCTATATTCTGGGAGAAAGAGTGAAGAATGCAGTCGACCACCCAATGATAAGTCACCAGGTAGCTGCTACCGCCCTTACCTACGAGCTAGCCCATGACCCCAAATACAAAGACCTGCTCCTCGGCATTTCCCCTCTTACCGGTGACTTAACACATCGCTTCCTCCTGCTCATGCAGAGCACTGATGACCTGGTCAAGAAGGTCAAGATGCTCCGGCTTTTTGGCCAGAAGACGGGTACTTGCTTCATGCGATGTACTGGCTTGGACGTTCTTAATGCCGCCGCCATTACTACCTATGAAATCGACCAGAAATATGGGACGGAGTATCACCAAAGGCTTCTGACATATTTGAAGTATCTTCAGCAAAACGACCTTGTCTGCCATACCGGGGTGACTGACGTCAAGGGTGATAGGTCACTCCGCCCCGCTGACCAGCCTGACCCCGACATGTACCTGCATGTCGTCGAAGAGAGAAAGGACGGCATTGTGGTCAGGGGGGCAAAGGCACACCAGAGCGGCTCCTTGAATGCTCACGAGGTTCTGGTGGCTCCATCCCGGGAGATGAGAAAAGAGGACAGGGATTACGCCATCTCATTCGCCATTCCGACTGATGCCAAGGGCATGATTCATGTCTATGGCAGAGGGTCGATGGACACTCGTGAGCTTGATGGAATTGACCTGGGGAATATCAAGTACAGCAAGTATGCCCCGCTAGTCATCTATGATAATGTCTTCGTCCCCTGGGAAAGGGTTTTCATGTATAAGGAATACGAGTTCGCCGGACCAATGGTGAGAAGATTCGCTGCCTACCACCGCCAGTCTCACGGGGGCTGTAAATCAGGTGTGGGCGATGTGCTTGCCGGGGCGGCAGCGACCATCGCCGAATACAATGGTGTCCCGGATGCTTCCCACATTCGCGATAAAATCACCGAGATGATTCATATGACCGAAACGATGTATGGCCTGTGCCTTGCATCCTCCACCGAAGCCAAACTGACACCATCGGGAGTCTATTTTATCGACAGTGTCCTGGCTAACGCCTCGAAGCTCCACGAGGGGAAAGTCATGTACGAGATGAACCGCCTTCTGCAGGACATCGCCGGTGGGCTAGTCGGTACTTTACCCTCGGAGAAAGACCTCGATAACCCGGAGATAGGACCACTCATCGATAAGTACATGAAGGGGATAGCGAGCGTTCCCGCTATACATCGCATGCGCATGTTCCGTCTCATCGAGAAACTAACCTTCGAAAGTAGAGACCTCGTCTCCCATGTCCATGGGGGAGGTTCTCCCGAAGCACATCGGATGACCCTCCTGCGCGAGACCAATATGGAGGAGAAGAAAAAGCTGGCCAAGGACCTGGCGGGAATCAATGAATAATATACCTACCCACAAAGGCAATCCTTTTGGAGCACCCACTTGAGCCTTTATCCACCGCGCTGAACAACAAGCCCTAGCTTCCGGCTGACGCCAGGACCGAATACATCGCAAGAGAATAACCATCCCCCCGCCATGGTATAAGAAATGATTAATAATACAGAATTACAATCTTGTTTGCAGACACTAGCTCAATTTACTTTAAGCCTCTACTATAAGCATTTACCACCCGATAAGCTTAAGCAATATGAGGAACATATCAGAGTTTTTGCACTTACGGATTTAGATTCAGAGGTAAAAGAGAACCCTATGTTTGCTGAATGTGTTGCCGTGATGGAGAAGGATGAGCATATCAAAGCGTTGAATGGTAAGTTGGTTGGTACGCCCGATAGCTCAAGTATTATTCAAGATAACATGTTTACAATACTTAGTTTTCTTAGCCAACTGTATATCAGTAATCCAACTTATGACCAAGACCTTTTTAACCAAGCTTACTCATCATTCGAGGAATTGTTTTACTCTGACGTTCTTCGAATTAGGGACACTTCCCGTCTCAATAATTTTCAGTCCAATTCCTCTTTAATCGAACTAGGACACGGGATTAATATGAGGAAAGTACCTATACAACGAGTTATACATACAGCCTCAGAAAGAATGCAAAGCTGGGTGTATGCTAAACCGTATATATCTGATTTTATTATAGAAAGATTGTACGAAAGGAGAAAAATAATTGGCGATATAAGTAAGCTGAATGAGAATGATAGCCTGCAAGGATTATCCAAGACGGGAGAACTATTCGACTTTGTCATTTCTGCATTTAGAATCTTGAAGCCATCGGCTGTATTTAGAGATGCAACAATTTCATCGGAATTGCTGACGTTTCATCCTATGCCAAGCACAGGCACAATGTATACAATGCCATTATCTGAAACCATTGTCTTGGGAGAAAAATGTGTAATTGAAGAAAAGGATATTCCTGAACTTAAGAATATTTTTACCTTTCTTATTGCTGAGAATGACAGCCGATTCAATGTCGCGCAGAGACGCCTTCGCCTTAGTATGGAAAGAAGTAGCTTAGAAGATCGCCTTATAGACTACATGATTGGACTAGAAACATTATATTTGCCAGATGGAAACCAAGAGTTGTCTTTCAGGCTATCCTTAAGAATGGCTTTCTTACTATGTTCCGCCCCTAGCGAGAGAAAAGAGACGTATTATTTTGTAAGAAATATTTACAACACTAGAAGCAACATAGTTCATGGTAATAAATACAACTTGGTCAAGGATGAAATAGATAAATTTGAGGAGTTATTACGCAAATCACTAAAACTCTGGCTTAATGATAAAAGTAATTTCTCGAAAAAAGCATTAAGCAATATCTTTTTTCCGATACTTAACTAAACGGGCAAAGCCTTCTTAGGAAACAACCGGGTTATGAAGTATAATAGTAACCAAGAAAATGACTTCACCGGTTTTTTATCGAAAGTGGCGCCCGCAAACCCTGGCTGAGGTCGTCGGTCAGGAAGCGGTATTACTATTGCATAGGCCAACGTAGTCATCACTACAGAAAGTGCAAAGCTAATCCCGCCGGCGGCGACATATTACCGCCTGATTCCCGCCACGGACACAGTATCATAACACATTACGAACATCGGTGACCTGCGCTGGCGGTTTGGGCGGTAGAACAAAAACAGCCAGAACCCCGGCAAAAGCAAGTACGGCGGCGATTACGGTAAAGGCACTCAGGTAACTACCGGTAGTGTCATATACCCAGCCGAGGTAAATTGGAGCGATTACTCCGACCGGCATGAGGAATCCTGCTGAGGTGCCCTGAATTGACCCGAAAGCCTTGCGGCCAAAGTAGCGTGCTCTCATTGGACCCATCATCGCAATGACGATGCCATGACCAATGCCCCAGAAAACAAACCAGACATAAATCATGGCTTCGGTTTGCCTGAGCAGGAATATAGCCGTCCCAATCGCCTTCAGCATGTATCCTCCCGCCACGATGAAGCGCAGTTGGTTTTTCCGGACACGGTCGGCCAGAAATCCGCCGATAAACCTGAAGGGTACGCTGACGGAAACCCACATTGCCACCATACCGGCTGCCCGTACGGAGTCAATCCCGGTATCTGTCAAAAAAGGGACAAGATGGATGTTAAGGGCGGCTCCTCCCAGGCTGAAGCCGGCAAAGGACATAATTAACAACCAGTAGGTTGGTGTTTTCATTGCTTGCCTGAGGGTGAACTCCACCTCTTCAACTTCGCCGGCGTACTTGATGCCTTTCTCAATAATTCGGTTCGCTTCGGTTGTCTCTCTATTGACCACGGCACCATCAGGCAATAATCCGTAATACTCGGGCCGGTGTGGTTTGAAAAAGAACC
This sequence comes from Dehalococcoidales bacterium, assembly GCA_016844285.1. The sequence continues at coordinate 13,605 of JAENIS010000012.1, forward strand.
AGGCAAGCGGTAAACCAATCAACCCCATCACTAACCCACCGATGACACAGGTCATCCGCCAGCCTTGAGAAGGTATCAGCCAGGCAACAAGGGGTAGGACGATTGCCCCGGAAAGCCCGGTAAGTACCCATTTGATACCCAGGGCCGTACCCCTTTTCTTGACAAACCAATCGGCTATTGCCTTATCTATCGGTACGCCTGAGGTGATATTATGCCCGGTTCCCAGCAGAACTCCCCAAACCAGATAAAAAGCCCAGAGCGAATTTACCCAGTTCATTAAGATGAGGCTTATCGCGACGAGGAAAACACCGGAGAAGATTATCCACTTGGACCCGAATTTATCGGCAAGCCACCCCGCTATCGGTCCTTCAAACCCTCCTTCAAGCCGGGCAATACTGGCAGGAACAGATGCGGCTGCCCGGCCCAAGCTTAGCTCGGCAGCGATAGGCTTGAATAATGCCGAAAATCCATAAGTGGCATAACCGGCCGCCCAGAAGGCGATAATCCCACCAGAAAGAACTGTCCACCAGCCGAAGAATATCTTTGGGGACTTCATTGCTTAACCCAAAAACCTCACTGCAGTGATGAACTCCCTTTCGGCTTTTCCGGTGTCATGAGCCCCGGTATCACCAGCCCCGAAGTTCGAATTGCCTATTATGGGCATATCCTAACTAACATTGCAAGTACATCTGCAATTAGGTGGATGTTTAAGGTGGTTTTCTAGCCGAGTGGTCTACCAGTGTCACGTCAGGTGTGGCTATTGCTACTTCATGAAAATAGGGGGAATGCTCTGACTCACCGGTAAGCTTCCGTCGAATGCCCATCCCCCTAGCCCCCTTCTCCTGAGTAGGGGCTTTGTATCAAAAGTGATTTCTCCATGTCACCCTGAGCGTAGCGAAGGGTCTCGGGGTGGTAGGACTTTTGGCTCACTGCCGACCCCGCGCCTAGATTCTTCGTCGCTTCGCTCCTCAGAATGACATTTGATACAAGACCCTGAGTAGGAGAAGGGGAGTAAGGGGATGAGGTCGTCCGCAGGTATTATTGTGTGCTGAAGCAGTCATTGGTTAAGTAATTAGCCAGAGAGGACGCTGGGGCTGGACCACTTAGAACGGGCAAAACCTTCTTGGGAATCAACCGGTTTATGGGGTATAATAGTAACCAAGAAGATGACTTCACCGGTTTTTTATCGAAAGTGGCGCCCGCAAACCCTGGCTGAGGTCGTCGGGCAGGAAGCGGTCACGCGGACACTCCTCAACGCCCTGAGCAGTGGCCACATCTCCCACGCTTATCTTTTCTGCGGCCCGCGCGGCACCGGTAAGACCAGCACCGGGCGCATCCTGGCGAAGGCAGTCAATTGTCTCAGCAACGGCAAGGGTGAGCCGTGTAATACCTGCTCCATGTGCCAGGCAATCACGGAGGGCCGGGCTTTTGACGTCATCGAGATTGATGCCGCCAGCAACCGTGGGATTGATGATATGCGCAGCCTTCTTGAGAAGGTCAACTACGCTCCGAACCAGGCCCGCTACAAGGTCTACATTGTAGACGAAGTCCACATGCTCACTGAACCTGCCTCAAACGCCTTGCTCAAAACTCTCGAAGAGCCACCACCGCATGTTATCTTTGTCCTGGCAACCACTGAAGCTCATAAAATCCTGCCCACGATTCTGTCACGATGCCAGCACTTTGATTTCCGGCGCCTCTCCCAGGCGGATATCGCCTCAAAGCTAGCTCAAATTGGCGGTGCTGAAGGCATTCGTGTCGAGCCTGAGGCATTGCGGCTCATTGCCCGGAACGCCACCGGTAGCTTAAGAGACGCCGAAAACCTGCTGGAACAGCTCACTACCTACTACGGCTCTGAAATTGGACTCGAACAAGTGCGGGCTATCCTGGGTATCACCGGTGACTGGCGGGCTAAGGAGTTGGCCAAACACATTGTGAACCATGATATTTCGGCCGGGATGGCCACCATCAACAGCGTTAATAGTGATGGCCTGGATTTACGCCAGTTTCACCGGGAACTGGTCGCCTACTTGAGAGCACTGCTGCTAATCAAGACCGGCGCGGCGGAGAGCGCCGACCTCACTGCCGAAGACCTGGCCGAGCTAAAGGACATGGTCGCACGGGCACCACTGGCTCAAATATTAAAGGCAGTTAAGCTCTTTGGTCAGCTTCAGTTTACTTTTGACAACTACTCCACCTTACCCCTGGAGTTGGCACTGGTCGACTGTGCCCTGGCCTCTGAGGAGGAACAAACCAGCCAGGCAAAGCCTATCGAGGCGGAACCACGCCCACCACAGAAAACAGTGGCTTCGCCGGCACCCCCAGCGCGCCCCAAACCACCCGCGGCCAAAGCAGTCCCAGCCAGCGTTCCCCCACCTGCAAAAGCGACTCCAGCGAGCGTTCCCTCACGAGCGATTCCAGCCATGCCGGCGTCAGCCAGTGTTACCACGCCGGCAAAAGTAGCGATATCCAGCCCTATCTTATCTCCTATCGAGGCTGGAACTGATATTGAGCGGCTCAAACTTAACTGGAAACTGATTATCCAACAGGCTCCACAGGATACCAGAACGAGCAACGCTGCGGCCATTCTCAGGAGCGGGGTAAAGCCGGTGTCCATCGAGAATGACATCGTTTGTTTAGCCCTGAAACACTCCATCCACAAAGAGCAAATCGAGAAGATAGAGAATCAACGGGTAGTGGAAAAAATCATCAGCAACTTCCTCGGTCGTCCCTGCCATGTGCAATGTATACTGGAAGAAAATCATCTGCTAAAAGAGGCACTAAAGTTGGGTGCCCAAATTACTCATGTGGAGGAAAAATGAACCTTTCGATGTTGAAACAGGCACAGGAGCTTAAGTCAAAGCTCGAAAAAGCTCAGAAAGAGTTGGGCAAGACTGTCGTTGAAGCTGACTCCGGCCATGGTGCCGTTAAGGTCACCATCAACGGTCACCTAAAAATACTATCCGTGGAAATATCGCCGAAGGTAATTGACGCCAACAAACCAAAGCAGCTAGAGGAGCTGGTACTGAAAGCAGTGAACGAAGCGATTGACAAATCCCAGAAAGTGGCCGCCAAACAGCTAAAGGGGATTACCGGCGGTTTGAAAATCCCGGGGCTAACCTAAGCAATAGAGGCAATCTCAAATAAAACAAGGGAGTTTGAGAGGGTATTAGACTCTCAATAGTGCTTCCCCCTCCAGGGAGGGTGTGTAACAACTCCTCACCCTATATCCCTCTCCCCTTATTAAGGGGAGAGGGAAGAGATTGTAGAGAGGGGGCTTCGCCCGGAGGGAAATCCCCCTGAGTCCCTCCCGTGTCAAGCACGGGACAGGCTCTTTTCCAAAGGGGGAAATAGAAGCTTCGTATTGACAAAACAGGGAGACCTCTCCCTTTAAGAAAGGGAGAGTGAGAGGGATTTTAACAAGGAGGCAAGGTTGAAAGAAAAAGTCACCTTGAATCAGGGGCTTCCGGCCACGGCGGAACCAATACATAAGCTTATCCAGGAGTTTAACCGGTTGCCTGGTATTGGCCCCAAGAGTGCCCAGCGGATTGCCTATTACTTGCTGCGCGCCTCCGGGGAGCAAGCCCGGCTCCTGGCCGAAGCGATACTGGCCGTCAAAGAGCAGGTGACACTATGCTCATCTTGCTTTAATGTTACCGATACTGACCCCTGTCTCATCTGCCGTAACGAGGAGCGTGACCGGAGCAAGGTTTGCATTGTCGAGCAGCCGCAGGATATCCTGGCTCTGGAGCATACCCGGATTTACAAAGGACTCTATCATGTCCTCCACGGCGCCATCTCGCCCACTGAGGGCATTGGCACCGAGGATATCAGAATCAGGGAGTTTCTTGAGCGTCTCAAGAACAGCCAGATTAGCGAGGTTATTTTAGCCACCAACACCACCCTTGAAGGAGAGCAAACGGCCATGTATCTAAGCCGGTTGATTTCCCCTTTGAGTATCAAGGTTACCCGCCTTGCCCGTGGACTCCCCTTCGGCAGCGAGCTGGAATACGCCGACGATTTTACTCTGACCAGGGCTATTGAGGGAAGGCAGGAGTTTTAGTTACTGAAGATGTCTATCAAGAGGGTAGTTTAAGAGGGGCGAAGCCCCTTCTTTTAATCCCTCCCCCTCTCCTTCCAGGAGAGGGGGATAAAGGGGGTGAGGTTGATAAAAACCTTGATTCAAGGGCAAGGGGAGGATAGATTATGTTAAGACACTTTACACTGGAATACTGGGTAGACGATAGATGGTATGTTGGCAGACTCAAAGAAGTTCCTGGCGTATTTAGCCAGGGCGAGTCCCTCGAAGAATTGGAGGAGAATATTCGGGATGCTTATCGCCTGATGGTTGAGGAAGAGTTCTCACCACAGACAACTGTCCAGACCAAAGAAATAGGTATCGAGGCGTGAAACGGCGCGACCTTATCAGGGAATTGGTGGATGCCGGATGCTATTTGAGACGGAGTGGCAAGAAGCACGACATTTACATGAACCCTAAGAACGGGAAGAAGGCACCGGTTCCTCGTCACTCCGAAATCAAGGAGAGTCTTGGCGAGCTAATCAGAAGGGAGCTTGGTCTCAAATGATAGCAACATTGACGATTTTACCATAATAAGGCTACCGAGGGAAGGCAGGAGTTTTAGCACTACTTCAGGTGAAATGCGAGTTTGGCTATATGGCCATTGAACGAAAACCTAAACAGTTGGAGACATACAATGCCTGAGACGATAACAGTAGATACCACACTTATAAATATAGTCAAATCAGCTATTGAAGTCGCATTGGTATATGAAACGGCAACTCATGGTAAAAGAAAACTTGGCATCGCTGGCGAAGCTGGTGAGGTCTTAGTCTGCTACCAACTTGGACTTAAATTAGTATTGGATTCTCGTTCAGAGGGTTTTGATGCCATAGATAAAGATGGCCTGCAAGTTCAAATTAAGACTCGCCGAAGCGAATCTGAGGGGTTACCTCGTGATGTAGGTCGAACAAGTCCTTTTTCTCGACATAAATTCGACTATGCACTTCTCGCTTTACTGGACCATAATTACAAACTCTGTGAGATTTGGCGTGCTGATTATAGTAAGTTAAAGCCAATTATAGAAAAGGAGAAACGGCGAAACCCCAGTCTTTCATCCTTCAAACATGTGGGAGAACTTATCAAACCGAAGCCATAATAAAAGGGGTAGTTTGAAGGGGCGAAGCCCCTTCTCTTAATCCATCCCCCTCTCCTTTGAAAGGAGAGGGGGACACAGGGGGTGGGTTCATATGAAAATAATCGATTTGACCGACCAATATGAAAAGCTATACTTCGTCTGCCTCGAAGACTGGTCGGAAGAGATGAAAGAGGCGGGAAACCACAAAGAGGTCTGGTATAACCAGATGAAGGACAAAGGCCTCCGGGTGAAACTGGCACTGGATGACCGTGGCGAAGTTGGCGGCATGATACAGTACATCCCCATCGAGCACTCATTTGCCGAAGGCAAGGAGCTATATTTCATCAATTGTATCTGGGTTCACGGACACAAACAGGGCAGGGGTGACTTCCGAAAACAGGGGATGGGTAAAGCCCTGCTCCAGGCGGCAGAGGATGACGCTAAAGCGATTGGGGCAAAGGGTATTACCGCCTGGGGCATTCCACTGCCTTTCTGGATGAAGGCATCCTGGTTTCGCAAGCAGGGATACACCAAGGTAGACCAGCAAGGATTTTTAGGACAGGTTCTGCTCTGGAAACCTTTTAGCCATGATATAATTCCCCCGAAATGGTTCAAGCGCCAGAAAAAACCCACAGGGACACCTGGTAAAGTAGCGGTGACCGCATTCCTCAACGGATGGTGTCCGGCTCAGAGCCTGACCTTCGAAAGGGCAAAACGAGCGGCTGCCGAGTTTGGCGATAAAGTGACCTTCCGACCGATTAACACCCTGGATAGAGAGCGCTTCCTGGAATGGGGCATATCCGATGCCCTGTTTATCGACGACAAGGAGGTGCGCACCGGACCACCTCCTTCCTATGAAAAAATAAGGAAAATGATTGCAGCGAAAGTGACTAAATTATAGTCGAGTAGACCAAAATGCCCAAGCCACGAACTTATCAGACGGAAGCCATTATTATCAAGAAGACCAGGCTCGGAGAGGCGGATAGAATCCTTACCCTCTATACCCCGGAAATGGGCAAGATTCAGGCCGTCGCCAAGGGGGTGAGACGTCCCCGGAGCAAGCTCACCGGGCACCTGGAGCTGCTCACCCATAGCCTGGTATCACTGGCGCGCGGCCGGAACCTGGATACTATCACCGGCAGCCAGAGCATCAATAGCTTCCTGCCGCTGAAAAGCGACCTCCGGCTTAGCTCCTACGCTCTCTATACTTGTGAGCTGGTTAACCAGTTCACCGCCGAAGGTATGGAGAATCGTCCCCTGTTCCAGCTATTTCTGGAGACAATGCACCAGCTCTGTCAGTGTGACGATAGCGAACTGGTGCTGCGCTACTTCGAGCTTCACCTGCTCAACGAGGTTGGCTACCGGCCTGAGCTTCAGCAGTGTGTCGTCTGTCACCAACCATTAAAACCGGTCGTCAACCTCTTTGGCTCCAGTGCCGGTGGTATACTCTGCCCTGATTGCCGCCAGAGCCAGCCTTTTACCTACCTTCTTTCCGTGAACGGCTTGAAGGTGCTGCGCTGGCTACAGGATGGCGACTGGAGTGCGGTCAGCCGGCTGAGGATGAATCCCGAACTAGCTACTGAGCTAGAGTCAATCGTCAGAAAATACCTCAGATATCTCCTCGAGCGAGAGGTAAAATCGGTAGCATGGTTGGATAGTTTAAGGGAATGGGGAAACGCCGGTATTAAGCAAGGCGAAGCACATCTCTAACTCTCCTACTTAAATCCCTCTTAATCTCCCTTTACCAAAGGGAGAAGCCTTGCTAAAGACCATTTTGGTAATTCATAAAAGGGAGTAGCCTGCGAAGAGGGGCATTAGCCCCTCTTTCTCTATTTCCCCCTCTCCTGGAAGGAGAGGGGGAATAAGGGGGTAAGGTTAATAAACAATCCCATCATCAACCCGCTTTACTAGAGCCTTAATAAGGTGGATAATGAGGACTGAGAGTTTGGTGCTCTCCGCCTTTTTACGATACTATTTAAGGATAATGAATTGATATGGAACCAAGATTAGACCGCATTACCCAACAGCGACTGGAAAAACTTGGCCAAATACGTGCCCGTGGCATCGACCCCTATCCCCACCGCTACCAGCGGACCCACACTGCTCAGGAAGCCGTTACCTTGCTTGAGCAGAAAGAAAAGGGGGTGACCACCGAGGACAAAGTTAGTGTTGCGGGCAGGATTACCGCCATGCGGCGCATGGGTAAGAGCGCTTTTTTTGATATCCGGGATGATTCGGGAAAGATGCAGCTCCTCTTCCAGGATATTAACAAGTATGACGAGGAACAGCGTGAACTTTTCAAGAACCTGGATATTGGTGACATCATCGGCACCAAAGGTAGTCTAGTACGGACAAAGACGGGAGAACCAACCGTTTGGGTAGGCGATTTTACCATCCTGGCGAAATCTCTCCAGCCTTTACCGGAAAAGTGGCACGGTCTCACCGATACCGAGCAGCGATTCCGTCAGCGCTACCTTGATTTAATCAGTAACCCTGAGACCAAAGAGACTTTTCGGCGGCGCAGTCAGATTATTACCGCAGTTCGCCAGTTCCTCAACCAGCAGGGATTTAGCGAAGTCGAAACGCCGGTGCTGCAACCGGCCGTCGGCGGTGCTCTAGCTCGCCCCTTTATCACCCATCACCATGCCCTCGACCAGGATTTCTACCTGCGTATTGCCACCGAGCTTCATCTGAAGCGACTCATCATCGGCGGCTTTGATAGGGTCTATGAGCTGGGACGTATCTTCCGCAATGAGGGTATTGACACCACGCACAACCCCGAGTTCACTACCCTGGAAAGCTATCAGGCCTACGCCGACTATAATGACGTGATGCGGATGCTGGAAGAGATGGTGACCACCGTCAGCCAGCAGGTTCTGGGCACAACCGAAGTGAAGTTCGGTGAGCATACCATCAACTTTGCGGCACCATGGGCGCGACTCAGCCTACGTGAGGCGATTGAGCAATATAGTGGTATTGACTTTACCAAATATCCCGATGCCGGTTCTTTGCGGGCGGAGATGCAACGACTAAAGATGAAGGTTGACCCGCAGAAAGACCTCGGTCGTCTCATCGATGAGCTTATTTCAACCTTTGTCGAGCCGCATTTGATTCAACCCACTTTCCTGATTGACTACCCGCTGGACATGTCCCCCCTGGCGAAGAGAAAGCCGGGTAGCGACCAACTGGTGGAGCGGTTTGAAGCCTTTGCCGGGTGCATGGAGATTGCCAATGCCTTCACCGAGCTTAACGACCCTATCGAGCAAAGGGAGCGTTTTGTCCAGCAGCAAAAGCAGCGCCAGCCGGAAGGTGAGCCGGTAGAGAGCATTGACGAAGATTTTCTGCTGGCGATGGAGCATGGCATGCCCCCCACCGGCGGCCTGGGCGTCGGCATCGACCGCCTGGTGATGCTCCTCACCAACCAGCAATCCATC
>JAENIS010000069.1 GCA_016844285.1 Dehalococcoidales bacterium
CTTGGTGCAGATATAGCAATTCTCTGTTATAATCTTGGTGGTAATAAGCCGGTGATTAATCCATGATAGGGTCTAATCGCAATGATATGCCCAAAATGTAAAAGCGAGATGATTGTTGTCGAGTATCGCCAGATTGAACTTGACCATTGTCTTGGCTGCCAGGGGGTATGGTTCGATTCAGGAGAACTTGAGTTGTTGCTGGACTCCGCCGGTACGGAGAGCGGCAGGCTTCTTTTGGGTAACATCCGCGATGCCGGGGAAGCCAGGGTATCAGAGAGGCAGCGAAAATGCCCTATCTGTGTTCAGAAGATGAAGAAAATAACCCTTGGACAGCAACCTGCAATACTCGTTGATGTCTGTCGGCAGGGACACGGGCTCTGGTTCGATGGTGGCGAGCTTGGTCATTTGATTGGGCAGATAAAAGTGACCGAGAAATCAGGTTCGCAACAGGAGATGGTTAGTTTCTTGCAAGAGGTATTCCAGAGCCCGAAGTAGGCTAGATAAAGTAGTTTTGGAGATAAGAGATTGTTGACTAACCACACACCCTTTATCCCTCTCCCCTTCGTAAGGGGGAGAGGGAAGAGATTTTAGAGAGGGGCTCAGCCCCTCTCTTGCCTACACTCCCCCTTCCCTTGGTAAGGGAAGGGGGTCAGGGGGATAGGTTATTAAACAATCTCAGTAAGTCATTTAAGAATCAGCAAGGAGGCATATTATGACAGTAGTTTGGGTCATTATCGGTGTCGTGGTCATTCTTCTTATCTTCTTCATTGCGACCTATAACGGGCTGGTCAGACTGCGCAACCAGGTAAAGAATGCCTGGGCGCAGATTGATGTTCAGCTAAAAAGGCGCTATGACCTTATTCCCAACCTCGTGGAGACGGTCAAAGGCTACATGCAGCACGAGCGGGGGACACTGGAAGCGGTCACCAAAGCCCGCAATACTGCCATGCAGGCAACGTCGGCGGGAGCCGGCGAAAGGGGCAAGGCCGAGGGCGAGCTAAGTGCGGTGCTAACCCGTCTGATGATGGTAACGGAAAGCTATCCTGACCTCAAAGCCAATCAGAATTTCCTGGCTCTCCAGGAAGAGCTTACCTCGACGGAGAACAAGATAAGCTTTTCGCGACAATATTATAATGACTCAGTCTTAAGATATAACACCCAGACGCAAGTGTTTCCATCCAACGTGGTCGCCGGTATGTTTAGTTTCAAGGCTGACCAGTTCTTTGAGACGACGGTCGCCGAAGAAAGGGTAGCACCCAAAGTTAGCTTCAGCTAGTATCAGGTCAGGTAATTAGGTGGCCATTGCTACTTCATGAAAATAGGGAATGCTCTGGCCAACTGGCAAGCCTCAGTCGAAATGCCCATCCCCCTGCCCCCTTCCCGATGGGCAGGGGGAGTTAAGTAAAAGAGAGGGGGCGTAGCCCCCTCTCTTAAATCTCTTCCCCTTCTCCTGAGTAGGAGAAGGGGAGCAAGGGGATAAGGTCGTCCGTCAGTGGTAATATGGGTGCTTAAGCAATATTGGTTCAGTAATTAACTAGACAGGACATTGGAGAGATTAAGGCGATGTGGGAACAGATAAGGTCGAACCAGATAAGGTCGGCAGTGATGGTGGTTGGCATGGGGGTGCTGCTGCTGCTGGTCGGCTATGTGTTAGGATTGATTTTCTTTAATAGCGTCATCGCCGGCGTGTTCATCGGCCTGGTAGTATGGGGGGTGATGAGCCTGGTTGCCTTCTTCCAGGGGGATAGCATCCTGCTGGGGCTGGCCGGGGCTCGCAAGATTAGCCGTGAAGACCATCCCCGCTTGTATAACGTGGTTGAGGAGATGAAGGTAGCTTCGGGACTGGAGAAAGTGCCTGACATCTATATTATCGATGACCCGGCACTGAATGCCTTTGCCACCGGCCGGGACCCGAATCGAGCTTCCGTGGCCATCACCTCGGGGCTTTTGGAGAAACTCAACCGCGATGAGCTACAGGGCGTCATCGCTCACGAGATAGCCCATGTCAAAAACCGCGATGTGCTGCTGATGTCACTAACCAGTGTCCTGCTCGGCACTATCGTCATTTTATCCTGGTATGCCAGCCGCTTCATGTTATTTGGTGGAGCGACCCGGAGCCGGCGAAGCTCTTCAGAAGGGGGAGGCTCTGCCCAGCTCATAATTATGGTTGTCGGCATTATCCTGATGATACTGGCGCCAATCATGGCTCAGCTTATCTACTTTGCCATCTCCAGAAAGCGGGAGTATCTGGCTGATGCCTCTTCAGCACTCTACACGCGCTATCCTGAGGGTTTGGCTTCAGCCCTGGAGAAGCTGGCGGCTTCGACCAGCCCGGTGAAATCAGCCAACCAGGCAACGGCACCGATGTACATCATCAATCCCTTCCGCAAGCAGGGCATGTCGCTGGAGGACCTCACCAGCACCCACCCACCTACTTCCAGGAGAATCCGTATCCTTCGCTCCATGGCCGGGGGAGCTGCTTTGGCCGACTATGACCGGGCCTACCAGCAGGTAGGTAAGACCGGGCGAGGAATCATGTCTCCCTCGACCATCGCCGCTACCGGCACGGTTGGCCTACGAACCGGAGCAGCCGGGGTGACCGCGGCGGAACCGGGCAAGATTGAAAGGGCCCGTGAGACCTCCGACCTGATGTGGCGCCTTGGTGATTACCGGACGGTTACCTGTGATTGTGGTACCAGGCTCAGGGTGCCGCCCAAGTTCAAGGAGCCTAATGTCAGGTGCCCCCACTGTGGCCGGCTTAACCCGGTTTAGCCCGGGCAGTTGTCAGTGGACGTGTTCCCGTAGCCAGGTTTAAAATCGGCCAACACCTGATTATGCCCCGGCTCATTAAAAATCTCGTTATGCCGGCGGTAGCATCCCGGTCAAATGCATGATAGCTGGCCGTGACTGAGCAGGAGTACTTCATCGCTGGTTATGGTACCGCTGATGCCATTTTTAGCCCTCTGCTGGGCCAGAAAGATAGCTGCTTTGACCATCATATCGGGCGGCTCCCACCTGGATTTGTCCCCATGGGAGGGCAAGAAGTCCATCCCCTCGGATTGTACCGGCCCCCTTGGCTTGAGCCCGTTGACGGCAATATTGTACTTGCCTACTTCATCGGCCAGGGCATAGGTCAGGCGCTCCACCGCCGCCTTGGCTATCGCCGAAGCTATCATCAGAGTTGGGGCACGGGACACGGCTAAGTTGTTGGTAATGTTGATAAGGCTACCGCCCCCTCGCTCTATCATCCTGGGGATAACGAACCGGGAGCAAAGATAGTACCCCCTGAAATTCACCATCCAGGTAAGGTCAAAATGCTTTATGGGTAAATCGAGGAGTCCACCCAAAGGAGATATGGCACAGTCGTTTACGAGGATGTCGATGCCCCCGAACTCTTTCATGACTGTGTTGACCATGGCTTCGATGGTCTCCTCCATGGTGACATCGCATCTTACTGGCAGCGCGATGCCCCCGGCTGCCCGGATTTCCTCCGCCGTCTGGTAGATGGTGCCGGGCAAGCGGGGGTTCGCGGTTTCAGTGCGTGCCGCTACCACCACCCTTGCCCCCTCCCGGGCAAAGCCTTTGGCGATAGCTTTACCGATACCCCGGCTACTACCGACTACTATGGCCACCTGCTCCTTTAATTTCATCTCCTTACCTCCTGTAGCTCACCGCCAAATCGTGGACCTCTTTCATGATAGACCGTCGGTAGTGAAAAGGCAACCTGAGGGAACGGCAGAGGTCAGTCAAGGACATAGAGCCACTCTAGGCGTATACTCCGGAAGTGTTTATTAACCTCACCCCCTTAATCCCCCTCTTACTGGCGGCTCCGGTGGGTCTGGTGTGGATTGTGATTCTGGTACTTGTGAGTCAGAGTGTGCCTCAATAGGCCTTTCCTGATCCTGTGATGCTTCCGTATCAACTTGCAGCCGCTAACGTTGTTTTGATAACCATGGCGTGGTAATATTGATTAGAGGACTATGCAGGTGCAATTATGAAGCTAAGTGCTCGTAATATTCTGAAGGGTAAGGACACACAGATTAAACCGGGGGCCGTTAATACTGGTGTCATTTTAGAGTTACCGGGTGGTGCCCAGATAGTGTCCATCATCACTAAAGAGTCTGCGGAGAATCTGGGTCTGGCTTTTGACCGATTATTAGCCCTACTTCTATAAAATTGCGGCGTGTAACCAGAACACAGACCTCTGGGGGCATATCAGTAATCACGTGAAACGAGAGGGCGGTGGAAAGGGTAATATCATCGGTCTTGTGCAGGCATGAGTTGCTCCCTCTTTCTAAGTTGTCGCAGCCAGTTTCATGCGTCCTGTATGGAAAGTGCTGAGGCTTTCGCTTTCTCGTACTTAGCATGCCGGGTAAGATATTCCGCATCATGGTAAAACGGGCAACGCATTCCGAGTTGGGCTTGTTGAATACCTCTTGTGTTGTTCTCACCTGCCTGATTCTGCCTTCACTGATAATAGCAATGTGGTTCCCCAGCACCAAAGCTTCATCGAAGTCATGAGTAACATGAACTACCGTGATATTAAGTTCATTGTGAATTCGCCTAAGTTCTCGCTGCAGCCCCTCACGGGTCTCGGGATCGAGGGCTCGGAGCGGCTCATCCAGCGCAATAAGCGTGACCTGCTTGTGAGAGCACGGGCAAGAGCGACCTTCTGCCTCTCACCACCGCTTAACCTTTCTGTTTTTTCGGTCCAATAGGTGTGTGACTCCCACCAGGGAGGCAATTTCGGCAAGCTCCTTTTTCATGGCACTTTTGGTCTGTTGCCTAATCCTCAATCCGAAGAGGATATTCTCGGCAACTGATAGGTGATGGAACAGGGATCTATCCTGATAAACCATGCCGATATTTCGGTATTCAGGTTCAAGTATTGTTACCGCCTCATCATCAACAATCAGTATGCTTCCTTGCTGTCCACTCATCTTTCTGGCTGCCTCAAGGCTTCTCTGGCTATCGCTTTTAGCTCACAAGTAGTAAATGGTTTGTGCAGGACTTGCCGGCCACTACTCTCGAGGAAACTATCAGTTTCCTGACCTATCACACTGACGGTAATGAATACCGTCCTGCCAGCACTACGGGGATACGTTTTCTGAAATGATTGATACAGCTCTTTGCCGTCCATCAGCGGCATCTTGATATCAATCAGATATAAATCATATTCCTGCTTACCTATCATGGCCAGGGCAGCTTTGCCATCAGCCGCAGTATCCACGTCAAAGCCTTCTTCAGTGAGGACTACCTGGCAAAGCTGACGAATTGAGGGTTCATCGTCAACAACAAGGATATGCTTCTTCAGGGTATGCGATTCTACCATCTTGCCACCTCTTAGCGAGGTTATCGCTTACTGGATAGGTAATTCTATGATAAAAGTGGTTCCCTTTCCTACCTCACTCTCATCGTATATTTTGCCACCATGTTCAGTGATGATGCCATGGCAGATGCTCAAGCCCAGGCCAGTACCTTTGCCGACCTCTTTGGTGGTAAAGAATGGGGTAAAAAAGATTCCTCATATGCTCTTTGGAAATCCCGGGGTCGTCATCGGTAATGGAACAACGGACCAGGTCTCCCGTGCTCTCCGTGGTAATGGTCAGATTGCCCTTGTTATGCTCCTCAAGCATGAAGAATTCGGCATTGATGACAATATTGAAGAATACCTGCTGTAACAGTGTCTGCTCCGCCTGCTTATGTTCGGTGATGTTCATAAAGCTGCCCAGAACCACCCGCTTTCCCGCAAAGATAATGGAGACAACTGACTCCGCAATCCATACCGCTTCACCGCGCCTGGTAATAATACGGAACTCATAGGGCTGAAGGCGGTTCCCTTTCAACATGGCGACGGCATTTCGGCTCACCTCTTCCCTGTCTTCGGGATGGACAAGGCGCAGGGTCTCGGTGCCGAGTAGCTCATCCTGGCTGAAGCCAGTGTATTCACAAAAGTGGCAGTTAACCAGGCAAAACTTCCCCGACTGAGCAATGTAGAGACCCATCGGTGAGCTGGCCAGCAAGGCTCGGTATTACTCCTCGGCCTCAGAGTGCCCGGTTTCAGATACTGACAGTTGACTCATGTTTGCCTCCAGCGGTTCTTCTGTATAAATATTATACTGTATAGATATATCATAATAGCTTTGTAGACTATTGTCAACGAAAGTATCAAATAGATAGCCAAAAGTCTAATATCGATTACTAAACAAGGGTAAAACAGGCTAAATTTGTGGGCGGCTGAATTTTAGTGCTCCCCCAACGGTAACTACACATAATGCCATCAATATTACTTTTAACTCGGCTAGTTTGAGTGGTAATCTGACCTCTCCAGGTACGGCGTTATCAGTCAATGTCTCCTTCCAGTTGGGGCTAAACTCCGGTAACTATACTCATGAAGCCACACCATCATCAATGACTACCACCGGTGTATTCAATGCTAATCTGGCCGGTTTATCTGCCAATACCACATATTATGTCCAGGCTAAAATCGTCGGTGATGGCATTAGCTATGGCAGCGAGCTTAGTTTTACCACTGGCACCGAGCAAACTGTTGGTATAGTCCTGAAAGCTGGCTGGAATATGGTGTCGCTGCCGGTTATGCCGGTAAATACCGCCTCTAAGTCAATGAAACCACGGAGGGCAATACGCACCACCGGATATTTGCGTGCTAGACGAGGAACCGATGCATACCAGACCACAGTACTCTCGGTCATTCCGTGGACTAACAAAACCACTTCTGGTGTGACCCAGGGCTCAACAAAGTTGTCAATTTCGTAGTGCATCCTTAACGTGTCATCTATTTTCACGGTAGGCATACTATCCTCCTAACGTATTACGACGGTGGCAGCGTCCCATAACTGGTGGAAATTTCATCTCGCCATATCCTGTACCCTCTAATTACTTAAATCAATCCAGCTTTAGAAAGGGAAGACAATATTGAAATAATAAACTAGTAAAAAGTTACCCAACAAGCTGGCTTCTTGTTCAATCTTCTAGGATTCAGCTAAGAAAGCCAAAGAAGGAGGTGGTGGAGGACGAAGATAAAGATAAAATTGTGCTCAGCCCCGTCCATTTCATCGTGGTGCACGTCTTTGATATTAGCCAAACGGAAGGCAAGCCCCTACCTGAGTTTGAGATACCGGTGCTCAACGGCGAGGTCAACGATGGGCTTTTCGCCAGGCTATTAGACCTGATGAAGGCTCGTGGTGTCCGGGTGAGCTTCGAACCGCGACCTCACCTGGACCCGGAGATAAAGTGGCAATACATACATGATGAGATCTGGGTACGTTCTGAGGAGCCGAGGGCACAGCAGCTTAAGACTCTGGTTCACGAAGTGGCTCATTACTACTCGGAAGGAGTCTTCCACATACCGAGAAGGGATGCCGAGACCATTGCTGAGAGCGCTGCCTATGTTGTTGGCGCTCATTACGGCTTTGATACCGGCGTCAGGTCCTTCCCTTATGTAGCTTTGTGGGCACAGGACAAGAAGGTGCTGGACCAGAACTTGAGCTCTATACGCCGGGTCTCCACGACGATTATTGACGCATTGGAAGCAACAAGAGCGAGGACTTCGGTTTAAGCACGATGACACTGGAGCTAAGACCAGGTAGAGGAGGATTCTTACGGCCGTTTGGCTGCGGCTGGTTTATCCGGGAGTATCTCCTGGGTAACGGGCCGGAAGGCTCGCGTGCCATCGACCCGCAGCAGGGGGCTCCCCAGGCTGACATCAACTTCGAGTATAAGGAAGCTCTCGCCATGGCTACCGC
>JAENIS010000070.1 GCA_016844285.1 Dehalococcoidales bacterium
GGGGTAAAGATAAATTGGAGAGGATGCCAACAACGACACAGCCCTATCGCTACCTGAATGACAAGCCCTCGCTCCTGGCCAGAATGAAGAAAATCGAGGGGCAGGCCAGGGGCATTCAACGCATGCTTGAGGACGACCGCTACTGCATTGACATTATTCAGCAGCTCACTGCCCTATCGGCGGCGGTTGATGAGGTCTCACTGCTCATCCTGCAGAGCCACATCGAGGGCTGCGTCACTAACGCCATTCACGAAGAACACGGCGAAGCTCATATCAGGGAGCTAATGGAGACGATACGAAAAGCGATGAAGCGGTAGCCAAAGCAAGGTCAGACAAAAGAGTTGAAGAGAAAATGGCTTTTAGCCTTAATTGGAATACTGGTAGTGGCGATAGCCCACCCCGGCTACTCATTGGTCTTCCCTACCAGGGATTACCTAACCATCACCGATTTTAAGTCGAGGGCAGAATCTGACCAGCCGGCGAAGGTTGGGGGGAAGGTGGTTCCCGGCTCAATTAACTGGGACGAGCAGGCGAAGGTACTGAAGTTCGCCCTCAGTGATGATAAAGAGAGCTTGACGGTAGTCTATCACGGCCCTGTCCCTGACGATTTTAAGGTCGGGGCTGACCTGGTGGTGGTAGGCAGATACCGCCAGGATACCTTTGAGGCTGTAAACTTTGCCAGCCGCAGCTCTTTTTGTAAACTTTGCCATAGTTGAAAAGGCAGAGCGTCCTGATGTTTATAACGTAATCAACTGCGCAAGAATTTAGTCGGAAAGGAGGTAATAAAAATGGGTTGGGTGAATCGACTCTTTGGGAAAGAAGCTAAAGGAACCATGAAAACGGCGATGAAAGAACAGGAAAAGGAGGTGATAAAGATGGCGAAAGACCTGGTTTGTGGTATGGATGTGGATGAGAAGAAGGCACCAGCCAAATCGGAGTACCAGGGGAAGACCTACTACTTCTGTGCCCCCGGCTGCAAGAAAGCCTTCGATGCTAACCCGGCCAAGTATATTAAGGGCGGGGGGCCGGCAACGACCGGGCATGGCGGTCACCGCATGTAGCTCTCTCAAGCCGAAACCAGGAGCGGCCTGGCTCCTGGTCGCCAGGTGGAGCCTGGCCTGAAGAGGCGAGCAAGGAGATTGAGCGATGGCTGGTGAAACCGGGCAACTGAAGAAAATCACCCTGCAAATTGCCGGGATGACCTGTGCTACCTGCGTCGTCAACAACGAGAAGACACTGAGCGACCTGCCCGGGGTAAAGAAAGTGGTGGTGAACCTGGCGACAGGCAAGGCATCGGTGGAATATGATGCACGGCGGGCAACCCTGGCCGATATGAGTAAAGCCGTGACTGATATTGGCTATGAAGTTGTCCTCGACCGGGCACACCTTCAAGTTACCGGCATGACCTGTGCTTCCTGCGTGGCCAACATCGAGCAGGCGGTCGGCAACCTGCCGGGGGTAGGCAAGGTAGTGGTAAACCTGGCGACGGAACGAGCACAGGTGGATTACGCCCCGGACGTTACTCCCCTCTCCGAGATAAGAAAGACCATTCAGGAGCTAGGCTACGGGGTTGCCGAAAGGGCGGAAGGACAAGAGGCACTGGACCGGGAACGGGAAGCGCGACAGCGGGAGATACGCCACCAGCTCATCAACATGCTCATCGCCTGGCCCATCGGGCTGCTGGTGATGATTGGTACCTTCCAACCCTACTGGTTCCTGCCCAACATCATACCGGCCTGGATGAATAACAAGCTCTTCCTCTTCGCTTTGACAACTCCGATTGTCTTTGGCCCCGGCCGGCAGTTCTTTATCAATAGCTGGAATGGCTTGCGCCGTGGAGTTACCGATATGAATCTCCTCTACGCCACCGGTATCGGTGCCGCCTACCTCATTGCGGTCATCAATACCTTCTGGCCTGATGCCGGCTTCGGTGGCCGGGAGGCTACTTTCTACGAGGCCGCCGTCTTGCTGACCGCTTTTATCATCCTGGGTAGATACCTGGAGGCAATTACCCGTGGGCGCACCTCCGAAGCTATCCGCCGGCTGATGAAGCTCCAGCCCAAGCTGGCCCGCGTCATCCGGGAAGGTCAGGAAATAGAGCTTCCCGCCGAAGAGGTGCAGATAGATGACATCCTGGTGGTCCGGCCCGGTGAGGCAATACCGGTGGATGGGGTGGTTACCGAAGGCTATTCCGCCATCGACCAGTCCATGGTCACCGGAGAAAGCATGCCGGTAGAGAAGAAAGACGGGGATGACGTCATCGGCGGCACCATGAACAAGACCGGCGCCTTCAAGTTTCGGGCGACCCGGGTGGGCAAGGACACCGTTCTCTCCCAGATTATCAAGCTCGTCGAGGATGCTCAGACCACCAAGGCACCCATCCAGAAGCTGGCCGACAAAGTCGCCAGCCACTTCATCCTGGGGGTACATGCTCTGGCCCTGGCAGTCTTCCTCTTCTGGTTCTTTATCGGCTACCAGCTATGGTTCACTCCGGCAAGCCGTCTCATCCTCACCCCATATATGCTGGCCGAGATGGGCGTCTTTGGCTTCGCCCTGCTCACCTCGGTTACCGTCCTGATTATTTCCTGCCCCTGTGCTGTGGGATTGGCCACACCCAGCGCCATCATGGCCGGGAGTGGCAAAGGAGCTGAGCACGGCATCCTCTTTAAGGGAGCTGATGCCATCGAGGCCACTGCCCGACTACAGACCATAATCTTCGATAAGACGGGTACTCTCACCAAAGGCGAACCTTCCGTGACCGATGTTCTGGCCATCGGGCAGCTATCCCAGACGGAGGTACTGCACCTGGCAGCCGTGGTGGAGCGGAACTCGGAGCACCCGCTGGGGGAGGCGATAGTGCGCCGCGCCCGGGAACGAGGACTTGAGCTAGAGGACGCCCAGGACTTTAACGCCATACCAGGGCATGGCGTGGAGGCTCGACTCAATGGCCGCCGCATCCTGCTGGGTAACCGCCGGCTGATGGCACTGCGCCAGATACCTCTGGCTGGGCTGGCCATCGAGGCGGAGCGCCTGGAACAGGAAGGTAAAACCGCCATGTTTGTCGCTGTCGATGATGTCGCTGCCGGCATTGTCGCCGTCGCGGATACACTTAAGGAGACCTCAGCCCTGGCCGTAGCCGAATTGCATCGCCTGGGTCTTCAGGTCGCCATGATTACCGGTGACAACCGGCGCACCGCCGCAGCCATTGCCCGTCAGGTAGGCATTGAGCGGGTGCTGGCTGAGGTGCTCCCGGAGGATAAAGCTAACGAGGTCAAGAAGCTCCAGGCAGAGGGCATTAAGGTAGCGATGGTCGGGGATGGCATCAATGACGCCCCGGCACTGGCCCAGGCTGATGTCGGCCTGGCCATTGGCTCCGGCACCGATATTGCCAAGGAGACAGGGCATGTCATTCTGGTCAAGGACGACCTGATGGATGTGGTGGCCGCCATCCAGATTGCCAAACAAACCCTGCGCCTGATAAAGCAAAACCTCTTCTGGGCTTTTGGCTACAACACACTGACGATTCCCATCGGCGCCGGGCTACTCTACCCCTTCTTCGCTCAGATGGTCAGCCCGGAGCTAGCGGCTCTACTCATGGCCACCAGCTCCCTCTCGGTGACACTGAACACACTGCGGATGCGGGGCTATATCCCACCGGTAAGACGGCAGGCTGCGGCCATGGTGCCCGCCCACGGAGGACTGAGATGAGCACAAGAAGTGTCGGCTTCATCAGCGCTCTCATCTATACCGGTATCGCCCTGCTTATGGCTGGGGGTTTTATCATCGTTACCCTCTTTGGCGACTACAACTGGGTGACCCGCATCGGCGGGGCGAGCTGGGTATTCCTGCTCGCCATGGTCATCCTGATGCCCATCGTCACGCCGTTGGTAAAGAAGAGACGCGGGCAATAGCCACCGGGCTACCGGGATAGGTTCAGGTTGCTGTTGGGACCGGTGATAATCATTAGCACCAGGATAATGCCCACAATCACCACGAATACCAGACCAACCAGAGGAATGAGCCGGGTATTTGTCTCCGTTATGTCGCTCCGTACCGGTATGCGGAACACCTGGTAGACAACGCGGAAATAGGTAAACCAGATTAACATCACGGCGCCTATCATCAGCCACAGCCATGAGAGCAGACCACCGGGCAGACGGAGCGCCGTCATCGGGGCTCTGCCCATCTCCAGCACAAAAGCTGATTGCGGACCGATAAACAGCTCCGGCCCGAGAGTGGGTAACCGGATGCCCACTTCGGTATGGTAGAAGTCCTGATTAGTTTCGGGCACCGTGAGTGATACCGTATCTTCAGTAGTGTTATAACGAGCGATAACCTCAATTGCGCCTGTCTCCCGGGGAATGTACTCAATAGTGGCCAATCCCTGCTGGTTAGTCGTCGCTTCGCCCACTTCCATCAACCCGCTAACAAAGAAATCCAACCTGACGAAGAATTTCACGGTGGCATCACTGATGGGTTTACTCTGCATATCCCGCAGGAACGCACTCAGGGTCAGCGGTTGCCCGGCCTGAGCCTGTACCGGCGTGATTGACATCTGGATGGTGCCTGCCCGCTCTGCCGGGGTGGGGGAAGGCTGATTCCCGTCTGGCGGACTGACACTGGAGCTGAGTGACCCGAGATAAGTTAGAACTTGCCACCGCTGCTGCTCGGAAAGGGACGATTTATAAGGAGGCATCCCTTTGCTCAGCCGCCCCTCGCTCAACACCCAGAAGTAGAAGTCCGGGTTTGCCTCAAGGCGCTGAGAGAAGTCAGCCACAGCAAAGCTGGCTGCGGGCAGGCTATCGCCCTTCGCCCCGTGGCAGCCGGCACATGATTGCTGATAGACGCCTTTACCAGCCGCCTGGGCGGAAGCATCACCCCACGGGAAGGGGTTTTTCAGTCCGGCATAGGGCGCCGGTGTTTCTCCCGCAGCCCTGACCGCGGTTACGGAGACCCAGAGCAGAGAGACAGCGAAGACAGCCAGAACCAGCAACCTTATCTTCATATCTTTCCCTACCTTCTCTCTGAAACAGGCAAGCCTCTCTCTGCTGTCTGTCTGGCTACGGACGATACCTCCAGCTCATGTTCTTCAGCTACTTCCCAGATGGAGATGATGGGGAAGACTTTGGCAAAGATAGCGAAGATGAGGATGAAGGCAGCAAAAGCGGCGGCGGTAATCGACCACTCCACCCAGGTCGGAGTATAAGCACCGAACTCAAAAGGCATGAGGGGTACCTGTAGACTGGGGACAAGAACAAGGAAACGCTTTATCCACATGGCGATATTGATCAATATCGATGCGATGACAATCCGGGTAATCGTCCGCCCCCGGCGGATAATAATCAGGAAAGCCGGTATCACCAGTCCACCCACGACGAAAAACCAGAACCAGAATGCGCTCTCACCCAGCATCAGAAGCTCAAGGAGGTGCTTTTCCTCCACCTCCATCTTGTAGCCGACCGTCAGGTACTCACCAAAGGTAAGATAGAGATAGAGGAAGAGTGACACTAACAGCAGATAGCTGAGATTGCGGAAATGCCGTTCGGTGATATACTCCTCAAGGTGATAGAGCTTACGGAAGATGGCCATGACGATAATAATGGAGGCAATCCCTGAGAAAATAGCCCCGATAACGAAGTAAATACCAAAGACAGTGCTATCCCATCCCGGGCGCATTGTCATCGAAAAGACATAGGAAACCACGGTATGGACCGAAATCGCAATCGGTATTATCGTCACCGCCATAATGCCAATGGCTTTCTCCAGCCGATGCCTTTGCTCTGGCGTATTCCGCCAGCCTACGGCCAGCAGGCTATAGATTTTATACTTAAGAGAAGAAGCCTCACGCGCCAGCCGGTCCCGCATCAAGGCCATATCCGGGATGAGGGGCAGATAAAGATAAATCAGACTACCGGTAAGATAGCAGGTGATGGAGACAATGTCCCATAGTAATGGCGACTGAAAACGCCCAAAAGCAAGCATATGCCAAACTCTATCGGGACGTCCCAGGTCAATGACTGGCATCAGGGCACCTATCGAAATCGCAACCACTGTAATCAGCTCAGCCATGCGCGTCACCGGAGTGCGCCAGCCGGCATTAGTCACCCGGAGGATGGCTGAGATAAGGGTGCCGGCATGGCTGATACCGATAAAGAAGACGAAGTTGACCAGATACAGACCCCACATCACCACATCACCCATCCCGGTAGAGCGTAGCCCATAGCGGAGCTGGACCAGATAGGCGTAAAACCCCCAGGCAACGACCGCGACCAGGAATAGGACTAAAGCGTAATACCAACCACTGCTTTGTGTCAGCGGGCTAAGGATGGTGCCTTCCAGGCGTCCACGAAAATCCCCGACGGCTCTTGGCCTCACTTCACCCCCTCCTGCCAGGTCCACTTGGCCGGCTCTGCCCAAGGCCACACGCCGGGGCGTGGCCTATCGCCTTCCCCTCCCCATGGCCAGACTACCGGCTTGGCCCGGCGCAGGTCAAGCGGCTTACGACCAAATTCCTGCCCGTGACCAGGCAAATACCAGACACGGGGCTGGGTGCCCAGCTCTTCCTTATAGCGGTAAGCATCATTCTCATCGAGGAACTTAGCCAGCTTCACCACCTCGGCACCATTGGTGGCGACATCTTCATTCAGGTCACCGATATAGATTGCCTTCATCGGACAGCCAGTCACACAGAAGGGCAGCTTGCCGTCGTGCAGCATATGGGCACAGAACATACACTTGATGACGGTGCCCTTTACCGCCGGCACCGGATACAGCGGAGAATACTCAGCGAAGGCCGCTTCCGGAGGCAGCTCTGGTGTGCCCCAGTTGAAGAAGCGTCTTTGGTAGGGACAAGCCGCCATACAGAGACGACAACCAATGCAGCGGCGGTGGTCGATGAGAACAACCCCGTCCTCATTATGGTAAGTAGCCGCTACCGGACAAACATTAACACAGGGGGCATTTTCGCACTGGTAACAGGGTGTCGGCAGAAAAAAGGTGCCGCCACCGGCGAGTTCGGCTTCATAGACTTCAATCCACTGTTGCCCCTTGGGCACGAAATGCGCTTGAATACAAGCCTGAGTACACTGAGCCGGCTGGCCGATAGTAACACAACCATCACACTTCTTCAGGTCGATGACCATCGCCCAGGCACGCGTCTTTTCCTTCGCAGGCTCTACTTTGGCGGTATCGGTGGGAGCCTCAGGCCGGTTGAGTACCGGCACCAGTGGTGACAACAGGATTGCCCCCACCCCCACCGCTCCTGCCGACTTCTGGATAAACTGCCGCCGGGTTAAATTTTTCTCCTTATCCCCCACGTAAAATCCCCTCCCGCATCGCTAAGCGAAATACATCCTTCGCCACGATAAGTAATTGAACCGACTACTTCTGTCCCTGTCTTCCCGACAAAGCATTGACGATATCTACGGTCAACGGGATAATCGTGCTGTTTTTCTCCCCGGCCATCTCCACCAGAGTCTGCAGATACCTTAGCTGCAAAGCTGCCGGCTCCTTCTGAAGAATCCTGGCCGCATCCGCCAGTGTCTCCGCTGCCAGGCGTTCACCCTGGGCATGGATAACCTTGGCCCTCTTTTCTCGCTCGGCCTCAGCCTGCCAGGCCATCTCCCGCTGCATGGTTTCCGGAAGCAGAACATCCTTGATTTCCACCAGTGTTGCCCGGACGCCCCACGGCCCCTCGCTTTGCTCATCGATAAT
>JAENIS010000071.1 GCA_016844285.1 Dehalococcoidales bacterium
GAGCGATGATTCTTTCCACCTTAGTAATGTCACGGGCATCAACAATGCCATCACCAGTAGCATCGCCGGGGAGTATGGTAGCAAAGCTCTTCTCAGCCCCATAGCTTGTGCCATCGCCAACTGCCTTAGCTCTGAAATAGTAGGTTGTGTTAACAGAAAGGCTGGAAATGTTGGCACTGAAAGCACCGGTGGCATTGACCGACACCGAGGTAGTTTCATGACTGTAGTTCCCTGAGCCTGTCCCCAACTGGAAGGAGACGTTGGCTGATGAAGCCGTGCCCATGCTGGTCAGCGTGCCGTTGAGCCGGGCCGAATTGCTGGTGATGCTGGTGGCATTGTCGGTGGTTACGAGGGGAGACGTAGTAAAGAATATCTTTACGGTTGCGTAATCAAAACTCGTGATACCGAGGCTCACACCAGTGACATACACATTACCCCCGTGTCCGACCCATTTCCTGGACCATTATATCGTGCGACACCCATGGTGCTACCATTACTGCTATATTTGACCGTACCGTAGTCTCCGTAATCCGCACTGTTCCCTTGGCTGTTGCCAGTAACATAGACATTCCCTGAAGAGTCTACGCTTACAGCTCGAGGTACGTCTTCGCCACTTACTGGACCATCATATCTGGCAACCCAACGCTGGTTTCCGTTGGTGTCGTAATTTATGGTGACATAGTCATTCGTCCCTATACCAGCACCCCCATAACCAGTCACATACGCGTTGCCAGAAGCGTCCACTGCCATATCTTCAACGTGGCCTCCATCGTATCTGGCAACCCAGAGCCGATTCCCGCTAGTATCATACTTTATTGTCGCATATTCGTAATGGTTGTTATAAACGTTGGCTGAGCTGGAGAAAGACACGTAAAGATTACCCGATGAATCAAGGCCAATTTCCCCACCAGAATCGTCTCCATGTGCTGGTCCATCATATATGGCTGCCCAGAGCTGGTTCCCATTGGCGTCATATTTCACTGTGGCGTGATCAAAGAATGTCGTGCTACCACCATAGACTTTGCCACTCACGTGGACATTCCCCTGCCCATCCACAACTAATTTAGCAGCCTCATCACCTCCGTGTCCCGGCCCATCGTACCGGACGACCCAGAGTTGGTTCCCGTTGGAGTCATACTTTATTGTTGCCCAATCACGACCAATGCCCATCAACTCACTCTGACCAGTCACGTAGACATTACCCAACTTGTCCACCATAATTGCATGGGCAATATTAGAGCTATTTCCACCCCCTGCGCTGTATCTCGCTACCCACAGTTGATTGCCATTGGCATCGTACTTGACAGTAGCGTAATCGGTGACGCCCATCGCACTTGCTGGTCTGCTGCTCCAACCAGTTACATAGACATTTCCTGAACCGTCGATGTCAATGGCTTGGGCATCATCACCCTGGTCACCTCCACCATCATACCGCGCTACCCAAACCTGGTTCCCGTCTATGTCGTACTTAATGGTCGCATAGTGGTAGTCGTTTTCTGAAGTGCCACCGCTCATACTCCTGCCCGTCACATAGACGGCGCCCCGGGCATCAACAGCAATGGCTCGAGCAGCATCGTTTCCACCTGACGGACCGTCATAGCGTGTAGCCCAAATCTGGACGAGTGACCCTTCTACTGTTAAACTTGAAATGGAAAAGAACGACGCCACCAGTAATAGTGCGGTTACGACCAATCTCCACTTCATCTTTCGCCTCCTGACCTGCCAATCAATGGGGCTGGGCGGGATTTCTTTTTAGCTGCTCTGAGTGAGCAATGGCATCCAATACCGCGAAGGGGATAAAGGGGATAGGATTTAGTCAGTCTCAGGCATCAATCCCGGGCACAGGGAAGCGAGAGCAGAGCTGGCTAACCTCCTCGCGTGTCTGTTTCTCGATAGCGGCATCACCAGTGTGGCTGATTACCTTGACGATGGCCGCAGCGATGTACCTCATTTCATCTTTACCGAAGCCACGGCTGGTGACGGCGGCGGTGCCCAGCCTGATACCGCTGGTGAGCGCGGCGGGGCGTGGGTCGAAGGGAATACTATTGCGGTTAATGATAATACCGACCCTCCCCAGGGCTTCCTCGGCTTCCCGGCCATTGACTCCGGTCGGGGTGATGTCGGCCAGAATCAGGTGATTATCGGTGCCACCGGTGACCAGGTTCAGTCCCAATCGCTTCAGCTCGCTGGCAAGGATGAGGGCGTTATCCAGTATCCCCTGCTGATATGCGACGAAGCCGGGCTGACTGGCTTCATGAAAGGCCACCGCTTTGGCGGCAATAACGTGCATCAGGGGTCCACCCTGCATCTCTGGAAAGACCGCGGAATCAATGGCCTGGGCTAGCTCCTGGCGACAGAGGATAAATCCGCCACGCGGACCACGCAGTGTCTTGTGAGTGGTGGAAGTCACCACCTGAGCGTATGGGATAGGGGTAGGATGCAGCCCGACCGCCACCATCCCGGCGATGTGAGCGATATCAGCCATAAGTTTGGCGCCGACCGAGTCGGCGATATTGCCGAAACGCTCGAAATCAATAATGCGGGGATAGGCACTGGCGCCAACAACAATCAGTTTAGGCTTGTGTTTCAAGGCGAGCTTCTCTACCTCGGCATAATCGATTCTGCCTGTTTCCCGGTTGACGCCGTAGGGCACGAAATTATATGATTTGCCGGAGAAGCTGACTCTATCGCCGTGAGTGAGGTGACCGCCATGGGTCAGGCTCATCCCCATCACGGTATCGCCATATTCGAGCAGGGCGAAGTAGGCGGCCATGTTGGCCTGAACTCCGCTGTGCGGCTGGACGTTGGCATGGTCGGCGTGGAATAGCACCTGTGCTCGCTCGATGGCCAGGCTTTCCACGATATCCATATTTTCACAACCACCGTAGAAGCGCCGTTTGGGATAGCCCTCGGCGTACTTGTTAGTCAGGAACGAGCCTTGAGCCTCAAGCACGGCTCGGCTGGCATAGTTCTCCGAGGCGATAAGGTTTACGGTCTCTTTTTGCCGTTTCCTCTCCAGGTCAAGGGCACGGCCAATTTCCGGGTCAGTCTGACTTAAATTACTCATTATTTCTTATTCCTTAACTCCCAAAGTATACATAATTTCTCCCAAAAAGCAAGCTGGAAGCCTGGAGAGCGTTTTTAACCCCTCACTCTTTGTCCCTCTCCCCATTCGATGGGGGTAGGGGGATAGGTTATGAAACAGTCCGCTCAGCTCTTCTCCTGCTTTTCCTCTTGCCCCAGGGCTTCCTTACCTGAGCAGGGGGTCTGGCTTATCCAGGCTCGTCTATCCCTTATATCCCGGTCGAAGAGGAGGCGATTAACCAGCAGCTCTCCCGGTGAGACTGAACCTGTTGCTGAGGTTCTTGTCGCCGTTAAGCGCCTGACGAGCGCCAGGAGTAGTATCGCCACCAATCCCAGGGTTAGCGGGAGCGATTTCTCAATACCAAATGGTACACTCAGAAACCAGCTAAATACCGGCAACATGGCCAGGGTAATGAGAGCACCCAAGGGTAGCTGCCGGAAGGGGAACCAGGCCAAAGTGAAGATGGTTGCGGCCAGTGTCAGCCAGGGAGTGAGGATAAGAAGCACACCCAGCGTCGTTAATATCCCACGGCCACCACTGAAGTGGAGAAAGATGGGCCAGTTATGACCGGTGATTGCGGCCAAGCCGATGACGACCTGCTGCGAAACTGGCAACGGCATCAGATGTGCCACATAGACCGGGGCAATTCCCTTACCGATGTCAAAAATACTCACCGGGATAGACCACCACCGGGAGGTAAGACGCAGTATGTTGGAGGCGCCCACATTACCACTGCCATATTGCCGGATATCAATCCCTCGTGACCATCTGGCCACCAGGTAAGCCGTTGGCACCGAACCGAGAAGGTACGCCCCTGAGAGCAGTAAGATGAACTCAGTGGTCACCATCTCTCCCCGGTTGTGGTCTGGTGAGAAGCAGCCCGCACTTTTCGGCACGGGCGATAAGCTGCTCAGCAGCTTTGATGGGGACGGGAGCGCCGCCAATCGGCGTCTCGGTGTTAGCATCCAGACCATGGTAGTCACTGCCGCCGGTGGCAATGAGGCCATGTTTCTCGGCCAGGCTAACCAGCCTGTTTATTTCTGCAGTGGTATAGCTGCCATAGTAAGCTTCAATGCCGACCAGTCCTTTGGCCGTTAGCTCGCCGACCATTGTCTCCGGGTTGCTGATGGTCAGCGGGTGTGCCAGCACCGGCAAACCTCTGGCCCGCAAGATAAGCTCCACGGCCTCTACGGGGGACATCTTTGCCCGCTCCACATAGGCCAGTCCACCTTGGCCGATATACCGGGTGAAGGCCTCTTTAATCGAGGTGACATAACCCTTCTCCAGTAGAGCCATGGCCACGTGGGGACGACCGATAGCATCGGTGCTGGCGATTTCTCTGACCCGTTCCCACTCAATCGGTAATCCCAGCTTCTTCAGCCGGGCAATCATCTGCTGTGCTCGCTCATGCCGGGAATGGCGCATCCTTACCAGGCTAGCCTCTAGCTCAGGGTGGGCATAATCGATAAAGTAACCGAGAATATGGGCTTCACCGGTCGGGACATCGGTGTTGATTTCCACCCCCGGTATCATTCTTAGACCGGGGTAGGCTTCGGCGGCTTCCAGAGCCGGAGGAATGCCAGCTACCGTATCATGGTCGGTAAGGGCAATGACGGTGAGCCTGGCCTGGGCTGATTTGCGGACAACCTCGGCCGGGCTGAGCCGGCCATCGGAGGCAGTCGAATGGAGATGAAGGTCTACCCTGAACACGGCTACTCGACCTCTCGATATATCCGCTCAATACCCAGGGCTCGGCCACTACTATTATCTATTCTCACCAGAATGGCATTAAGCATTGTTTTACCTTCGCCGACAGATAAATGATTCGGCATGGCGGTCAAAAAGCGTTGCAGTACCATCTCAGTGTCATCACCGATAATCGAGTTAATCGGGCCGGTCATGCCGATATCGGTAACATAGGCCGTGCCTCGTGGTAGCACCTGAGCATCGATAGTGCCGACATGAGTATGGGTGCCCAGCACGGCACTCACCCGTCCGTCCAGGTAGCGTCCCATGGCCATCTTTTCTGATGTTGCCTCAGCATGGAAATCAACAATGATAATCGGGGGCTTGTCTTTAAGCTCAGCCAGCAGTTGGTCCGCGGCTCGAAAAGGGCAATCGAAGCTGCCCATGAAGGTGCGACCAATTAAATTAACGACGATAGCCTTAGTGTTGACCAGATAGCCTCTTCCCGGTACTCCGGGAGGGTAATTCAATGGGCGCACAATCGGCAGCTCGCCATCAAGGTAGGGGAAAATCTCCTTCTTCGCCCAGATATGGTTGCCTGAAGTCAGCACGTCAGCGCCGGCATCAAGCAAGTCCATAGCGGTGTCTGACGTTAGTCCCAAACCAGCGGCGGCATTCTCCGCATTGGCAACAACGAGGTCTATCTGGTATTCCTGGCGCAGGGCGGGTAAGAGCTTCTTCACCGCTTGCCGGCCTGGCTTCCCGATGATATCACCAATCGCTAATATTAACATTTACCCTCAAGTCTGCTGACTAGCTTTACCCTCATACTCCAATTTTCAGCGACAGCTATTTAGCGTAGTCGGTGGCTCTCGTCTCCCTGATGACCGTGACCTTTATTTGCCCCGGGTACTCTAAGCCGTCCTCAATCTTCTTCACGATATCCCGGGCCAGCCTCATCGCCCCCAGGTCATCGATTTCCTCCGGCCTGACCAGGATGCGGATTTCACGTCCGGCCTGAATGGCGAAGGATTTTTCCACACCCTTGAAACTGTTGGCGACCTCCTCAAGAGCTCTAAGCCTTTTCACGTAGTTCTCCATCGACTCCCGTCTGGCTCCCGGCCGGGCGCTGCTGAGAGCATCGGCAGCGGAGATAATGTAGCCCCAGATGCTGGTATTACCGGTCTCCATGTGGTGCTCGCCGATACCCTGTATTACCTCATGAGATTTGTCCCATTGCTTGACGAGGTCAACCCCGATGGCGGCATGGGTACCCTCTACCTCACGGTCGACCGACTTCCCAATATCATGAAGCAGACCGGACCTCTTGGCCAGAGCAACATTGATACCCAACTCGGAAGCAATCACGCCTGCCAGCAGGGCAACTTCGATACTGTGGGTTAAGACATTTTGTCCGTAGCTGGTGCGATATTTAAGACGTCCCAGAAACTTGATTAGCTCCGGGCGTATTCCCTGCACCCCTACTTGGTAGGCGGCCTGTTCACCGGCAGTGAGGATAGCCGCCTCGACTTCCTCCTTAGCCTTATTGACGACCTCTTCAATACGGGCCGGATGGATACGGCCGTCCAGGATAAGCTTACTGAGAGCGACACGGGCAACTTCCCGCCGTATCGGGTCAAAGCTGGAGAGGGTCACTGCCTCCGGGGTATCGTCGATGATGAGGTCAACACCGGTTGCCTGTTCCAGTGCCCTGATATTGCGACCCTCTCGTCCGATTAGCCGGCCTTTCATCTCGTCGTTGGGGATGGGCACAGTGATTACCGAGGTCTCGGATACTACCTCCGAAGCGCTGCGCTGAACCGCCAGAGCCAGGATTTCCTGGGCTTTCTTATCGGCTTCCTCTTTTAGCTTTTCTTCCCACTCACGAAGCAGCCTTTTGCTTTCCTCTCGTGTTTCAGCACTAACTGCATCTAACAGTGCTTGCTTTGCCTCGGTACTGGACATACCCGCAATCAATTCTAGCTGCTTTAGTTGTCTTTCTTTGGCCCCCGTAATCTCAGCACGAAGGGTCTCAGCGTCCTTTTCCTTGTTTGCCAGCTGGTGTTCACGTCGCTCCACGCCTTCCAGCCTCCGGTCAACAGTCTCTGTTTTGGAGGTAAAGCGGCTCTCCTGCCGCTGTAACTCAAGGCGCCGTTCCCGATACTCGGCCTCTGCCGCTGCTTTCGTCTTCTCCGTCTCCCCTTTGGCTTCGCGTAGTACCTCTTTGGCCTCATCTCTGGCTTCGCTCAATATTCTCACTGCTTTCCTCTGAGCCGCTCGAAGCTGCCGATTAAGTGCCATGCGCCGGAAGAAATAAACAATCGCTCCGCCACAGGTAAAACCGATGACAAAAATAGCGATTAACAAGGCCACATAGAATGTTAAGAATTCCGGTAGTGGCATTTCTTCATCTCCTTATCCTCAGTGACTACCTCTTGGCAAAATCAGGCGATAAATACTTCATCTTGGCTGCCTTCGACCTTTAGGGCTACTCCCTCTTGCCACAATCGTCCGACAGTATGACTGATGACTTCATAGCTAAAGCCGCGCCGCCTGAGATAGCTGCCCAAACGGCGACGGAAGCTCTCATAGTCAGTGCGGGGTAGATTAAGTGCTTTACTGAGGGCGGCACGATAGGCATTATCCTGGTCGTCGACAACGTTAACTACCTGTTCGATAATGTCGCTAGGGATGCCTTTCTGCCTTAATTCGAGCCCGGTTAGCCATTGGCTGCGCGGGCTAAAGGACTCCCGGTTCTCTGCCCAGAATTGGGCAAAGGCCACATCATCTACCAGCTTCTGCTCTCTTAGTCTGGTGATTACTGCACCGATAGTGTCAACGTCGAAACCACGGCGGCGCAACCTATCCCTTAGCTCGGACTCACTGCGCGGTCGGTAGCCAAGGTAGTGAAGGGCAGCATTAAGGCCACGGCGAATGTTATCCAACCGGAGCAATGCCTCAACCCGCTCGTCCGGGAGCACCTGCTCAAGGCTGAGTTCTTCTTTGGCGGCTACCTCGGCCTCCAGGCTAAACGCTAATTTGCCATCTAAGAAGATATTTACCCGCTTTCCTCCACCTCTTTTGTTACGGAGGGCGGTAATCTTTCTGACCAACCTTATCCTCCCTCTTTAACCAATAAAGCTGAGGCTTGTGCCTCAGCTTTACCTCCCACTGACACTATCGGTTAGTCTACTAACTGGTCAGGTTAGGAAACCTTTAACTGGTAGCGATAAGATGATGAGTGGCAATAGCTGAGGCTCTAATCTTTTGCTCCATCTCCTGGGCAAGCTCGGAGTGCTGACGCAGGTATTGCTTGGCATTCTCCCGTCCCTGTCCGAGGCGAATGTCACCATAGGAGAAAAAGGCGCCCGATTTGCTGACTAGCCCCAGCTCAACAGCAAGGTCAATAATGTCACCCTCACGACTGATGCCATGGTCAAACATGATGTCAAATTCAGCAGTCCTGAAGGGAGGAGCCACCTTATTTTTGACTACCCTGGCCTTGATATGGCTACCTATTGCCACGTCTCCCTGCTTGATGGTGTCAGAACGCCTCAGCTCAATCCTTACCGAGCTATAGAACTTCAGCGCCCGGCCGCCCGGCGTAATCTCCGGATTACCAAAGACAATACCAACCTTCTCTCTTAGCTGGTTAATGAAGACAACGGCGGTGCCTGACCTACCAATCGAGGCTGCCAGCTTTCTTAAGGCTTGCGACATCAGGCGGGCTTGCAAAGCAACCTGGGTATCCCCAATCTCTCCTTCGAGTTCAGCACGGGGCACCAGTGCGGCCACACTATCAATGATGATGGTGTCCACCGCCCCGCTTCGAACCAGGGCTTCGGTTATCTCCAGAGCCTGCTCCCCGGTATCCGGTTGGGAGATAAGCATGTCATCCACCTTGACCCCGCAGTGACTGGCATAGAGAGGGTCGAGGGCATGCTCGGCATCAATATAAGCGGCAACCCCACCCCCCTTTTGTGCCTCGGCAATGATATGCTGAGCCAGGGTAGTTTTCCCTGATGACTCGGCGCCAAAAATCTCGGTAATCCGTCCCTTGGGGAGACCACCGATGCCTAAGGCTAAATCCAGGGTCAGGGAGCCGCTGGAGACAACCTCAACTGGTCCCAGTGTCGTTGACTCTCCCAGCTTCATGATTGACCCTTTGCCAAATCGTTTTTCAATCTGGCCGATAGCTAGCTCGAGTGCCTTACCTTTCTCCGTAGTCATTGGTGTAATGATAACATAACTAATATGCTAAAGCAAGGATAGTTGATAAATATGCTTCCGTTGTGGTACTGGCTCGGCCGTAGTATACTACCGGATAGCTCTCCAGTCAAAGAATTAGAATAGGTCATTTACTAACAGTCTCATTATAGAATAGACTCAGGGCATGAGTGATGCTATTCAAATAGAAGATGTCATTCTGGCGAAGGCCAGAATCCAGATACCACCCT
>JAENIS010000013.1 GCA_016844285.1 Dehalococcoidales bacterium
GCACCCCGGGCAATTGCCTCGTTACCCATTAAGAGCATCTTCATGCCCGGAGCATCGATATCAATATCTGCCATCTGAGTTTACCTCCACGATTGCCGGTATGCTTCTATGTCAAGAGGTGTTCTGTCAGGTCTGGCGATAAGCCAAGGTAAAGCAGCTTGGTAGTGTCGCCAGTTCTGCTGACAATTTCTTGCAATGCGCGTTTCTTCTTCAGCCGGGCGGCATCTCTAAGGTGGGTCAGATTCTGTGCCGGTAGATTATCAGTCTCCAGTTTACCTTTTGACTTAGCCATTTCTATCAGCCTGGCTCCAGCTTCGGTGCGCACAATCACGGTATTCCAGCCTTCAATTCCCTCGGCGGAACCAACGGAAAGGTCGGCAAACTCACTGGTCATATCAAGGCAGCAAGCACAGCCGGGCATGGTAAACTTTCTGACCTGTTCCAGGGGAAAGGAAATTTTGCCCGAGGTGGTGTAGACATCAAGCCGGTTTGCCGGAGGCGGTGGAATATCAAACTTGCGCACCTGGTGCAGAGCGACATTCTCTTTTAAGAACTCATGGAACCCGCCGGCAGATAAAGCCCAGGTGCAGAACAGCCCGATGACTAACTGCACACCTCTAATATCGAGACGGTTTTGCGGCGGCTCAGTTTTCATCTTGGTCAGGGCTAAGACCTGGCAGGGCAGTGCCACTATTCCCAGATTGTACCTTTCGTCCCTGGGTATACGATTGTAAGTTTCCAGTATTGGGCTGCCTTCATAGCTGGAGCCGGCACATTGCTCTACCTCTTCAGCAGTTCGGGCGAGAAAGCCCTGGGGACTCTTCTCCGCCGACATTCTCGCCAGCAGTGCGGCATCGATAAGTCCCTCGGCGAGTGCCAGGGATAGTAGCGTGGTTACCGTCCCGCCGTACTGGGCTTTTTCTCTGATGTGTGTTTCCTTCGACCTGGCGATTAACACCTGCCGGTGGGTGCCTACCGGCTCCTCACTATAGGGCGAACCAAAGATTTGCTGACTAATCGCATCCATGTCAGTATAGGTGTGCGGACAATATTGATAGCATTGGCCTTTTGACAGGGTGCAGTTGTCCAGAGCGACCATATTGCCTCGATATGTTACCAGGTAAGGGCAACCACCGGCGCAGGCACCGCAAAGCGAACATAATCCAGCGTCGATAACTTCATTGAAGAGATTCTTTGCCCCTTTTGCCTCAGAATCCATAAGTTTCTCCTTGAGTGAGTGCTTCGTAGTCCCATATTAGCATTGTCATGTTGCTGTTGCAACCTTCCTGGCTGTGGTGTTGGTTACGTTTGATTAGTCTGTCATTGACAAAAGTAAAAACAACCACATAGAATCCAGCAATTCACAGGATTTGATTGACCTCGAACCCACATTCTGCTAGAATCGTGCCGATTGTCAGCTTCAACGAGTTCCAGCCGGCAAGTCAGCAAAAGCAACGACCATGAATCCCCTGACTGCCATCTGTAGTTATTAGGTAGGAGCCACAGGTTTTACGAATGGAAAATGATGGTCTTCTCTCCCCATATCGTGTTTTAGATTTAAGCGATGAGAAGGGAGTGGTTTGTGGCCGGATTTTAGGTGATTTCGGCGCTGATGTCATCAAAGTAGAGAAACCTGGCGGTGACGATTGCCGTAATATCGGGCCTTTTTACCATGACATCCCTCACCCTGAAAAGAGCCTGTTCTGGTTCGCTTATTGTGCCAACAAGCGCGGTATCACACTAAACATTGAGTCAGCAGACGGCAACAACATCTTCAAAAGATTAGTCAAAACCGCTGATATTGTCATCGAGACATTCCCTCCAGGCTATATGGATGACCTCGGCCTGGGCTATCGCGAGCTTTCTCAAATTAAGCCAGGCATTATCCTGACCTCAATCACTCCCTTTGGTCAATCAGGACCGTATCAGGACTTTAAAGGTCCTGACCTGATTACCTGGAGTATCGGTGGGATGAATCATGTCAGCGGTGACCCCGACCGTCCTCCGGTAAGAGTCAGCTTCCCTCAATCCTACCCGCATGGTGGTGCCGCTGGTGCCGCCGCCGCCATGTTCGCCTTATATATGGTAGGACTAACCGGGGAAGGGCAACACGTTGATGTTTCCATACAGGAGCAGGTCGTTCATACGTTGATGAATGTCCGGCAGTTTTGGGATGTATCTCGTGTCAATCTTAGTCGAGCCGGCCCATTTCGAACCGGACTCAGTACCAGTGTCAACCAACGACTGGTATGGCCGTGTGCCGATGGTTATATCAATTTTGCCATACTCGGGGGGAAACCCGGCGCCAGGACTAATCAGGCCCTAACAAACTGGCTACGTAGCGATGGTTTAGGGGATGACTATCTGGATAGCATCAATTGGGCTGAATTTGATATGGCACGGGCAACCGCAGAGCAATTCGAGCGGATGGCTTTGCCGATAAGTGAATTCTTTAAGCGACATACCATGGCGGAGCTATTTGAAGGTGCCATCGAACGCGGGGTAATGTTATACCCGGTCTAT
This sequence comes from Dehalococcoidales bacterium, assembly GCA_016844285.1. The sequence goes on from JAENIS010000013.1 coordinate 2,524, forward strand.
ACGGCGAGAGAGATTGTGGCAGACCCGCAATTGGAGGATAGGGAGTTCTGGCAGCAGCTATACCATCCTGAGCTAGATGATACGATTACTTATCCGGGAGCCTTGGTGAAGTTTTCCGAGACCGGGCATAACCTCAGACGCCGTGCCCCACTTATCGGCGAACATAATCGGGAAATATATGCTGAGTTGGGATTGTCCGATAAGGAGTTGATGATACTGAAACAAGCCGGAGTTATTTGACTGATTTATCCCAAGAAAAACAAGATACGATGATAAGAAAAGTATTTGAAGGAATCAAGATTGCCGATTTTACATGGGTAGGTGCCGGCCCGATGACCACCAAGTATTTCGCCGACCACGGAGCACAGGTAATTCGTATCGAAAGCAGCGCCCACCCCGATTTGCTCAGAGTAAGCCCTCCATTCAAGGATGGCATACCCGGACTTAACCGTAGCGCTTATTGCGCTTGTTTCAATAATAACAAGCTTGGTTTATCTCTCAACTTGAATCATCCCCGGGCGATGGAGGTGGTCAGGAGACTGATTGATTGGTCGGATATTGTCGCGGAGAGCTTCTCTCCGGGAGTAATGGCTCGTTGGGGGATAGCATATCAAGACCTGACCAAAATAAAACCTGGTATTATCATGTATAGCACTTCTCAGCAGGGTCAGACGGGACGGCACTCCATGATTGCTGCCTATGGTACACAACTGGTCGCACTGGCTGGTTTTACTCATCTCACCGGTTGGCCAGATAGGGGACCCACCGGACCTTATGGCCCATATACTGATGCCATGGTGCCGCCTCTTGGAGCCGCCGCTCTGGCCGCTGCCCTGGATTACCGCCGCCGCACCGGTCGGGGAATACACATCGACCTCTCTCAGTACGAAGCCGCCATAAACTTCTTAGCTCCGGTGATACTGGATTACACCGTTAACCGGCGCGTCCAGGGACGAGAGGGTAACCGCAGTCCATACGCCGCACCTCATGGCATCTTCCCCTGTAAGGGCGATAATCGCTGGTGCGCTATCGCTGTGTTTACCGATAGTGAGTGGCAAGCCCTGTGTAATGCCATGGGTAACCCTGTCTGGACGGTAGACCCCAGGTTCTCTACTTTGCCATTGCGCAAGGAGAATGAAGACGAGCTTGAGCAGCGACTCGCCGGGTGGACAGTTAACTACGATGCCGGGGAGCTTATGTATCAACTACAATCGGCCGGCATTCCAGCCGGTCTTGTCGAGAACGGTGAAGATATTCATCGTGACCCGCAACTGGCGCACCGTCATTATCTTTGGGAGCTAGAGCACACCGAGATTGGGAAGCATCACTACGAAGCGCCCCCGTTTAAGCTATCCAAAACGCCTGCTGAACTGAATAAGCCCGGTCCATGCCTGGGCGAGGATACGAGGTATGTCTGCACACAAATCCTGGGAATCTCTGACCAGCTATTGACGGAACTGTCAGTAGAGGGTGTCCTTGAATAGTGGCCATCGCCACCAATAAATCTTTGAGATTGCTTCGTCGCTACTCTCGTAATGACAGCGGCATCAACCCAATGCCAACAGAACCTAAAGACCTGCCTCTTTATATTCCCTGGCTAATTTAACCATGCCTTCCGGCGCTTCCTCTAACCACCGCAACACCTGCTGTGGAGAAACCTGCTTTTTGATTTCTGCCGGCACACCCACCACAAATGAGTTATCCGGGATTTTCATGCCTTGGCTGACCAGGCAATTGGCTCCGATGACACAGAAGTTCCCAATTTCAGCATCATGGAGAATGGTAGAGTGCATACCGATGAGAACATTGTTGCCAATGCTATGGCAATTAATCACCGCACTATGGCCAATATGCACATTGTCCCCGATAGTAAGGCCGTGACCATCATGAATAACGGTATTATCCTGGATATTGGTGTTCTTACCGATTTTGATGCTATCGTGGTCAGCTCGAATTACCGCTCCCGGCCAGACGCTAGAGTTCTCGCCGATTTCCACATCACCAACAATATAAGCTGTCTCACAAACCCAGGCTGAATCGGCTATCCTGGGCGTTTTGCCACCAAAGCTTTTAATCACTTTCACCTCCGTGCTTCTTCTATAATACTGTTTATTATATCATCACCGTCGGTGGGGTCAAACTCAATTCGGCAACCTATCTGGTTACTTACTGAACCAATGATAGTTTTAGCACACATTACCACTTACGGACGACCTCACCCCCTATTTCCCCCTCTCCTAAAAGGAGAGGGGGAAATAGGGAAAGAGGGGCGAAGCCCCCTCTCTTTTACTTAAGTCCCTCTGCCCATCGGGAAGGGGGACAGGAGAATGGGCATTCGACTGAAGCTTGCCGGTGAGTCAGAGCATTCCCCTATTTTCATGAAGTAGCCATCGCCACACCTGACGAGACACCAGTGCAAAAAGAGTCAAATTATTATCACGGTCTAGATAACAATCCTAACAATCCCAACTTATTTAATTATTGAATTAGCTTCTGTGTACGAGATGTCAGATTTGCCTCATCGATGGCGCCAACCCAGTGGCCAACAAGCTGTCCCTGTCTGTCTATCCAAAAAGTTTCGGGGATACCCGTTATACGATACTTCCCGCTGATATTGTCCTGGTCAATACCGTTATCGTACGATATTCCAAACTCCTTCATAAAAGCCAGGGCATTGGCCTGCGTATCGTTGATGACGACACCGATAAATTCAACCCTGCCTTCGTACATCTTGGAGACTTTCGCCAGTGCTGGTGCCTCCTCACGGCATGGCGGACACCAGGATGCCCAGAAATTGATGACGACCGGGCTCTTGCCTGTGAAATCCTTCAAGGTGACGGTCTGGCCCGAAAACAGCTTCAGCGTGAAATCCGGGGCCGGCTTTGGGGAGACAGTGATAGCCTGCGTCGGTAACGCGGATGGAGCACGGCTGTTGGCGAAGAGTGCGGCACCAACACCGATTATTAACAAGGCACCAAACACAATTAATAGTAGTTTATCGACTTTCATGGTCACACTATATCAAGGATACATTATAAAAGAAACATTCAGCAATACGGCGCTGACTCATCACTGCGGCGGCGATATGCACATTTTATCATTGACCCTGGTCACGTTTGGCTAAAAGAGCAGCGCCCAGAGCACCCACCATTTGCGGCGATTCCGGTACGGTCAGCTCTTCACCTAGCCTTTGTCCCATGAGCCTAACCAGGCACCTGTTCAGCGAAGCTCCTCCAGCAAAAACGACCTTCCCTTGTATGCCGACTCTTTTGGCCATAGTAGCAACGCGGGTGGCGATAGCCTCATGCAGAGCCAGGGCAATGACGCTGGCTTCTTCTCCCCGCCCGATAAGGGAAACAACTTCACTTTCGGCGAAGACGGTGCAGAGGCTGTTGATAGTAATCTTCCGGTTGGCATTTAGCGCCAGATTACCCAGGGCATTAATGTTTACCTCCAGTGTCTGCGCCATTACCTCCAGGAATTTACCCGTCCCCGCGGCGCAGCGGTCGTTCATCTCAAATCTCTGCACATCTCCTTTCGGGGAGAGCAGGATAGCTTTGCAGTCCTGCCCGCCGATGTCAATCACTCCCTGGCAATTGGGAAAAAGGTGCCTGGCACCGAGGGCAAAAGCTTTAATCTCCGATACGACTTCTCCGCCCTGGGTCGGGGCAACAAGGTGGCGACCGTAACCGGTCACCACCAGTCGCTGAAAGTTTCTACCGGATAGTATTTCCTGGCAGCGTCTTAGAGGGTTGACTCCAGTCTCCACCACTAGCGATTCCCTGAGAATGCCGTCCAGGGTAACCAGCTTGATGGTGCGCGAACCCACATCCAGCCCGGCGTAAATCACTTCCTTATCATCTCCAGGAAAGCTTCGATTCTGGTCCTGAGCTGCCCCACATCCTCGTCACTGTAGTCGGTCTCAATACGCAGGAGAGGGATACCTGCCTCCTCCAGCCTCCTCTCGACTTTCACCGCTTCATTAGCATAGGTGTGACAGAACTGGAGATTGTAGTGAATAACACCGTCAACCTGATATTCCTCAGCCAGATTTATGATGTCATCGAGGCGCTCATCATTCGGAGTAAAGCAGGCGCAGTGTATATTCATGTAGCGCTCGGCCAGGGACTTGATTTGAGCCTCCAGAGATTCCTCCGGTTTTACCAGCTCGGTGAAGAATCGGGTGCCGGTGCATGATTCTTCGCAGACCACCACGGCACCGCTGGTTTCCAGGATGTGATGCAGCTTCCAGTTGGGGATAGCCATCGGGCTGCCGGAGATAAGAATACGCAGTGCATTTGCCGGAGCGATTCCCTCGCCTTTGGCAACGCGCTTGTCCAGCTCATCGCACAGGGCGTTGACCTGCTGGGTACAACGCTTGACATCATCGTAAAAGGACACCTGGGTTGCGAGCAGCGCGTCCTTGCCGCTGATGGGGACAGGCCTGACCTTGCGCAGATTGTAGAGCCGTTGCAGGGCGCGGCGGCGCCGGTTAACGAGATTAGTCGCCTCGCTTAAGTTGTCGGCAGTGATACTGTTTCCGGTCAGCTTTTCGATTACTTCCTGGAAAGCGATGACCTCCTGGAGCCAGAGCGCCCGGCTCTGAGGAGTCTTTTTATTGGGCACTTCCAGCACGTATACCGGCTGGTATTCCGCCAGGAGCTCAAACATCTTCTTTTTCCCGTCGCAGGTGGTCTCGCCAACAATCAGGTGGCTGGCCTGCACGTACGGGCAAATCCTCCCCAGCTTGAAGCCGAAGGAAGACTTGATGAGGGCGCAAGTGTTGCGGGGCAGGACTTCCTCGGCCAGGGGCACGGAAAATTGCGTGCCAGCGCAAAGGCCCACCGGGATGCCGTCGGCTGCCCAGACCAGCTCTTCCGGAACGAACACGCAGTATGTCGCCACCACCTTGCCGCCGTTCTTAGCGTGCTCTCTGAGCTCCCGTACCCTGATACCGTGAATATCCCCCACCACGAAATCGAAGAACCCCATACCCTGCGGACGGTTTTTCTGGGAAAGATAAATTTCCTGATAAATAGGCCCCAGGGCGTTCATCAGCATATCATGCGGTTTTAAATCTATCCCTAATTCCTGCCACATCCGGACATTATCGGTAGTCATTCTTCTCCTTTATACTTTAATAAATAAAAAAGCGATGGTCAGAGACACTCCGCGCCATCGCCCCGGGTATGATTGTCCTGTAATCTATGACGTATTCGGTACTCCCCTCGCCATACGAAGACGGAGGTCTTTCAAGCAGTTGACCGATGCAAAACTTGCATCTAACCGCTGGTTTCAGACTCAGCGGAAGCGGAATTGGGTATTCTCAGTCATTGCTCTCACCTCCCTTCTCTAAAATATTCGGATGCCCTCAATGTTTCTAAGTATAACACTAAGCCTAATCTTCTTGCCAGTAAAAGAGTTGTAGCAGCTTAGATTGTTTGGGGAATATTATGGTGTTCATTTAGAACCCATGATTTTGAGGTCGTTTAGTAACCTATCCCCCTGCCCCCTTACCAAGGGGAGAGGGATAAAGGGTGAGGAGTTGTTAAACGACCTCATGATGTTACTATTTGACATTGCAGGTACGAATGGTTTATCGTTGATATTTAGAGGAGGTGAACCAATGCAAGCATACTGTGTTAAATGTCGCACCAAGAGAGAAGTCAAGAACCCGAAGGCGGTAACGATGAAAAACGGTAAACCGGCGACCCAGGGCACATGCCCGGTATGTGGTACCAAGATGTTCAGAATCGGTAAAGCGTAATAGACCTAAACCTAAGGAGCTTAGAAGGCTGAATATGAACAATATTCAGCCTTCTAACATAGTCACACATTTTGAAGAAAGGTTTGTAGACAGTCTCTAAACTATTACAATCCGAAAGTGGAGATGAAATATGCCAAAACCAGTCCCGGTACCCGACAAGCTAAGCAAACCGTTTTGGGACGCTGTTCAGCAGCGCCGGCTGATAGTGCAGAACTGCACAGCCTGCAACAGGAAACAGTACCCTCCGGAACCAGTGTGTGCGAAGTGTGGCTCCGCTGAGCACCTTGAGTGGCGAGAGGTGAAGGGGAGAGGCAAGATACATGGCTATTGTGTGATGTATGACTCCCGCATTATCCCACTTCACGAGGACCAGCCCTTCAACATCGCGATTATTAAGCTGGAGGAGGACCCGGAGATAATGTTTTTCTCCCACCTTCCGGGGACACCGGCCGGCGAGGTTCCGCTGGGAGCTGCGGTCGAGCTGGTGTTCGAAGAGATGAAGCTAGAGCCAGGGCGGCTCATTCACGAGTGGAAGGTAGTAAAAAAGTAGCGCACCCAATTCTCCATACCCTGTTAGTAGTATTCAGAAAAAGGAGCAGGCAATGACTGAAGAGTACCCACTTTCGAGGAAGCGAACTAAAACCGGGCTTGGTGTATGGGAGCACCGGGGAAAGGTAGCCGTGGCGGGGATAGGCTTTGCCCCCACGATGCGACGCTGGGATGGAAGAGATATGTCCACCTCTGTGGGAGCCTTGACCATTGTCGCCGCCCAGAAGGCCCTGGACGATGCGGGGATTGGCAAGGGCGAAATCGACGGAGTCGTTTCCTGTCCCATGGGCATGGGCGACACCTGGGGGCCGACCAGGCCGTACTTTGCCCCACCCTATGACACCGAGGATGGACTCAGCGGGACGAGTGCAGACTGGCTGGTCAAGAACATGGGGCTGTGGAACGCAAGGACCACCTTCCACGCACCGGCATGTTTCTCGATGGCTCTGACCACCGGAGCCCAGGTGGTGGGAGAAGGACTGGCCCATACCATCCTGGTGATTCGAGGGCTGGGTAACCCGCCGGGTCGTTACCACCAGATGCCGACCACACATTATTCCGGGGCTAGCCAGTGGACCGCTCCCTGGGACTGGCGGCTGGAGCCGCTGACAGCCTATAGCTTTGACCTGTACTGTCGCAAGTACAACACTAACCATGATAGGATGGCACCCTTCGTGTTAAACCAGCGCCGGAATGGACGCATGATGCCGGAAGGGTACTATGCCCAGCATCGGCCGGACAATGTGCTGACGGTGAAGGACTATCTAGCCGCCCGATGGGTGGTTAAGCCTATGAGCATAATGGATATGGACATGCCCATCCAGACCGCTGTTGCCTTCGTCTTGACCACCGCCGAGCGGGCTAAGCGCATGAAGCAGAAACCGGTCTACATCCTTAACCATTGCTCGCAAAGGGGCAAGGTCCGGAGTACCACTGAAACCCTGGAGGAGACGGAGGAATTCGCTGATAATATTGCTAAGATGTGCTATGAGGGCTCGGGCCTCACTCCCAGCGAGGTAGACATTTTTAACCCCTACGACGGATACACCCTTTTCACCCAGTACTACCTGGAGGCCTTCCACTGGCACGGAGTGAAGCGGGGGGAGGCACACGACTTCTACGCCGGAGACATCAGTGTTGAGGGGCCGCATCCCTTCAGCTCCAGCGGTGGCAACAACGGTAATGGACGCACCCGCGCCTGGGGCCACTATGATTGCGTTCAGCAGCTGCGGGGACAGGCAGGCCAGCGGCAGGTCAGAATAAAGGCCGAGACCGCCATCGCTGGTTCTTTCACACCCGGCACCTCCGATTGGATGGTCTACTGCAAGAGTCCTGATTAGAGCCTTGGCTTGAAGAGATAGATAACAGATTTATTCTTGTGGTCTACTTGTCTTAGAGATGAGCAGTCCTACAAGAGTAGGTTGAACCGGTTTACACGAAGACGGCATGAAGATGCCATGATGAAAGGAAAGAGCTATACTTGAAGATACTAATCAGCTTTGACATCGACGGTACATTAGAAGTGGGGGACCCCCCTGGGCCAATCACGCTGGATATGGTGAGGAGGGCACAGGAGTTGGGATGCATCATTGGGCTTTGCTCGGATCGCACGATGAGTGAGCAACAGGGGCTAATGGATAAACACAACATCCAGGTGGATTTTGTGTCGTTGAAGTATATGTTGCGAGAAGTGAGGGACACCTTTAAGGCAGAGCGGTACTATCATACCGGTGATAGTGAGCTAGACAAGCAATTTGCGCTAAGGGCAGGGTTTGACTTCATATGGATGGACGCTGCCGCGAGTGAGCCGTGGGTTACCTTACGAGACGACGGTCAGGGCCAATTATGATGATAAACCCGGGCTGCTGCGGTGATTCCCGTGACCACAATCCGACGTACGAACTCACCTGCGATGCGCTGGACATGATAACGGGCGAAGCTCTCATCAGTAGCGTCATACAATTGAGTTTCTGGAACATAGTCGATACGGCACCAGCGCAATTGCTAATCAAGGTGGTGGCCGCACCATGTCATCTGCAGGAAGTATGCGGCATAAGGAGGGACTATGCCAGTATCATCGCCAACGGTTAAATACGAGACCAGGGACCGGGTTGCCTGGGTGACTCTTAATCGGCCAGAAGCAATGAATGCCCTCAACACTGAGATTCGGAACGCTATCGGCGAGGCATTCCTGGAGGCGACCAATGATGATGGTGTGCTGGTAATCATCGTTACCGGCGAAGGTGGGAAGGCGTTCTCGGCTGGTGCCGACCTGGCAGAGATGAACCAGCGTAATACCGGCAGAAAACGTACTGCGATAGAACTGCCGGAACGTGACACGGTGGATAAGTGCCCCAAGCCTGTTATCGCCGCCATTGATGGATACTGCCTTGCGGGAGGTCTTGAACTGGCATTGTGCTGTGATATCCGTATTGCCACCGAGAAGTCCCGCTTTGGCATGCCTGAGCCGCGCCGGAGCATACTGGCGGGCTACGGCCTGCATAATCTCTCCCGGGTTATACCCCTGGGAGAAGCCCTCTGGATTCAGCTCAGCGGTAGTCAGATGACTGCTCAGCGGGCCTATGACATCGGCCTTATCCAAGCCCTCGTCACTGACCGGAGCGCCCTCTTCGCCGAGGCAGAGCGTATGGCCGGTGAAATCAAGCTGTGTGCCCCGCTGGCAGTACGTGCCATCAAGCGAATTGTCAAGGTAGGGCGCAACCTGCCGGTGGAGTACTCCTGGAAGCTGGCAGAGCCGATTATGGCACAGATTGACAAGACAGAGGACCACCTGGAGGGACCGAGGGCCTTTGTCGAGAAGCGGGCTCCGGTGTGGAAGACGCGCTAGTCTATCCGCTAATAGACGACCTTCTCTTCAACCAGATGGCTAATCTCTTCATGGCTGAGGCCGAGGAGACCATTAAGCACGTAGTCGTTGTGCTCCCCCATCAGCGGGAAATGCCTCTGGTAGCGTGACGGTGTCTTGCTGAGCCTGGCCGGCGTGTCTTCAAAAGTATATCGTTCCAGGCCCGGCTCCTCTGGCTGCCAGAAGTGCCCGCGGGCAAGGAACTGCGGATTCTCATACATATCCTGAGCATTTTCCACGACTGAAGCAGCGACCCCGGCCTGCTGGAGCTTGAGCATGGCATCTTCTGCCTTCTGCGTTATGCTCCACTGTTCCACCAGCTTGTCCAGTTCCTCAACATTGTCCATCCTTCCTAACAGCGTGGAGAACCTTGCTTCGGATGTCCATGCCGGACGGCCGATAACCTGACAGAAGCTTTGCCATTCCTCGTCGTTGGAGACAGCGATCGCACACCACCTTTCTTCACCCTGGCAACGGTAAACCCCGTGTGGTGCTGCCGCGGGGTGGTGGTTCCCCCGCCGTTGGAGGACTCGCCCGTTAACACCGTAGTCAGCCACGGCCGTATGCAGGATATCCAGGCACCCCTCGAAGCTTGAACCATCGATGAACTGGCCCTTACCCGTCCGGCGGTGGTATTCCAGGGCGGCCATTACCACCGCGACGTACATATAGGGTGTATAGTGGTCGGCGAAGGCTGAACCGGGGGAGCAGGGCCGGCGGTCGGGCCAGCCCGTCAGGGAGACAATGCCCTGCAAGACACCCATGTGAGAGCCATGCCCCCTGAAATCGCGATAGGGCCCGGTTTGCCCGCCCATGGAAGCGCTGAGCATGATGATATCCGGTTTGACCTTGCGCAGCTCCTCGTAGCTGAGACCCAGCTTGTGAAAAACCGCCGTCGCGAAGTTCTCCGTCACAATATCGCCAATACTGACCAGCTTCTTCGCCAGCGCCACCCCCTTGGGGTGTTGCAGGTTCATCAGAACACTGTACTTATTCTGGTTATAGCGGCCAGCTTGAACATTGACCTTCCGAACAGGGTCGGGTTCCCCGATAAACGAGTCAACTCCGGCCCGGATAAAATCGATTTTGGTCTGGCTCTCTACCTTAATGACCTCGGCTCCGAAATCAGCCATGAAACCCACCATGGTCGGCTCCAGTGCCCCGGCACCGAACTCAATAATCCTTATCCCGCTCAGTGGCAGCTCTTTCGATGCTCTTTCCTGGCTCATATCACCCCTCCTTCCATTAAGATAGCCAGCTCTTGCCGGGTTAGCCCCAATTCCTTGATGTAAACTTCCTGGTTGTGTTCGCCAATCAGCGGGGCTCGCCGGTAGTACTGGTAAGGCATCACATCGGAATGGAAGGGGGCTCCTCCGTAGACGATAGTATCGTTCAGCTCGGGATGTTCCACCTCGACCCAGTATCCTCTTTCCTGTAAATGGGGGTCTTCCATCAGGTCACGCACATCCTGTACCACAGCTATCTCCAGCCCCCTCTTCTGCCCTTCCATCATAAGCTCCCTCTTGGTATGATTCCCTGCAAAGGCACGGAAAAGCCCATTGATATAAGCGGCTTGTTCCTTATCAGGTGCAATCGCCTTAAGGACAAAAGGCTCCCATTTTTGGTCAAAAAGCTCTCCCGCCATCCCCTCACTGGCGAGCCAATCCCGCATTTGACGCCCGTACGTAGCTGTGGTCGCATTGATGAATACCGTCCCATCCTGGCAATCGAAAAACGTATCAGGCCGGCCACGCGAGCGAGAATGCACAAATACTCCGGCGCTGGTGCGGGTAGTCATGACTCCATGGCTCCTCCACATCACGGGGCTTGGCAGCGACTGCAAATTCACGCTCTCCTGGGAGGAGAGGTCAACATGCTGCCCCTCTCCCGTTCTCTGCCGGTACCAGTGGGCAATCAGCGTGCTGGCTGCTGCCGTTAGCCCACCATGCAGGTCTGCCACCGGTATGGAAATCTGCAAGGGAGGCCGGTCTTCATCACCACACTGGAACATATAGCCGCTGGCGGCCATCGCCACCATATCAGGTCCCTTGAACTGGCTATAGGGGCCGTTTTGCCCAAAAGGTGTAATCGAGGTGAGGATGAGCCGTGGATTGATGGCGCTGAGAGCAGCATAGCCGAGTCCCAGGGTATCAAGGTAGCCAGGGCGAAAGCACTCCACGACGAAATCGGCGGTCTTCACCAGCCTCTTAAAAAGCTCCTGGCCGGTGGCACACTGGATGTTCAGCGTAATGCTTCTCTTGTTGAGATTGTAGGTAAACCAGTGCAAGCTCTTTTCAGGATGAGGGTCATTATGGTAAAAGGGCCCAATGCGCCGGGTGGGGTCGCCTCCGGGTGGCTCTACCTTGATAACGTCAGCCCCCATAGCGGCCAGTATTCTAGCACAGTATACCCCACCAGTCTGGTCAGCTAAATCAAGAACTCGATACGGTCCCAGTGCCGTTTGTTCCCGTCCACTCTTTTCCAACACTGTACCTCCCTTAGAAATGCCAGATTACGCCATCAATCGCGCCGCTCCGTGGTGCATTTCAGCTCGATTTGTCACTAATTTGAATCCAATGGAAACCATCTGCATCAACGATATTAGCGAGTGTTCTACCAGTGGCCGGGTTAAGCGCCGGAGCAGTGCCCTTGAATGACACTCCTTTACTTTTAAGTTCTTTAAAGACCTTGTTGATATCATCCGCCTGAAAGGCGATATGGTTAAAATACAGAGGACATTCCGCTGCCTGCTCTTTCCGCTTCTTCAATGTCTCCTCGCTGCCCTGATGAATCTGAATGATAAAATCAGCGGCTGGTGAGGTTAGTTCTGTAGAAATAGATTTGTCCTGATGCTCGTTTCGTCTCAGGAATTTAAATCCCAGCTTCTTGGTTAAGTATTCCTCTGCCTGCTCCAAGTCACTGACAGTGAAATCGATATGGTCTATTTTACCCAGAGTCATATTGTTCCTCCTCACTTCAGGCGTTTCCGTACCAGCTAAGGGACGTCTTAAATCATCCAGAATGTAACCAAAAAAGGGGGTAGTCGTTGCATAATACAGAAAGTAACCATAGATGTCAAATGCTCATTTCTTCAAAATCTGCACTCACGAAGTACAGGTAGTGTATCGTTAAGATATTGAATGAGTATTAAGATTATTTACCAACCTCTCACCCTTTATCCCTCTCCCCTTACCAAGGGAAGGGGGCAGGGGGATAGGTTGTTAAACAACCTTAGTACACGCTGTTGACAGAGGACTTTGCCGTGATTTAACATAGAGTGTAGAAGAGGATGAGTGGTGCCACGCAACGTGGGATATGAGTTACCGGGGGAAGCGGTGGGCGTCAGGATAAAAATATGCAGTGTCTATCAGCCGGTAATGAATGGTGCCGAAGCTATCGAGGTCGACGGCAGTACCATCGACGAGTGCCTCAGGGTTTTGATAAGCAAATACCCTGCCCTTGAGAAGCTGATGTATGATGGCAAAGGTATACTGAGTAGTTGTCTCATGATTTCTCTTAATGGGCAGGCAGTGCTGCCTGGGGAAATGAACCGGCCGGTTAAGGACGATGACGAGATATTCCCCTTCATCATGATTGGCGGGGGATAGTGTGCCGGCTGTGGTTTGCAACCAGGAGTTTCCTTACTGATTTCAGCACAGTATAAGCTTGGGTGAGTTTGATAAGGAGGTTTACTAATGGCTAATGGCTACAATGGGAAGATATTGCGTGTTAATCTGACTCAAGGCACTACTTCCATAGAGTCACTTGATGAAACTTTCTGCCGGAGATACCTGGGAGGAGGCGGATTCATCGCTTACTATCTGATGAAGGAGCTTGAGCCGGGGGTTGAGCCTCTTGGCCCGGATAACAAGCTGCTGTTCATGGCTGGGCCATTGAGCGGTTTACCCTTTTCGGGTAGTGGCCGTAATTGCATTGGGGCCAAATCACCCCTCACTGGTGGCTATGCTAAGGCGGAGGTTGGTGGCTTCTGGGGGGCTGAGATGAGACATGCTGGCTTTGACGGTATTATTGTTGAAGGTAAAGCCAAAAAACCGGTCTACCTCTGGATTAGTAACACTGAAGTCCAGATAAAGGATGGTAGCCACCTCTGGGGGAAGAATACGAAAGAGACGGAAGAAACTATCCGGCAAGAGCTGGGCGATAACCGTATCCGGGTAGCATCAATCGGGCCGGGTGGCGAAAACCTGGTCCGTTTTGCCTGTGTAATGGTCGACCTCAAAGACGCTGCTGGTCGTGGTGGTCTCGGTGCCGTGATGGGTTCGAAAAACCTTAAGGCTATCGCCGTAAGGGGCAGAAAGGTACCCGAGGTAGCCGACCCTAATGTACTGGTCGAGTTTCGGCAGTGGTTAACCGCCAACCCGCAGTTGTGGCAAAGCCTGCACGACTATGGTACCGGGGTGGGGCCAATGATGATGAGCATGTCGCTCATCGGCAATATTCCCATCCGCAATTTCCGTGATGGCGAGTTCCCGAACCTGTCCCGGATAACCGCCAGTGCCGTCAAGGATACGGTCAGGGTTGGCATGGATGCCTGTTACGCTTGCGTTGTTGCCTGTAAGAAAATAGTCAAGATTGATGAGCCTGACCTTAAGGTGGACCCGGCCTACGGTGGCCCGGAGTACGAGACCCTCGGTGCATTTGGTTCCACCTGCGGTATTGATGACCTGAAGGCCATCTGTAAGGCCAATGAGCTTTGCAGCGCCTATGCTCTGGACACCATCTCTGCCGGAGTTGCTATCGCCTTTGCCATGGAGTGCTATGAGAACGGGCTACTTACCAGAGAGGATACCAACGGTATTGACCTGAGGTTTGGCAATGCCGAGGCCATGCTCAAGGTGCTTGATTTGATTGCTCGCCGTCAGGGTATCGGAGACCTTTTGGCTGATGGCGTCAAGCGGGCGGCGGAAAGGATAGGGCGAGGGGCGGAAAGGTTCGCCATGCATGGTAAAGGCCTGGAGATACCGATGCATGACCCACGCGCCAAGCGGGCTTTAGGGCTGGGCTACGCGGTCAACCCGCACGGTGCTGACCACTGTGCCAATGCCCATGACACCATGTTCACTGCGCCGAATCCCGGAATGGATGCTCTTCACCCTCTGGGCATACTGGAGCCACTGCCAGCCGACGACCTCAGCCCCCGCAAGGTTAATCTGTTCTATTATGCCCACAGTTTTCGCTTCCTGCAAGACTGTGGCGTTGTCTGCCTGCTTGTCCCCAGCACCATAGAACGATTTACCGCTCTGGTGAAGGGGGTTACCGGGTGGGATACGGGAATAGTCGAGTTGCTGAGGATAGCCGATAGAACGCTGACACTGGCCCGGATGTTCAATCTGCGTGAGGGGCTTGGTGCTGCTGATGATAAACTGCCTGACCGTTTCTTCCAGCCCCACGTTGGTGGGCCGGTAGCTAACAAACATTATGACCCGCAAAAGCTGGAGAAGGCCAAAAGCTACTATTATTCTCTGATGGGATGGGATGCGAAGGGCGTCCCGACTCAAGAAACGCTGGAGGTACTGGATATTGATTGGGCAACTCGTCAGTAGTCAGTGAGGAGACCCTGGGTAAATAGGTAGCTTGCTACTTCATGAAAATAGGGGAAGGCGCTGACTCACCGGTAAGCTTAAGGCGAATGCCCATCCCCCTGACCCCCTTCCTATCGGGAATGGGGAGCTAAGTAAAAGAGAGGGGGCATAGCCCCCTCTCTTAAATCTCTTCCCTTCTCCTGAGCAGGGGCTTTGTTCCTATGGCGAGCTAATTCGGCAAGCGGGTGCGGATACTATTAAGACAGGAATTTTAGCATGACGTACAATTCTATCCGCCACACTGCCAAAAGCCCAGCGGGAGATACCTGATCTTCCGTGGGTGCTCATTATAATCAGCTCAACCTGATTCTTATTGGCATAGTTTAGTATCTCATCGGCCGCTTTTCCTGAGATTACCACGGCTTGTGCAGCGATGCCTTCTTTCTTTAGTCTAACTGCCATTTTTTCAATGTAGTCCCTGGCTCGTGCCTTCTCCTCTTCTTCCGTCTGGGCAAGCCATTCTCCATTCGTCTCAGCGTAAGCAGCATAAGCCAGAGAAGACATCGGTTCCACTACTCTGAGTAAGACTACCTCCGGAACCTGACAGCCAGCAGCCACTGCCCTGACATGCTGTAGACTGCACTCGGCTAATTCTGAACCGTCCAATGGTGCCAATATTTTCTTATACATCTTTGGTCTCCCTCCATAAATCTTCTGTACTGAAAACGCTCACTTCACAAAAATAATATCTGTAGATGCATGGAAATGTCAAATATCATGCCTTCGGTATATTATTCGGTTTCGGTTACTGTAGTGGCATCGTTGTCATTGCGATGAGCGTAGCGATGTGGCAATCCGGGTGGGCGAAGTCCTCCGCCCGGATTGCTTCGCCTTCCGACCTGAGTCGGAATGGTCTCGCAACGACAGGCCAAACATTAAGAGCGACACAGGTGCTATAATGAGGTTGGGACGGAATCGGAGGTGAATATGGACCAGAGAAGCAGCCTGATATTTCACAAGAGGCCAACCTTGCGCAGTCCTTACATCATCTGTGGCTTGAACGGCTGGGTTAACGGGGGTGATGTATCGGTTGGCGGCATCAGGTATCTCATCAGTCAGTTCAAGGGAGCGGAATTCGCCGAAATGCCAACCTCACGCTATCATGTCTACCAGGTACCAGGCGTGGAAAGTCTTCGTCCGGTGTCCAGGATGAAGGACGGGCTTATCGCGGATTTTCACTTCCCTAAGGACCGGTTTTATTACGCCGTGAATCCTGCGTCAGACCACGACCTTATTCTCTTCCTGGGAACTGAGCCAAACCTCGATTGGGAGGGGTACGCAGATGCCGTGGTCAGTCTCGCCTGCGATTTCGGGGCTTCCCGGCTATACACGTTCGGTGCTGTCCTGGACAGGTCACCTTACACTCGTGAACCTAAAATGTCATGCACTTGTACCAGCGTCGCCGTCAAGGATGAAATGGAAAAATACAACGTTAATTTTTCCAGCCGTGAAGGCCCGGCTAGTTTCAATATTATGCTGTTACACGCTTGCCAGGAGAGAGACCTCGATGGGGTAAATCTCACCGTCAGGGCACCATATTACCCGGAGTTCAACATCAACATTGATTACAGCCCGAAATCGATAAAGGCAGTTCTCGTCAGGCTTAATCATCTCATGCATCTCGACATCAATTTCGACGGGCTTGGTAAGGCAATCAGAGAACTGGATGGGAAGCTTGACTTCATCAGGCGTCAAAATCCGCAGTTCAATAGCTACATTGAAGAACTGGAGAAAGATTACGTTGAGATGCCGTATCTAGAACCACTGGATATGTCACCACAAGAGGCAATAAGGCTGGCTGAGGAATTCTTGCGGGAAAACAAAGACCGTCGGCAGGGGCAATAACCCGACCATAGCTTGACATAACCTTGTTGTCAGGCATCACGGAATGAACCGGATTAAGGCGAAGAAGCTAAGCTTGGTTTTTCTTTTGTTGCTCAGGTAAGTCTCTTACCGGTTTTGACGCCGGGCGGTGTGTCTCAACATAGTCCGGCACCGGGCGGCTTATCACCACTCGCCTTTTTAATGTTGCTCACCATAGGTATGGTGTAACCCTCCACCCTCCTCATCGTGCAGGGACTGAGCCATTTCATCGGTTATCATCGCACCATGACGATACTGAAAGGGCCACATACTTCTGAGGTCGAAGAAAGCCACGCGGTCATTGTGGCTCAGGACGTAGTCCATGTCCGGCTGCAAACCAGGCATGGCACTCAACTTACCATTAATAAAGGTAATTCCCCGCTTTTCGGTAGGTATCCCCAGATGGGCTAAAAGACTACGGATAGTGCCTCTTTCCTGGAGGCAAACCTGCAGGATGGCAGACCCGGGAAGAGCCGCTTCACCTCCGTAGCGTGCCAGCTCACCGTAAAGGTACAAATTTACCGTAATACCAGTCAGTTTATCCTCCGCCAATCAGTGGGAAAACACCCACCTCGTCATTGTTCTGTAATCGGTAATGCAGAGGTTGTGTACGCCCGTTGACAAAGATTACTTTCGTTTCGTTCTGTGGCAGGTTCAATTGATTCATCATGTCGGATAGAGAAGCTCCATCGGGTAACTCGACTTCAAAAGAGACCCCCGGCTTAGTGCCAGGAACGTAAACGACCAGTGCTGCAAAAAGTTTCACCTTGATGCCCATCTTCCTATCCCCATCTGCTGTCAGTAGACAACATACCGCACACGTTACTACTTACGGACGACCTCATCCCCCTGCTCCCCTTCTCCTACTAGGAGAAGGGGAGCAGGGGGATGAGCATTCAACTAAAGCTTGCCAGTGCGTCAGAGTGTTCCCTTATTTTGATAAAGTAGCAATCGCCACTATTTACCTGACGTGACAGTAGAAGAAGGGCGCTTAATACCTCTTCAACATCGCATATTGTGCAGCATCCCAGACGACCATTCGGCTCAGCACGCCTGAATACTTGAGTCTGGTTGTGGGTCCGGTGTGACGAAACGAGCCTGACTTTTAGTTTCAAAGATGCTTCTTATTGGCGATACACAGGTCGAGGAAATCTTCCAGTTTCTTATTCATCTCGATAGTGCCGGCCTCGGTAGAGAAGAATTCCCTCCCCTCCAAGTCAAGTGTGGGAATGCCAAGCTCCTCATTTACCCGTTGGGCGGTAATCCTCTTCAGGTTCTTGGTCGTGATACACCCTACCTGCAAAAAGTCGACTACGGCATCTATTTTCAAGTCTCGGCACGCCTGAATCAAGGAGTCGACCCACATCTCACCCTGCCCTCCCCAAACGTTACTATTCCAGGACCTTACCAGTTTCTCGATTGGCGTGAGTTTCCGGCCGTCAGTACCTAGGTCATCATCGTCATCACGCAAGAGACCGAAGGCATGAGGCCCCATGCCGTAGTGAAACCAGGGGAGGGCGACCCCCTTTTTGGTCAGAAGGTCAAAGGTGCTCCTTCCATAAGGGCCGGTTGCCAGCCAGGCGATACGCAGCTTCTCGTCAGGCACACCGCCAATCCCTTTCTCCGCCCGTTCGAACAACTCATCGCGATACATTTGGCAATACTCCAGGGACTTAGCCGGGTGACGCGGGTTTACCCCCATCGCCGCTAGCCGGAAGGCATCCTGTGGAGATATGGGACAGGGCACCCTCTTCCGTAATTCGTAGCTCTCCCGCAGATACATCCGAGGCTGCCGGCTCTTTTCCTGCAGCTCGATAAGCTTAGATTCATCATACTTGATGCCAGGCACGCTCTTCTCGGCGAATTCAATCAGTTCGTTTACCTGTTCCGCCAAACACCGGGTACTCTCGTCGTCACAGCCCAGCCTGCTCAGTTCAAAAAGGAGCACCCCCGCATATTTGGCGGCGGCTGTAGATGACCACCTTTCCGGGTCACAAGGTATCCGTTGGCTTACCATCAATCTGGGGGTCGGCACTTCTCCGCTGAGAAACAAGCCCAGGGCGGTCATGGTGCGGTCGCAGGTATGCTCGGGGAAGCCCATCTTGCTGACGGCCAGGTTATAGTATCGCTGCGGGTCTCTCACCCGGTCACCCCACATGATATAACCCTGTGGGACAAACCCCATACATGAGGCTAATTGCCCGATAAATTCCATAACCGCAAAAGGCTTGCCGGCCTTCCAGGATTCCCTAATGTACGTGAAATTTTCCAGTTGTATCTCGTACATTAGCTTGTTGCTTTTCATGTACTCGGGGCGAGGATTCTGCTCGATACTCTTGATTCTTCTTTG
>JAENIS010000014.1:0-9846 GCA_016844285.1 Dehalococcoidales bacterium
GTTCAGGGCACGCAACCGAGTATCTTGATGG
The DNA here is from genome assembly GCA_016844285.1 of Dehalococcoidales bacterium. The sequence continues at coordinate 32 of JAENIS010000014.1, forward strand.
ACATGGGTGGCAGCTATCAGAACATTGGGCAGGGTAGCTTCACCTACACGTTCACGACTGTCTTACCTGAGAATTACGATAGGAAGGCGACCTACCGAGTGGGTGGCGAGGCTTCGCGTGGAGGGGAAGAGCGTTCGGCTAACGACACGTTCGATTTCGTTCCCAGTGGCGGGGCTCTCAAGACCCGCCAGGTTGTCGCCACCGCGAGTTGTAACCAGTGCCACGATCCGCTGGCTTTGCATGGTGGTCTGCGTCAAGACACCAAGCTATGCGTGGTCTGCCATACATCGCAGAACGTAGACCTGGAGACGGGAAACACGGTAGATTTCAAGGACATGGTGCATAAGATACACCGTGGCAGCCGCCTGCCCAGCGTAGTCGATGGCAAACCATACATCATCAAAGGCTTCACGCCAGACCCTGTCGATTTCTCGACGGTCGTCTGGCCGCAATTCGGCTCAGCTATCGGCGATGTCCGCACCTGCACAACTTGCCATGGCGCCCCTCCGGTAGGGATGAAAGCGGAGGATTATGCCAAAGTGGCACCCAACGCCGATAATTATAAGAATAAGCCCAGTCGGGCTGCCTGCGGCGCCTGCCATGATAATATTGATTTCGCTACCGGCAAGTCAATCATTAAGGGCAGACGAGACCATCCCGGAGGCCCGCAAGCCAATGACAGTGCCTGTACAGTCTGCCATGTAGCTGACTCCGGAAATGAGTTTGATGCTTCGGTCGTTGGTGCTCATGCCATCCCGATCCGGTCAAAACAGCTTTCTGGACTGAATGTAGAGATAGTCCGCGTCACCGATACGGGCCCCGGACAAATCCCGACCGTAGTCTTCAGTGCCAAGGATAATGCCGGGAAGATAATCCCGCTACAGGACTTGGCGTCGGTGGCGTTCAACGTGAAGGGACCTACTACTGACTATCTGGGTCCGATAACGACAGAGAGCGCTGTCCTCAGAAATGTAAAGACTGATGCCGGTGGTAATTACCACTACACCCTGACTAGCCCCATCTCAGCCAATGCCACCGGTAGTTATGCCGTAGGTATTGAGGTCGCCCGGACGGAAACCATCATCGGTAATGCGGGCGTATCAGAGAACGTGAGCGTGAGAAGCTACAACCCGGTAGCTTATGTTCCGGTGACGGACAAAGTGGCTGTCCCCAGGCGACAGGTAGTGTCGACGGAAAAGTGTAACGTCTGCCATAAGGAGATAGCTTTCCATGGCGGCGGACGGAAGAACACCGCCGAATACTGCCAGCTTTGTCACAATCCGGCGAATGTGGACGTCCCCAGTCTGGTCCCTGCGAGCTTAGGTGGTCCATTTAAAGTACCACCGCAGTCGATTAACTTCCGCTTCATGATTCACCGTATCCATAGCGGCGAGGAACTAACGCGCGACTTCACCATTTACCGCACCCGGGGAGTATTTAACTTCAATGAGGTTCGTTTCCCTGGTGACCGGCGCAACTGTGCCAAGTGCCACGTAGGTAACTCTTACCTGTTACCTCTGCCCGAAACTAACGCCAATACTCAGGCTCCTCGCGAGTTTTACTCACCACTGGGGCCGGCAGCCTCAGCCTGCTTGGGTTGCCACGATTCCAAGAAAGCGGCAGCTCACTCCGCTACCATGACCTCATCTATCGGTGAAGCTTGTGCTACTTGCCACGGACAGGGTCGTGATGTCGCCGTGGAAAAAGTGCACCAGCGCTAAACGAGCGAGGTTGTTTTTGTAGCGGTGGGTTTTCTCAGGAAAGGGGGAGGTGATTTAGACCTCCCCCTTTCTTTTTATCGTCGCCATACTGGTGATGTTTGGCTTGAGACTCGCTTGGGGAGTGCTCACCATTCCCGAGGTGCTCGATTTCGTTACCCGGTTGGTGCCGATAGCCGGCTATCGAGGTAGATTCTGTCCAAAATCAAGCATAAATACTAGAAACATAGTAGATGAAATACCATATAACCTTGCATCATTTATAGGGTGTATTACGTATTGTTCAACCGGGGTATGTGTGATAATGTGTAGTGCGAGTTGTGGCAGTCTATTCTAAAATACCTGAAGTGGTGAGAAATTAGGTTGCCTCAATATCGTAGTGTTAGTACTAAGGAGGGACGATGAGCCGGTTGAATAGCAAGGTGGGGTTGTTGTGGTGTGGATTATTCCTGTTTTCTCTGTTTCTGGTTGTTTTCATGGTAGCCTGCACTGGTTCCCAGGGACTTCAGGGACCGGCAGGGTCTCAGGGACCGGCAGGACCCCCCGGGCCATTAGCGCAAGGAGCTGAACGGGAGCTTAAGGCGACCCTGACGGTATCCAAGCCGGCTAATGGGACTCATTTTGTCGCTGGCGAGAAGGCGGTAGTCGCCATTACTCTTGAGGACCAAGTTGGTAAAGCGCTAACCAAAGAAGAGCTTTCTACCTTAGCACTTTATATGTATGGGCCACAGGAAACGACTCAGACTGTAAGCGCGGTGAAGCTGCTTAACGCTACGAATGACCGCTCTAAGACACCCCACCATTATATCGATTTGCTTAAAAGTGATGGCGTGCAGATGAAAGGGAATGTTCTGGAATATGCCCTACAGTCGGTCACTGACGAGGAGCCAGGCACTTACATTGTGGCTTTACGGACTGAGCTGAAAGGTAATCCAGCAAGCCAGAAGTTTCTAATCTATAGCGTCCAAATTGGAACAGCCACGGTTGAAAAACAGATAGTAGAAAAGGAGAAATGTGCTTCTTGCCATCTCGGGGCGGACAACGGTCAATTCTACTTCCATCATGTTGACCCGGGGCGGAGTCCATACGGCAGTCCATCTATTGACTCAGTGCCGGTATTGACGTGCAAGGCTTGTCATAACAATGATGGATACGCGGCTTATGTTTCCCCAGCCGATGGCAATACCAGAGTGCCAGACGCGATTGTGATTCGTGCGCATGGTGTCCACATGGGCGAGCACTTGAGTAATCCTCTGAATACAGACCGGAAGACCGGCGTCTTCAAAAACTATCTCGGTGTTCTCTTCCCAAACAACGTCAAGAACTGTACCTCCTGCCATGTCGATGACCGCTGGAAGACCAAACCTTCACAGCTAGCCTGCGGCGCTTGCCATGACAATGTCTGGTTCGGTGACAAAGCCAGTATGCCCAAGACGGCAGTGGCCCACGAAGGTGGCGCCCAGGCCAACGATTCAGGTTGTGCCGTCTGCCACACTCCTGATACTGGCGGGCTCAAACCTATTGCCGAAGCACACAAGGTCGAGCAGTTAATGAATAAAATTGATGTCTCGTTGACGCCTTCCCGCAATGGTAAGTTCTATGTCACTGGCGAGACTCCGATGGTTACCCTGGTTATCAGGGACGATAAGGGTCAGCCCATTAACCACACCCTGGTCAGCGAAACTACCTTCTCCGCCGCCAACTTCTATGTCTACGGGCCTCGTTTGAATTCAGTTCCGGTGCTGACCAATACGGCTAAGAACGCTAACTCCAAAGCACGTGCTTCAGTCACCAGCTCGATACCGGCCACCCCGCAAACTCCCGGTGATAATGCCACTAGAGGGTGGACATTCGCTGCCGGCGATACCTTCAAAATTGCCATCCACGGCGGCCCGGTACAGGAAATAGCGGCTCCTGCCGGTGCACAGACGACGGCGCAGGTCGTCGCCTGGCTGTCATCTAACCTGAAGGACGTCAGAGTTACCTCCAATGCTGCCGGTAATATTAATCTCCTGAGTAACATCCTGGGTGACAAATCCAGGTTCGAGATATACAATAGCTCCGTCACCACCAAGATGGGCTGGAAGGCGGCGGGGCGTCCTATCACCAGGGAGGGTAAAGTTGTCGGTAATACGGCCGGCGTGACCATGGAGCCTTACGTGATTATCGGGAACGTTTCCACCGCTGCTATCGATATGAGGCCTCGCACCGACCCGCTTGTCTTCACTGACCCGGACGTTGTCCGTAGCGTTAATAACATCACCTACCAGCTGGATAGTGTTTCCGGCCTGCAGCCGGGCACTTATATGATTTACTCTTATACTGTCCCGAATGGCATTGTCGCAGGGACGTTGGCTAATCCCGGACCAGGTGGTACGCCAAACGCCGCTGCTAAGGCGCTGAATCTCAGTCGTGTAGGCATGGGTTTCATGACCTTCCAGGTGGGTACGGAAACGCCTGACAAGAAAGTGGCCACCAACTGCACCAACTGCCACGGCAGCAACATCTGGCATCTTGATGAAGGCCCGATACACCAGCAGCCTTTCGATACCGACTACTGTAAGGCCTGCCACGATTACAACCGTTCCGGTACTGGCGAACTGGGACCAACATTGGGCGGCACCTCGACCAGTGGCTTTATGGGATACGGCGCCAAACCTCTCTCCGCTAGACTGCATGGCGTGCACCGTGGTATTTACCTCGAACATTCGGAGTATATCTACGCTGGTAACCCGGACGCCTTCAGCGAGGTTATTTTCCCGCAGGATATCAGGAACTGCACCAAGTGCCACAGTGCTGATACCACGGGGACCTGGAAGACAGAGCCTTCAAGGCTGGCCTGTATGGCCTGCCATGACAGCAACAAAGCCAATGCTCATGCCATACTTATGACGCAAAACCCGACTCCATCCGACCCGTGGAATAAGGATAGAGTAGAAACTTGCACGACTTGTCACGGCGCCGGTAAGGAGTTTTCAGTGGACAAGGTACACAACATCTCGAATCCTTACCAGCCACCGTATCCGAGAGAAGCGGAATAGTAGCTATATAGTAGTTTGTCAATAAAGCAGAAGAGTCCTTCCTGTACAGGAAGGACTCTTCTGCTTTATCATTGCTTAACAATCCCGCAGAAGAAGGGGATAAAAGGACGAGGTTAATAAACAATATTGACTTCTTAAGGCGCATAGGATATACTATCCAGGGTAAGCAACGGGTAACCAGATTTATTAAGGCTGAGTGCTTTCCCCTTGGAAGTCTCAGCTTTAATTATGCCAAAACAAGGTTGCGATGAAGATTGGTATCAGTGGAAAGGGCGGAGTCGGCAAGACTCTACTGGCGTCACTTCTTTCCAGGATATTTATTGAATCGGGCTACTCGGTACTGGCCATCGATGCCGACTCTAATTCTACATTAGCGGCCACTCTCGGCTTTCCCAAAGCCGATGAAATTACTCCCATCTCTGAGATGAAGGAGCTTGCGGCGGAAAGAACCGGAGCACGTCCCGGCCAAAGTGATGTTTATTTCAAGTTGAACCCCAGAGTGGATGATATACCGGAGAAATACTGGCGCCAGCATAATGGGGTCAAGCTGATGGTGATGGGGCAAATCAAGCGGGGTGGTAGTGGCTGCTATTGCTCGGAGAACGTTCTATTGCAGGCCCTTGTTAATCATCTCCTTCTGGAAAGGAATGAGGTGATTATCCTCGATATGGAGGCGGGTATAGAACATCTGGGGCGGGCCACTGCACGGGCGGTAGACAAGCTGATTGTGGTAGTTGAACCAAGCCGACGCAGTATTGAAACCGCTCATCGCATCAAAAAGCTAGCTCATGATATTGGCCTGAACAACGTGGCCGTGGTCGGTAATAAAATTCGAAGTCAGGCAGAGAAGGAGTTTCTCCTTACCGGCCTGGTCGGTTTTGAATTTCTTGGTTTCATTCCCTATGATTCGGCGGTAACCGAAGCGGACATGGCTAATCTTTCCCTTCTTGATTCCAGTCCGCAGATTGTAGCTGCGGTGAGAAATATCTATCAGTCTTTAATATCCGGCACTTAAGAACTTGAATAAAATTAGATGGAGGAGGTTTAATGGCTTACGACGTATCAAAAATGGCTGACTGGCAGATTGCTGATGCGGCAGAAGAGAAGATGCCGACACCTGAGGAATGGCGGGTCAAACTGGGTCTGAAGAAGGATGAGGTACTGGCTTACGGGAAAGTAGCCAAGCTCGATTTCCTGAAGATAATGGACCGTCTGAAGAGCCGGCCCGACGGTAAATATATTGAAGTGACCGCAGTCACCCCAACGCCTTTAGGCGAAGGCAAAACAACGACCACGATGGGCCTTATCGAGGGTCTGGGCAAACAGGGACTGAATGTCGGTGGTTGTATACGCCAGCCTTCAGGCGGCCCGACGATGAATGTCAAGGGTACTGCTGCCGGTGGTGGTAATGCCATACTTATCCCCCACAGCGAGTTTTCGATGGGTCTTACCGGTGATATTAATGACATCATGAATGCCCATAACCTGGCGATGGTGGCACTGACGGCGAGGATGCAGCACGAGCGTAACTATGACGATGCCCAGCTGGCCAAGTTCAGCCGGATGCGCCGCTTGGATGTCGACCCCAACCGGGTCGAGATGGGCTGGGTGATGGACTTCTGTGCCCAGAGTCTGCGTAACATCATCATCGGTGTCGGTGGGCGTATGGAAGGCTTCATGATGCAGTCCAGGTTCGCCATTGCCGTTAGCTCCGAGCTGATGGCGATGCTATCTATCGTCAAGGACCTGGCTGACCTGCGGGAAAGAATGAATAATATTACCGTCGCCTATGATAAAAAGGGTAAGCCGATCACTACCGGAGACCTGGAGGTAGCCGGCGCCATGACAGCCTGGATGCGTAATACCATTAACCCCACCTTATGTTGTACTGCCGAGTACCAGCCCTGCATGGTACACGCCGGGCCTTTTGCCAACATTGCCGTAGGGCAATCATCCATTATTGCTGACCGTCTTGGTCTGAAGATGTTTGACTATCATGTTACTGAGAGTGGCTTTGCCGCTGATATCGGCTTTGAGAAATTCTGGAATGTAAAGTGCCGCTACAGTGGTCTTAAACCGAATGTGTCCGTGCTCGTCGCCACCGTCCGCTCATTGAAGATGCATGGTGGTGGCCCCCGGGTAGTACCGGGTGTAGCCCTGCCTGATGCCTATAAGAAAGCAGCTCCGGAGCTGGTTGAGAAGGGTTGTGCCAACCTGGTGCACCACATCAGTATCATCAGGGCGGCCGGCATCAACCCGGTGGTCTGTGTGAATCGGTTCCCCACCGATACCGAGGAGGAGATTGCCATCGTTCGTAAGGCCGCCGAGGCCGCTGGCGCCCGCTGCGCCGTATCGACTCATTTCAGTAATGGTGGCGCCGGTGCCGGGGAACTGGCTGATGCCGTCAAGGCAGCTTGCAATGAGAAGAACGATTTTAAGTTCCTCTATCCCAATGAGATGAAATTGAGAGAGCGGGTGAGCAAGGTAGCCAAGGTGGTCTATGGAGCCAGTGGCGTCTCCTGGAGTGCGGAAGCGGAAGCTAAGGCGAAGGCTTTTGAGGCTGACCCGAAGTATGATGAGTATGCCACGATGATGGTTAAGACTCATCTATCGCTCAGCCATGACCCGACCCTGAAGGGTACGCCTAAGGGCTGGACATTGCCCATTCGTGATATCTTAATCTATTCAGGAGCCAAATTCCTCTGTCCGATGGCCGGCACCATCAGTCTGATGCCGGGAACCGGTTCCGACCCGGCCTTCAGGAAGGTTGATGTTGATGTCAAAACGGGTAAGGTCAAAGGGCTTCATGAGGTAGATTAGCGGCGGGCTAGAATGGTCGGTAGAAGGTTCCATGCGGTTTTGGTTGCTGTAGTGCAATAGTTGTCATTGCGAGGGGTCGTTAGACCCCGTGGCAATCTCTGCCCAACACACTCCGAGATTGCTTCGCTCGCAATGACAGACCAACCAAATGCAAACAGAACCTTGTAGGATTGAAGTTGACATAATAATAAAGAGAAAGTTGGCAGACTCTTTTGGTGTTGATGTATCTTGAGAATGCAGGGGTTTGATGGCCAAGGATTCAACCAGTAAAAAGAGAACGGTTCACTTCGAGCCGGGTAATATCGAAATTGCGGTCGAGCCGGGGGCTAACCTCAGGGAGACAGCCATTGAGGCCGGGGTGCGCCTCATCGCCGCCTGCGGGGGTGAGGGCACCTGCGGCACCTGTAAGGTACTGGTTGAAGAGGGTGAGGTAGAAACCACCCGGACACCCAGGCTATCTGATGCCGAGTATGCACAGGGCGTGCGCCAGGCTTGCCAGAGTCGGGTGCTCACCGACTTAAGGGTCTATGTGCCGGTAGAGTCAAGACTGGAAACAGCCGTGCTGATTCGTGAGAGGAAGGCGGTGGTGACTGGTGTCTCGCGAGGAGAGGCTCTGGTTACCGGCTGGAGATTTAACCCCCCTCTCAGTAAATTCTTTATTAGTCTGCCACCTCCTACCCTTGAGGATAATGTCAGCGACCTTTCCCGGCTGCTACGTGGCCTGAAGCAGGAGCACCGGTTGAGCAATATAACGGTGGATTTTGACGTCGTCCGCAAGCTGCCTAAAGTGCTGCGCGATGGTGATTGGAAGGTCACCGTCACGACGCTGGTAACGGCGATTGAAGCCCGCCCTACCGCCAGGCGCCGGCCGAGGCTGATGAATGTGGAATCAGGCGATACGACGGCACGGCATTATTCACTGGCAATTGACATCGGCACCACCACGGTCAAAGGTCAGTTGCTTGATTTAAGGCAGGGACGGGCATTGGCTGATGGCGCCGAGTACAACGGGCAGATTGCCTATGGTGCCGACGTGATTACCCGTATCAACTACTGTCAGAAACCGGGTGGACTGGAAAAGCTCCAGCAGGTGGTGGTGACGAACATTAATAGCATTATTAGCCGCCTGGTGGCACAGAGTGGCGTTGCTCTTGGTGATATCGGTCACCTGATGGTTGCTGGTAATACCACCATGCTCCAGATTGTGTTGGGTATCGACCCCAGGTATATCAGGCTGTCTCCCTATACGCCGGTGGCCACCTATATCCCGCCGGTGAAGGCAAGCTCTCTCGGTATCGAGGTGGGCGAGCATGTTTACCTTTTTGTCTTCCCTCTGGTGGCCAGCTATGTCGGTGGTGATATTGTCTCCGGGCTTGTCGCCGCCGGGGTGCACCAGACCAAAAAGCTAACCCTCTATATTGATATCGGCACCAATGGTGAGATGGTTATTGGTAACTCAGACTGGATGGTAACGGCAGCGTGTTCCGCTGGCCCGACTTTTGAAGGTGGTGGTATCAAGCATGGCATGATTGCCACCAATGGTGCCATTGAAGATTTCAGCATCAACGCAAAGACGCTGGAGCCAGTCGTTGGCACTATCGGCGGAGAGAAACCAAAAGGCATTTGCGGCTCAGGATTAATCAACATCGTGGCGGCTTTACTCGAAGCTGGCGTTATCAGTCAGAATGGCAAATTCAATACCGACCTGCCTACCGGGAGAATCAGACATGGGAGTGATGGCGACGAATATCTGCTGGCCCGGGCAGCGGAGACTCAGATTGGTAAAGATATTGTCATCACGGAGACGGATATTGATAATCTCCTGCGAGCCAAGGCGGCGATGTATGCCGGCTGCCAGACGCTGGTGAAAAGTGTCGGGATGACATCGAATGATATTGAACAGGTAATTATCGCCGGGGCCTTCGGTAGCTATATCAATATCGACCAGGCAATCACTATCGGACTGCTTCCTGACCTGCCCCGTGGCCGGTTTATTTTTATCGGTAATGGGTCGCTGATGGGGGCAAGACTCAGCTCCTTCTCGACGGATATACTGGATGATGCCCGAAAAGTGGCCAAGGTGATGACCAATTTCGAGCTGAGTGAAAACGTAGCTTTTATGGATAACTATGTGGCGGCTCTCTTCTTCCCGCACACCAATGCTGCTGAGTTCCCTTCCGTGACCAAAAGGCTTGCCAGACGGCGAGTTCGTCAACCGGAGCGGAGGATAGCGGTT
>JAENIS010000014.1:9851-31283 GCA_016844285.1 Dehalococcoidales bacterium
ATAGCGGTTTGAGTTTTTCGATTGCTCTTGCCGGCAAGGGAGGTACGGGTAAAACGTCATTGGCCTGCCTTATCATCCGCTACTTAAGAAATAAGAAGCTGGTGCCCATCCTGGCGGTTGATGCCGACCCCAATGCTAATCTGGGCGAGAGCCTGGGCTTGCCGCCGAAGCAAACCATCGGCTCCATTATTGCCTCTTTTCATGTCGACAAGATAAACATTCCTCCCGGAACGACCAAAGAGGCCTATCTCGATTATAAGCTGAACGAAGCGGTGGTTGAAGGCAAGGATATTGACCTGCTGACCATGGGGCGGGGTGAGGGGGCGGATTGCTATTGCTATCCCAATTCCCTCTTGAGAAAGTTTGCCGATTCTCTGGTGGATAACTATGCCTACGTGGTGACGGATAACGAGGCCGGGATGGAGCACCTGAGCCGGAGAACAACCCAGAACGTCGATGTCCTGCTGATTGTTTCTGACCATTCCATCAAAGGCGTCCGCACCGTGGCCAGAATTAAGGAGCTTGTTACTGAGCTTAAGCTAGTCGTTAAAAGGCAAGTGGTGGTCATTAACTTTGTTCCGGGCCAGCTTGCCCCTGCGGTGGCTGACGAACTGGCCAGGTTGAAAATCCATCCGGTGGTGCTCATGCCTGAAGATGACCTTGTCAGCAAGGCTGACCTTGAATTCCGGTCGCTTCTGGACTTGCCGGATACCGCCGGGGCAGTAAGGGTGGTTGACAATTTGATGGCGGAGCTATTACCAAGAGGCTGAGTTGCGCAGTGTGATTAAAACAAAGATAGTGTCATAAAAGCGGAGGAGGTTAGAGATGCCGGCAGAGATAATTGATGGCAGAAAAATTGCCGCTGAAATCCAGGGAGAGCTTAAGCAACGGATAAGTCGCTTGCAGGAGAAGGGAGTCGCCCCGAAGCTGGTGGCAATCCTGGTTGGTGAGGACCCTCCCTCTCTCTCTTACCTGCGTGGGATTGCCCGGAGTTGCGGTGAAGTTGGTGTCCTTACTGACACCGCCAAACTCCCTGCGACCGCTACCCAAAAGGAGCTTCTCAAAAAGATAGAAGAGCTAAACCAGGACACTAAAGTCCATGGTATTCTGCTGCTACTGCCCTTGCCCAAACATCTCGATACCCTTGAAGCTGAAAGCGCTATTTCTCCGGATAAGGACGTGGATGGGACTAACCCGATAAGTGCCGGTAAACTATTGCTGGGAGAGGAAACCTTCTTTCCTTCTACCCCCTACGGAGTCCAGGAACTACTGATGCGCAGCGGGCACAACCCTGACGGAAAGCATGTGGTCATCGTTGGCCGCAGCAATATTGTCGGGAAACCTCTGATTGGCATACTGGTACAAAAGCAAAAGGGAGCCAACGCTACCGTCACGGTATGCCACACTGGCACCAAAAACCTGGCGGAAATTACCAGGCAAGCCGATATTCTGGTGGCGGCGGTTGGTAAAGCAAAAGCTATCACCGCTGATATGGTCAGAGATGGCACTATCGTGATTGACGTCGGGGTGAACTTCATACCGGACCCGGTCACTGGCAAGAACAAGCAGGCAGGTGATGTTGATTTCGAAGCGGTGAAGGAAAAAGCCGGGGCAATAACGCCGGTTCCAGGAGGGACTGGCGCGGTAACCTCCGTTATGCTGATGGTCAACACAGTTAGAGCTGCGGAGACGCTTAGTAAGTAGCAGGGAGTATATTGTGCTTGTCTAAGGAGGATAAGACGATGACAGCCAGGATACTCGATGGCAGAAAAATCTCTGCCGAAATCAGAGAAGAGCTTAAAGGTGAGGCGAAACAGCTTAGAGAACGGGGGATAATCCCCGGTCTTTCTGGTATACTGGTTGGCGAGGACCCGGGCTCGGCAACTTATGTTGGACTCAAGAGCAAGGCGTGTGAGGAGATTGGCATCAAGGAGATGATGTGCCACTTACCGGAGATGGTGACGGAGCGAGACCTTTTTCAGAACATTGAAAGGCTTAATCAAGACCATCAGGTTCATGGGATTTTTATCCAACTTCCTTTGCCCAAGCACCTCTCTCGCTCTGAGGATAAGGCTTTAGCGGCTATCTTACCGGAAAAAGATGTCGATGGGTTTCATGCCGCCAATGTCGGTAAGGCCTGGTTGGGACAGCCTGCCTTTGTCCCGGCGGTCGCCATTGCCATGCACGAGATGCTCATCAGAAGCGGGTATGACCTTAAAGATAAAGAGGTAGTGATTGTGAATGTGGATAATATGGTGGGGAAGCCTCTAGCCTCTATCCTGGTTCAGGACAAGGAGAAAGCGAGGGCGAATGTCACCTTGTGCTATCCCTCGACGCCTAATCTTGCCTCTTACACTCGCCGGGCAGATATACTCGTTGTTTCGGTGAACAAACCGAAGTTCATCACCGCGGACATGGTAAAGGAAGGCGTGGTGGTTATGGATTTTGGCTCAAACTTCGTCGAAGACCCCGTCACCAAGAAAAGGAAAAGTGTTGGTGATGTGGATTTTGACGCCGTCAAGGAAAAGGCTGAAGCCATCACACCGGTTCCGGGTGGAGTGGGACCGATGCTGGTGACGATGCTGATGGTCAATACAGTATGGGCGGCCAAAATGGCGGCCGGCCTGGCTTAAAAATACGCTGTGCAGGGATAGTACTATTCTACCCTGAGGAAAGGAGACGAAGCGATGGCATACAAGATTGAGAAGAAGAAAGCGCCGGGTAGAAACGAGGTGGAAGTGCTGGGAGAGACCTTTGAGGAAGGTAAACCCCAGGGTGAAGAAACAGGTAGATGGCGTCAGAAGCTGGCGACCAGAGCCGAGCGACTGAGGTACCTCGAAACTGCGGAGAGGTACTGGTACGGGAAAGACTGGTATGGTAGTGAAAAGAGGAAAAATCCAGCCTAGATTACCGGGAATAGCTCTTCTTATGAGGCAAAAATAAGGGAGGTAAGGATGGCATTTGAGATTCCGAAAACAAACTATAGTGGCAAAATCAAAGAGGTGACGCTGGGTAAAGGGGATAAGGCGGTCACGGTGGGTGGGGAGACAGCCTACCCGTTTTATCTTTTTGAAGGGAAGATGCCGCGCCTGCCCAGAATCGCCATGGAGGTCTGGGATTGCCCACCTCAGGAATGGGCGCCAGCCGCCCTTGAGCCTTTTGCCGGGGTCACTGACAACCCGGTGGCTTGGGCCAAAAAGTGCATTGATGACTACGGGGCGGAGATGATATGCCTGCAACTGGTTAGCACTGACCCCAACGGACTGAACCACAGTGCGGAGGAAGCCGCGGCTACCGCCAAGAAAGTGGCGGATGCCATTGATGTGCCTCTCATCGTCTGGGGAACCAATGACGCCGATAAAGACATGGAAGTGCTCAGAAGAGTCAGTGAGGTTTGCCAGGGGAAGAATCTGACCATCGGTCCGGTTCAGGAGAAGAACCATAAGCGGGTTGGGGCAGTGGCTATCGGCTATCACCAAACCGTAATGGCCTCAACGCCAATTGATATCAACCTGGCCAAGCAGCTTAATATCCTGCTGGGCAATCTCGGCGTTACTGACGAGATGCTGATTATCGACCCTACGGTAAGTGGTATTGGTTATGGTATTGAATATGCCTATTCGGTGATTGAGAGAATGAGGATGGCCGCCCTGACCCAGCAGGACGAAAAGCTCCAATTACCCATCATCTGTAACATCTCTAAAGAAGTGTGGAAGACCAAGGAAACAAAGATAGTGGAGTCCGAAGACCCTAAGATGGGAGATGCTAAAAAGAGGGGTGTCTTGATGGAGGCGATATCGGCCATGGTGCTGCTTCTGGCTGGTGCCGATGTGCTCATTATGAGGCACCCGGAAGCAATCAAACTGATTCGGGAGATGCTGGCTGAGCTTACGGCTTCCGAGAATAGTTAAAAAAGGAGGTTGGTGATAACGATGGCAGAAAAGAAGACAAAGAGTATTGACCAAGCTACTATTGAGATGATAGAGAAAGCGGCTAGTGACGGGTGTGATACCGCCTTTGATAGGGCTGAAAGGATGGTGCCCTGCCCGATAGGCTCGGTTGGCAGTTGCTGTAAGAACTGCGGCATGGGACCCTGCCGGGTACCGTTAGCTAGAGGGAAAGAAGAAACCCCTGAGGAGAAAAAGAAGAGGCGCGGGGTCTGCGGCGCCACGGCTGAGACCATTGCTGCTCGTAATTTCGCCCGCATGATTGCTGCTGGTTCTGCTGCTCACTCCGACCATGGCCGGGGGGTGACTGAGCTATTTCTGGCTACAGCCAAGGGAGAAGCATCTGGTTATGAGCTAAAGGATGAGCAAAAACTGCTGGCGCTGGCTTTGGAATGGGGTATCCCGATTGGCGACCGTAGTAATAATGAAATCGCTATTGACATTGGTGAGAAAGCCCTGGCAGAGTTCGGTCGACAGGAGGGTGAGTTACTTTTCTTAAAACGGGCACCATTAAAACGCCAGGAGATATGGCGACGGGAAGGGGTCGCCCCACGAGGGATAGACCGCGAGGTAGTGGAAATAATGCATCGCACCCACATGGGTGTTGACCAAGATTATCAGAACCTGTTGAAACAGGGGGCTAGGACAGCACTGGCTGATGGATGGGGTGGTAGTATGATTGCTACCGAGCTTCAGGACATTCTTTTTGGTACGCCTGCTCCCCTTTTGAGTCAGGTGAATCTGGGTGTGCTTAAAGAAGACGAGGTAAATATCATAATCCATGGTCACGAGCCGCTACTTTCTGAGATGGTTGTGGCAGCAGCTCGGGACCCTGAAATGATAAAGCTGGCTAAGTCCAAAGGAGCCAAAGGCATAAATCTAGCCGGAATTTGTTGCACAGCCAATGAGGTATTAATGCGTCACGGAATACCTCTAGCGGGAAATTTCCTGCAGCAGGAGATGGCTCTGATAACCGGGGCAGTGGAAGCCATGGTAGTGGATGTCCAGTGCATTATGGAATCCCTGCCTGACATTGCCCAGTGCTACCACACCAAGATTATCACCACTTCTCCCAAAGCCAGGATGAAGGGTGCGCTCCATATTGAGTTCAACGAGCACAAAGCTGTGGATTCGGCAAGAGAGATAGTTAAGGCAGCCATCGAGAACTTCCCTAATAGGGGCAGTAACATTCGCATTCCCAAAGAGAAGCAAGACCTCATTGCCGGCTTCAGCCATGAAACAATCAACTACCTTTTGGGTGGCGTGTTCCGCGCTTCCTATAGACCACTGAACGACAACATCATTAACGGCCGAATCAGGGGGGTGGCTGGCGTTGTCGGCTGCAATAACCCTCGGGTTACACACGATAACGTTCACGTTGCCCTCATCAAAGAACTCATCAAGAATGATGTGTTGGTAATTCAAACTGGCTGTAGTGCTATGGCTGCTGCCAAAGCAGGGCTCTTGGTCCCAGAGGCAGCGGCGAAGTATGCTGGAGCCGGGCTGGCTGAAGTGTGTGAGACGGTGGGTATCCCACCGGTACTGCACATGGGTTCCTGCGTAGACAACAGCCGTATCCTGATAGCGGCGACGGCCATGGTTAAAGATGGTGGTTTGGGTGATGACATCAGCGACTTGCCGGTAGCCGGTGCCGCCCCGGAGTGGATGAGCGAGAAAGCTATCTCCATTGGGCAGTACTTCGTTGCCTCGGGGGTATTCACTGTGTTCGGCGTAACCTGGCCCACCTTAGGCAGCAAAGAACTAAGCGACTACCTGTTCAAAGGGATGGAAGATATCTATGGTGGCAAGTGGGCATTTGAACCAGACCCAATGAAGATGGCCAAGCTGATGATTGACCATATCGATAAGAAGCGTAAAGCTCTCGGTATTGATAAGTCTAGAGATAGGGTACTTTACGACATGGCAATGAGACGGCAATTGGATGCAGTCTAGATGCTACCCAAAATACAATTGGAGGTTTTGAAGAGATGTCAAAAATAATCGCCTCAGCAGCGATTAGAGGGGCGCACAAGATTGTAGAGCAGGCTGAGAAGAAATGGCAGCAGGCGATGGAAAAATGGGGTGCCAATGAACCGGTAGGTTTCCCCAATACTGCCTATTACCTGCCCGTAATCTACGGCATGTTGGGCATGAAGGTGGAAAAGCTGGGTGACATGGAGGCGGTACTGAAAAGGTGTCGGGCATTGCTGCCGCCACCGGTGCGTGAGCTTCATCCGCTGCCTTATCTGGCACCGGCCCTCGATGCCGGGATGGCCACCCTTTTCGCCGGGGAGCTCATTGAAGCTATCAGGTATCTGGAGCAGCCAAATTTTTATACCAAAACGGAAGACCCGATTGGCGATAATATCTGGTTGGGTGCCGCTGATGATATCATCCTGAGAAAAAGAGGTATTGAGTTTGTTGATGGCACTGCCCCGGGCTTTGCGGCTATTCTTGGTGCCGCACCGACCATTGAGATAGCGGCTAAGATTGCTCAGGAGCTTCAGCAAAAGAACCTCTATGTTTTCATGTCGGCGGAGTATAACGGGAAGCATTTCGCCGAACAGCTGGTTGAGGCCGGAGTCCAGATTGGCTGGCCAACCCGTCTGGTCTCCTTTGGGCCGGATGTTAGTGCCACTGTTTTTGCGATGGGTTTTGCCACCAGAGCGGCGATGTCCTTCGGTGGTATTGAGGCGGGCGATTATCGGAAGATACTGATTTATAACAAGGACCGCGTCTTTGCCTTCGCTTTGCCCATGGGCTATGTCACTGACGAGTGGTATGCTAATGCTGCCGGGGCAATCAACTGGGGATTCCCCGTTATTGCGGATACCCCGATACCGGAGGTCTTACCCACCGGGATTTGCACCTATGAGCATGTTGTCTCCAATATCCCGCATGACCGGCTGGTGGCTAAAGCCATCGAGGTGAGAGGGCTAAAGGTTACCCTGACCGAGGTGCCCATCCCGCTGGCCTTTGGTCCGGCCTTCGAGGGTGAGCGGGTCCGTGGCGAAGATATCGCTCTGGAGTGTGGTGGCGGCCGAACCCGTATGGTGGAGTGGGTTACCTCCAAGCGGATGGATGAGGTCGAGGATGGCAAGATTGAAGTAATTGGGCCGGAGATAGCTGATGCCCCGGCCAATCATCGATTACCAATGGCAATCACGGTTGAAGTCGCCGGCAGGCAGATGCAGGAGGACTATGAGCCTATCCTGGAGCGGCAGATTCATCATCTCATCAACTATGCTCAGGGTCTGATGCATATCGGGCAGAGGGATATTGCCTGGCTAAGGGTATCCAAGTCAGCGGTGGAGAAGGGCTTTAAGCTGCATCATATCGGCGTCATTCTCCATGCTAAGCTGCACCAGGATTTTGGCCGTATCTTTGATAAGCTGCAGGTTAGAATCTATACCGACGATGATAAAGTAAAGGAGATAGTCGAAAAAGCCAGAGCCGTCTACCAGGTGAGAGATGCCCGTGTCGAGGGTATGACCGATGAGACTATCGAAACCTACTATTCCTGTACGCTGTGTCAATCCTTTGCCCCCAGTCATGTTTGTGTTATTAGCCCGGAGCGGACCGGCCTGTGCGGCTCCTATAACTGGATGGACTGTAAAGCTGCCTACGAGATTAATCCGACCGGACCTAATCAGCCGGTGGTCAAGGGAGAAAACCTCGATAAGCGGCTGGGGCAGTGGCGGGGGGTCAACGAGTTTGTCTATAAAACCTCCCGCGGTAAGATAGACCATTATAACTTCTATAGTATCGTCAATGACCCGATGACCACCTGTGGCTGCTGTGAGTGCATCGCGGCTGTCCTGCCCCTGTGTAACGGTGTCATGACGGTAAACCGGGAGTACACTGCTGATACGCCTTGCGGGATGAAATTTACCACTTTGGCGGGCACCATTGGCGGGGGCTTAAGTACTCCCGGCTTTGTTGGTCACAGCAAGTACTATGTTTGCCAGCGGAAGTTTGTCCTTGGTGACGGTGGGCTATTAAGGCTGGTCTGGATGCCCAAGATGCTGAAGACGGAGATAGGAGCCAGGCTCAACAAGAGAGCCGAGGAGTTGGGTGTCCCCAACCTGCTGGAGATGATTGCTGATGAGACCGTCGGCGTCACCGAGGAAGCGATTATGCCCTTCCTTACCGAGAAGGGTCATCCTGCCCTGAGTATGCCGCCAATACTGGAATAGAGGCTGTTTAACAACCCCTCACCCTTTTCCCCCCTCCCCTTAACAAGGGGAGAGGGAAGAGAGTTAGAGAGGGGCGGAGTCCCTCTCTAACTTACACTCCCCCTTCCCTTACTAAGGGAAGGGGGCAGGGGGATAGGTTGTTAAACGACCTAGAATAGGAAAGGAGCGGAATAAGAATGCCACTAACTGGAATACAGATATTTAAGTTGCTACCCAAGACGAACTGTAGCGAGTGCGGAGTGCCGACTTGTCTGGCCTTTGCCATGAATCTGGCTGCCGGAAAGGCGGAGCTATCTAAGTGCCCCCATGTCTCGGATGAGGCCAAGGCACAACTGCAAGAGGCCTCTGCCCCACCCATCAGGCCGGTTACTATCGGTGTTGGTGCCCGCGCCTTGAAGGTTGGTGGAGAGACCGTCATGTTTCGCCACGAAAAACGATTTGAAAACCCGCCCGGTTTAGCCCTCCTTATCAAGGATACGATGGAGAGCGCTGAGATTGATGCCCGTCTCGAGAGATTCAGGCAGTTTCAGTACATCCGGGTCGGGCTTACCCTCCGTCCGGAGCTAATCGCCGTCAAGGATGAGTCCGGTGATGCTACTAAATTTACGGCGCTGGTCAGCAGGGTCAAACAGGATACAGATGCCAGTATTATTCTGATGAGCCTTAACCCCGACCTTCTGGCGGCGGGCCTAAAGGTCTGTGCTGACCGCAAACCCCTGCTCTATGCGGCCACCAGGGATAACCTGAGCCGCGTTGCCGAGCTGGCCAAGGCCAATGCCTGCCCGGTAGCGGTGAAGGTGGCCACCTTGGATGAGGCGGCTGAGATGACGGCGCAATTGAACAAAGCCGGCGTCAACGATATTGTGATTGACTCCGGGGCGAGAACCGTCCGTCAGGCGTTCCAGAACCAGGTAATTATGAGGAGTGCGGCACTGACCAAGAAGTTCCGTCCCCTGGGCTTTCCGACCATCATTTTCCCCGGCGAGATGACCAATGACCCGATGAAGGAGGCCGTCATTGCTGCCCTGTTTGTGGCCAAGTATGGTGGCATCATTGTGCTCTCTGATTTTAGGGGAGAAAGCCTCTTCCCCTTACTCGTGGAAAGACTGAATATCTATACTGACCCCCAGCGACCGTTGGCCACGACCGAGGGCATCTATCCGATTGGTACTCCCGATGAGCAGTCACCGGTGCTTATCACCTCGAACTTCTCACTGACCTACTTTGTTGTCTCCGGTGAAGTCGAAAACAGCAAGATTGCCAGCTGGCTTCTGGTCAAGGACACCGAGGGGCTTTCGGTGATGACCGCCTGGGCGGCTGGAAAATTTGTCGCTGATACCATTGCTCCCTTCGTGAAAAAGTGCGGGATTTCGGATAAGGTCAAACACCGCAAACTGGTCATCCCGGGATATGCCGCTGCCGAAAGCGGTGGCTTGGAGGAAGAACTGGCCGGATGGGAGATTCTGATTGGTCCCCGCGAGGCGGCTCACATCCCGGCTTATCTGAAGACGTGGAAAGCCAACTGACGCCAGTAAGCAGAGAAGCACTTGCTCCTTACCGAGGGGAAGGAGATAAATGATGGGGCCGCTCAATAATCTTGCCAGCATATGAGGAGGAAGAGATGATTCTCATCGGGGAAAGTATCAATATCATGTCCAAGACTATCGGACCGGCATTGAGAGAGAGAAGGCCTGAGCCGATTCAGGAAATGGCTAAGGCTGAGGTTGAAACTGGTATAGATTACCTCGACCTCAATATCGGCCCGGCACGGAGAAGCGGGGACGAGTTGATGCAATGGGTAGTCAAGACGGTGCAGGATGTTACCGACAGGGCACTATCACTGGATACCACGAATCCGGTGGCGATGGAGGCGGGACTGAAGGTTTGCCGAGGCAAAGCCTTGATTAATTCTGTCTCCCTGCAACCAGACAGATTAGAGGCGGGGTTACCCATGGTCAAGAAATATAATGCCTCTATGATTGGACTGCTGTGGGGTAAGGAAGGAATGCCCAGGGATGCCAATGAGAGGTGTCTCCTCGCTGTTGACCTGCTCTATAAAACTAATGAAATGGGGATTCCTAATGAAGACATCTGGATTGACCCCATTGCCAGTCCGGTATCGGTGGAGATAAACCAGGTAAAATCCTGCGTTGAGTTTATGAGTATGCTGGCAGAGATTGCTCCCGGATGCAAATCTACGGTGGGTCTCTCCAACATTTCCAATGGCACTCCGGCTCATCTCCGTCCTTATCTTAATCGCGCTTATCTGATAATGCTGATGAGGTACGGACTTTACTCCGCCATCGTTGATGCCTTTGATGCGGAACTGGTGAAGATTGCCAAAGGGGAGATGCCTGAGATTGTTGACCTGGTCTGGCGGGTAATGGATGGCGATAGACCTAATATTGCCTCACTTAGTAAAAAAGAAGCCGAGTATGTGAAGACGGTCAGGGTTCTTACCGGTGAGTCGCTTTACTCTCATTCCTGGCTAGAAATATAATATTACATGGTAAGAAATAGGTTTATTTAGTGCCCTCACCCCCTTAAACCCCCTCTCCTTCAGGAGAGGGGGAAGAAATTATAGAGAGGGGCTTAGCCCCTCTCTTACCCATACTCCAGAGATTCATCTGGTAAGGTCTGAGTAAGCATATTCAAAGACATTTGAATCTTATTTCCCAATGGAAAACAAACGTTTTGGGCTGCCGGCGGAGAGAGGTTACGACCGGGCACATCAGTTGGCTTATAAGCTGGCTGGTGAAAAGCTCGCCAGTACGGATGATATTGAGGCGCAGTGCCGGAGGAGTGGGGCTCAATACCAGCTAATCGGCGACAGGAAGATAATCACACTCCAGTATCTAAACCAGTCCTACCTTATCACTCTGCCTGATATTGACGTCTCACTAGCCAACAGCCAGGAGAAAGTTCCGCTAAGAGACCGGCTTCTCATCCTTCACTATCTTACCCATGCCAAGGGTACGCCGCCGGCCAACCGGTTGATTACCTTCCGGGAGCTACCGGAAGGTAGCGTCTATTTCCCAACCTTTACCGATAGAACGACCAAGCCACTATTAAACTACTTTGGCCAAGCCCCGGAGCGCCTATTGGATATTGCCGGAAGGCTCGGTGGGCGCAAGGCAGATTATGGTGATGTGGCGGTCACGATTGACGCTTTCAGTCGCCTGCCGATAACTATCGTCCTCTGGCGTGGTGATGAAGAGCTGTCTCCCCAGGGTAATATTGTCTTTGATGCCACTATCTCTGATTATCTGCCCACAGAAGATATCACTGTCCTTTGTGAAACGATTACCTGGAGACTTATCCGCTACTTAAGGGGAGACTGAGAAAGACGTATCTTAAGTATTTGACCTCTCTCCCTTAGACTATTTAACCCGTTCCGGGTTGACATATCTCTCAAAATATAAATGGGGTGGCAATCAACCACCCCATTTATATTTTTAACAGACTTTGGATTACTGGCTTTAAGCCACCGAGGTTTCTTCTTCAGTGGGGTAGGCTTCAATGCCATGCTCGGGAACATCCAATCCGGCCAGTTCCTCTTTTCTGCTCGCGCGTAGACCGGTTGTCTTCTTGATTAGCCAGAAGGTAAGAAACATTGTTATTCCCACCCAGGCAATTAATGCTGCAATGTCTACTAGCTGGAGCAGCAGCTGTCCGGCTTCGCCTGCAATAAGTCCCTTAACGCCGAGATAGGTGCCATCGCTGAAGATACCCACGGTGAGTAGTCCCCACAGCCCCCCACCGAAGTGGACAGGGACGGCGCCAACAGCATCATCCACTTTCCATACTTTCTCAACCACGTAACTGGTAAACATCATCACCGGCACCGCCGTCGCCCCGATGACTACCGCCGCCCAGGGTGCGATGTAGGCGACCGGAGCCGTGACAGCGACCAGTCCGACCAGACAACCGTTGCAACCCATGATGATGTCCATCTTGCCGGTCTTGAGGAATACCCAGTAAAGAGCGACTACGGCACCGGTAACCCCGGCCAGGAAGGTATTAACGGCGATAACCGAGATACGCAAATCGGTCGCCGCCAGGGTACTCCCCGGGTTGAAACCGAACCAGCCAAAGAACAGGATGAACGTACCAATGACCACGAAAGGAAGATTATGCCCTTTGATGGCATTCGGAGTGCCGTCTTTATTGAATTTACCAATCCTTGGTCCCACCATGGCAGCACCAATCAGAGCGGCGAGACCGCCAACCATATGGACAACCCCGGAGCCAGCAAAGTCCCTGGCACCAGTGACTCCCAAAATACTCAAGGTGCTTAGCCACCCACCACCCCATATCCACTTGCCATAGATGGGATAAATCAGGGCACCGAGGACGAAGGCATAGGCCAGATAGGCGGTTATCTTCATTCTCTCGGCAACGGCGCCTGCAACGATGGTGCAGGCCGTCGCCGCGAAGACCATCTGGAAGAACCACATCATAATCGTCGAGACATCGTAGCTAGCGCCGCTGAGGAAGAAACCGGAATAACCGATAAAGCTGTTGCCTAAATCCAGGCCCGGGAAGAGCTTGGAGCCGCCAAACATCAAGGCAAAACCGAAAGCCCAGAAACCCAGTGACGCGATGCAGAAGTCCATAAAACTCTTCGTCCAGTAGTTGGTCTGGTTCTTAGCACGTATCAAGCCGGCACCCAGAAAGGCAAACCCTAGCTGCATGAACCAGACCAGGAAACCCGTAATCAGCGTCCATGCCATGTTTACCGGAGCATTGGGATTCTCCTTCAGGGTATCAGTACCGGTGGGGTCAGCGGCGCGGAGAATGGTGGGAACACCCAGAAAAGCCACCAAAAGTATGATTGCCATTAAGAGGATAATAATACCCCGCCCTTTAAAAAATCTGCGGACAATCGAAGCAAACATCCTGGTCCTCCTTATCTTATTACTGTCTACTAGGGTGAAGCTATTCTTTGCTCACTTCTGTTTCGGTATCAGCATGGTGTTTCTTGATAATGGTTGGCATAACTGCCCAAGCAACGAATAGACCCACGAATGATATTCCCGCAATAACGATTTCCATTTGGAACCTCCCTATTATTTTGTCCTGCTTACTAGCATAATGTGCTTTTATTACGGCGTTATTACAGTCTTGTTAAATTCATGTTTCCAAATAGAAAATAATCGGTAATGAACTGGTAGTAGGGCATAATAATAACCAAAGCATTGGGTTTGTCTGTGTTTCGTTGAGAGTCAACAGCAAAAAGGATGCCACCTAACGTTAGGTAGGCATCCTTTGATGACACCACGCCTTCGACCCAGTGTGAGTCACCCTAGCGGTTATGGGTTCTGAGGCGACGTGCAGATGAGCATAGCGCGAAGCTATCCCCTGGTTATCTCGGTGGGCTACCGGGGCCGGAGGTTGGTTTTGTCGCCAGCCATGTACCGGTAAGCTCGAGGACGGACAATTTCATCTCAAAGTTCTGGCGTCGCAGCGGAATCATATCCACCACGTCAAATCCACATGTTTGAAGCATACGTTCCAGACTGACGCAGCATTCCGGGGCACCGCCACCCCCACCCCCTGACAGGCATAACCCAACCGCCGGAATGGGAGTTGGAGTCGGTATCGGTGCCCCTTGAGGGGGCAGAGCGGGTCGGAACTTAGTTCGGCGCAATCGCTCCAGAAAGGCCCGCATGCTCTCCGTCAAGTCGTGGAAATAGACGGTATTGGCAAAAACGACCACATCTGACGACTTGATTCTGGTCACTATTGAGGAGAAATCGTCTTCAATGATACATCGTTGCTCACGCCGACATATCCCCCAACCATCGCTTTCACACTGGATGCACCGTTTGATGTCATGCTCAACCAGAAAGATGGATTCCGTGGTGCCCCCGCCTTTGGTGACGCCTCTATCTATTGCTTCCATGGCTCGTGCCGTCCGGCCTTGCCGGTTTCTACTGCCTGATATCATTAAGACCTGCAAATATGACCTCCTTTGATGCCGTGCTGGCTGATTAAGATTTCACGATTTTTAACTTACTTTTACGGTAATCATTAGCGAACAGCTCTGCAAGAGGCAGCCGTTTCTCATATTATAGCACCCTGAGGCTAAACAATGCCAAATTCCTGAGTAGGAGAAGGGGAAGAGATTTAAGAGAGGGGGTGAAGCCCCCTCTCTTTTTAGTTTTTACACCAGCAGTTACCTATTGACTTCTTCCTGCTTCTGCTTCAATATTCAGTAAGTAATGAAGGTAACATCAATCATTCTAGCGGGTGGCAAGAATCGAAGGTTGGGCCGGAATAAGGCGCTGGAGACCATCAATGGCAAGAGCGTGATAGAGCGTGTTATTGAACGGCTCGCACCGCTGACCGCTCAGCTTCTTATCGTGACCTCTCCCGAGCAAGCTGATATTCTGAAGGTGGGTAAAGCCAGCATCCTGTTTGACCTTTACCCGGGCAGAGGCCCGTTAGCCGGCATATACACCGGCTTGCTGGCGGCGCAATCGGCACAAAGCATCGTCGTCGCCTGTGATATGCCCTTTCTCAATACCGGGCTATTGAGCTACATGGTAGAGCTGTCCGCTGGCTTTGATGCGGTTGTGCCTAGTTTGAACGAAGGCATGGTGGAACCACTCCACGCTGTCTATGCTAAGAGCTGCCTCGATAGTATCAAAGAGCGGTTGGAGCATAATCAACTGGGGGTCAATTCCTTTTTTGATGCCGTGCATGTGAGATACGTGGAACGGGCCGAGTGTGAGAGGCTGGACCCGCAACTCTTATCCTTCTTCAACATAAATTATCCGTCCGACCTGGAGCGAGCTATCGCCCTGGCGGAAGGAGGCGCTGCCTGAGGTGTTGACATCTTCAAGTCGGACTCTATTGCGGGGAGGCGGGACGTGGCTTCGGTCATCGATAGCCCAAATTTCCGCGCTACCCTGGCTAACGGCATCTCTTCAGGCGGAAGTAACCGCCCGTTTCTATTGCACCTGAACTTGATATTAGCCATCAAATCAATTAGCATGAAAACGTTTCTTAACCAATCTTCCTGACCCCCTCTCCTGGAAGGAAGGGGGTGAGGTTGATTAATAATCAATTAGCATTGAAGGGGTAGGCAAGTACGATGCTAGAAAATGTTCCCCTCCTGATTGCCTTTGGTGCCGGCTTACTATCTTTCCTTTCTCCGTGTGTCTTGCCCCTGGTGCCTGTGTACTTCGCCAGCTTATGTGGGCCTGAAATCCTTGATCCTGGAGCTAGCCGGATTCGCCTGCCGGTATTCCTCCATTCTCTCAGTTTTGTCGCTGGCGTCTCGCTGGTTTTCGTTCTGCTCGGTGTGGTGGCGGGATGGGTCGGCCTGACGCTAAGCCACCGCTTGGCCTTTCGTCCCGTCGTGGGCATTTTACTGATTGTCTTCGGACTCTATATGCTGGTAGCCCTCAAAGTGCCCTGGTTGAACTACGAGAGGCGACTCAAGCCATCCCGGTTGACCGCTACTGGCTACCTTCGTTCCTTCCTGACTGGCGGTATATCCAGCCTTGCCATGACACCTTGCGTCAGTCCTATCCTGGGGGGTATTCTAAGCCTTGCCGCGGATTCGGCCAAAGTCTGGAGCGGCGCTTACCTCCTTGCGGTCTATTCTCTGGGGGTAGGGTTGCCTTTCCTGGCCGCAGGGGTTGCCTTTGATGCGGTGACGCCGTGGCTAAAACGTTTCCGCCGCTACGCCACGGTAATCTATGTCTTTAGTAGCCTTTTGCTCATCACGATGGGGATACTTGTCCTGGCGAACAGGCTGGTTTGGTTTTAGGAAGGACTTCCTTTTTCATCGATAAGAATGGTATAATCCAGGATAAAATAGTTGGTGCTTGCCCCGCTAAGGAAGCCATCGAGAAACGTCTTCGCAGTATCATGCCGTAGTAAACCCAGCAGCAAATTTCGCTAGTCAATAAGCCATAGGAGGCTGAAGATGGGTGATGTTCTGGATGAAGTTTATGCCATAACCCAGTGTAAAGATTGCCCCTGGTATAAATCCTGTGTCATGCCGATGCGGTTCACGACTGAGGACATCCGCCGCCAGCTAGAGTCAGCAGCACCGGGGATGGGTGTTTCGCCGGAGGCTGGTATGGGCATGCAAAGCTTGTTGTCCAGCATGGCGAATGCCGCCCAAAACTCGCTGGTAGAAGGCTGCCCCATTTTTATTAGCCGCCTGCGGGCAAGTCCGGTACTGGCGCAGCGCATCAGGGAACTGATGCGCAACTGGGGTAAAGAGGAATAGTCGGATGTAGTACCCTCTAGCTGGGAGTGGTCATAAGGAGGCAGACAACCGATGACACAAGAGCAGGAAAGAAAAAAAGTATTCACGACTACAGTTGACGGGTTGGTGGTTAACCGGGTGTACACACCGGCGGATTTAGCCGAATTTAAACCGGATACCAGCCTCCCCGGAGAGTACCCCTTTACCCGTGGCATCATGCCAGCCGGCTACCGTACCCGTTTGTGGACGATGCGACAGTATTCCGGGTTCGCCACTGTGGAGGAAACGAATAAACGGTACAAGTATTTGTTCGAGCAGGGGCAGACCGGCTTTAGTGTCGCTTTTCATCTCCCAACGCAGATGGGCTATGACTCCGACCATGCTCTGGCATCGGGAGAGGTCGGTCGCTGTGGTGTGGCAATCGATTCACTTCAGGATATGGAAGAGCTGTGGCAGGGTATCCGCCTGGCCGAGGTGAGCACGTCCATGACCATTAACGCCACGGCCCCAATCATACTGGCGATGTACATTGCCGCCGCCGAGAAGCAGGGGGCTGACAAAGCTCAGCTAAATGGCACGGTGCAGAATGACCTCCTGAAGGAATATATCGCCCGCAATACCTATATCTTTGGGCCGGAAGCATCGATGAGATTAACCACCGACCTTTGTTCCTATTGTGCTAAAGAAATGCCAAAATGGAACTCGATAAGTATCAGTGGCTACCACATGCGGGAGGCCGGAGCGACGGCAGTGCAGGAGGCGGCTTTTACCCTGGCCAATGGCATTGCCTATGTCCAGGCGATGGTTGATAAGGGCATGAATGTCGATTCCTTCGCTCCTCGCTTTTCTTTCTTCTTCGGTACTTATAATAACCTCTTTGAAGAGATTGCCAAGTACCGGGCGGTGCGTCGAGCCTGGGCGAAAATAATGAAAGAGCGATTCGGCGCCAAAAATCCGCGGTCGTTGATGCTCCGTTACCATGTTCAAACGGATGGCTTTACTCTCACCGAGCAACAACCACTCAACAATGTTATCCGGGTAACGATACAGACCCTGGCTTCAGTATTGGGTGGCTGCCAGTCCCTGGATTCCTGCTCCTATGATGAGGCGCTGGCGTTACCTGCGGAAGAGGCAGTGACACTGTCCCTGCGTACCCAGCAGATTATTGCCTATGAGAGTGGTGTTGCTGATACCGTTGACCCTCTGGCAGGCTCATACTATTTGGAGTGGTTGACCGGCCAGATAGAGAAAGGGATAGAGAAATATCTGGCTAAGATTGATGAGATGGGTGGCGCCCCGGAGGCAATCAAGAAGGCGTATATTCAAAGGGAAATCAAGCGCTCCGCCTATAACTACCAAAGAGCCGTCGACTCGGGTGAGCAGGTGGTGGTTGGCGTTAATATGCTGGCGACGGATGAGAAGCCGGAGCTAGAGCTGTTCGAACTCGATGAGAGTGTCGAGAAAAGACAGGTTGAGAGACTGAGAAAATTGAAGAGCGAGCGAGATAACCGGCAGGTGCACCAGGTGCTGGAGAGGGTGCGTGCGGTGGCACGCAGCAATGAGAATACGATGCCGGCACTGATTGAGGCGGTTAAAGCTTATGCCACGCTTGGCGAAATCAGCGATGCCCTGCGTGACGTTTTTGGCGAGTACAAAGAGTCGGCGATACTGTAGTCTGAGCCTTTTGGGAGGTGCTTCACATGCCGAGCAAGAAAATACGAGTCTTAATGGCCAAGCCTGGTCTGGATGGGCACGACCGGGGAGCCAATGTGGTGGCACAAGGCTTAAGGGACGCCGGGATGGAAGTCATCTATCTCGGCTTGAGGATGAGTCCGGAGCAGATTGCCCAGGCGACAATACAGGAAGATGCTGATGTCGTCGGGCTTAGTTGTCTCTCGGGAGCTCATATGACCTTGTTCCCCAAAACGGTCGGGCTTATTCGAGAGAAGACCGACAAGGATATCCTTTTCCTTGGCGGTGGTATCATCCCCAGGAAGGATGTGCCTAAACTTAAGGCAATCGGTGTCGCCGGGATATTTGGTCCGGGCACACCGATTCCTGAAATCGTGAAGTTTATCCAGAATAAATGCGGAGGTTAAGGTAATGATTGTCGGTGTTGACCATATCGGAGTGGTGGTGTCGAGCATTAAAGAGGCTAAGAAAGTATATTGTGACGCCCTGGGTCTGCCGATTGAGGAAATGGCACCGGTAGCGGGACGGGCGGTAAACATCGCCTTTGTGATGCTGGGTAATACCAAGATTGAGCTGGTTGAGCCGGTTGACCCTCAAAGCCGGCAAGCCCAATTTCTGGCCACCCGTGGGGAAGGGATAAATCACATTGCCCTCAAGGTCACTAACATCGAGGCTGACCTGGCAGCACTGAAAGCAAAGGGTATGCCTCTGGTTGATGAAACGCCAAGGACGGCATCGAGCGGAGCGAAGATAGCCTATTTGCACCCCAGTGGCGCCAGAGGGGTTTCCATCGAGCTAATCCAGCCGAAGAACCCGGAATAAAACAGGGGAGGAGCATGATGATAACCAAGGTTGACCATATCGGTATCGCCGTCAGCAGCATTGATAACGCGGTGAAGCTTTACACTGAGGTGCTGGGGCTAAAGCTTAAAAATATCGAGATTCTCGTTGACCAGAAGATAAAGACGGCGATTATCACCGTGGGCGACACTAAGATTGAGCTGCTTGAGTCAACTGACCCGGATGGTGTCATTGCCAAGTTTATTGAGAGCCGGGGTGAGGGACTACATCATATTGCCTTTGAGGTTGATAATATTCAGGATGCTCTGGGGACGATGGTCAAGAAAGGGGTGTCCCTGATTGATAGCAAGCCCAGAAAGGGAGCGGAAAATTTGGACATTGCTTTCCTGCACCCCAGGAGTACGGGCAGAGTGTTGATGGAGCTCGTGGAGACTTAGATGAGCGGAGCTGACGAGGCGAAAGAAAGACTACTGGCCGGTCTCAAACAGCGCCAGGAAAAAATGAAGGAGATGGGGGGAAAGGAGCGTGTCGAGGCACAGAAAAAGCGAGGCAAGCTCACCGCCCGGGAGCGTATTGACACGCTACTGGATAAAGGCTCGTTCCGTGAGATGGGGATGTTTGCCAAAGGCAGAAGCGCCATCGGTGAAGTTGCCGGTGATGCCGTCATTACTGGCTCTGGCTCGATTGAAGGCCGCAAGGTCTATATTTTCGCCCAGGATTTCACCAGTGCCGGCGGGACTCTATCCGAGATGCATGCTGCCAAAATCTGCCGGATACTCGACCGGGCGATGCTGGAAGGTCGCCCAATCATCAGTCTGAATGACTCCGGGGGCGCCAGGATTCAGGATGGAGTGGATTCGCTGTCCGGTTATGGCCAGATATTTCAACGGAACATACTGGCCTCCGGGGTAATCCCTCAGATATGCGCGATTCTGGGGCCGACGGCCGGGGGTGGCGTCTATTCGCCGGCGCTGATGGATTTTATCTTCATGGTGAAAGGGATAAGTAACGCCTTTATCACTGGACCAAGGGTGGTCAAGGCGATTATGGGACAGGAGATTAGTGAGGAAGAGCTTGGTGGGGCCGTCGTTGCCCAGAGAAAAGCCGGGGTGGCTTGTCGCTCGGAGAATAGTGAAGCAGACTGCTTCCGGGCAATGAAAGAGCTGCTGAGCTATCTGCCGTCAAGTAACCGCGAAGAGCCACCGGTAGTTGACTGGGGCGACAGACGAGACCGTAGCGATGATGCTCTCTTTGATATTGTCCCCTCCAATCCGAGAAAGCCATATGATATGCACAAGATAATCGAGAGGGTGTTTGACCAGAGGCAGGCTGGCCAGAAAAACTACTTCGAGCTATTCCCTTTATTTGCCACCAATATTCTGACCTGTTTCTCCCGGCTGAACGGGAGTTCGGTGGGTATAGTCGCCAACCAGCCGATGTCCAAGGCCGGGTGTCTGGATATTGATGCCAGCGATAAAGCATCCCGGTTTATCCGCTTCTGCGATGCCTTTAATATCCCCGTGATTACCTTTGTCGATGTGCCGGGCTACTTGCCGGGGACAGACCAGGAGTGGGGAGGCATCATCCGGCACGGGGCGAAGATGCTCTATGCTTATTCCGAGGCAACAGTGCCCAAGCTGACCGTTACCATCAGAAAGGCCTACGGTGGCTCATACCTGGGCATGTGCGGTAAAGACCTGGGGGCGGATGCCGTCTTTTGCTGGCCCAGCACCGAGCTAGCCGTGATGGGCGCCGAGGGGGCTGCCCCCATCATCTTCCGAAAAGAGCTGGAGAAGGCCGCCGACCCGGAGAAAATGCTACGGGAAAAGATAAAGGAGTATCGGGAAGAATTTGCCAATCCCTATCAGGCTGCCGAGCATCTCCATGTCGATGATGTCATTGAGCCGTCGGAAACGAGGCCGAGGCTGATTGAAGCCCTGGAGATGGCAATGGACAAGGTGGAAGAAAGACCCCCTAAGAAGCACGGCGTTATGCCTACATAAAGTTATTTTATAAATCCATCCCCCTGACCCCCTTCCCTTAATAAGGGAAGGGGGTATTTTTATAAAAGAGAAGCAGGGCAAGTTGGACTATAGAGAGAATTTTTAGGCTGGAATTCGTTGTTATTTGATGGAATCAGTTGGCACGGAGTAGAGCCGCGCGTAACAGTTTATATTCACTCCTTATGCTAATTAGAGGTACATCGGGGTTTGTTCTTATCTTAGCAAAACGCTCACTCATCTTCTCGGCTGAGAAGAAGCTTGCCGTAATATCGGCACAACCTTCTTGCTTTAAATACTTCCAGGTATTTAAGCCCGGAATTGATACTACACCTTCTGAGATGCGGTCGATTATTACTGCCTTAGCCGGAAAGGCTCTTATGAAATAACGAAGTTTATTATCAAAGCTAAAGAAAAAAGGAATCATATAATCACCGCGTTCGCGCATAGTAAACATCCTTTCCATGAACCTGACGGCACTCAAATCCCAAGCTAAGTTGTTGATATTCTTCCATAGACCTTTTTGTTTCCCCCCTTTGTTGATTTGATTTAAAATCGGCGTATCTTTG
>JAENIS010000072.1 GCA_016844285.1 Dehalococcoidales bacterium
ACTATCTTGGCGGTAGGGTAGTCGTAGGCAGTGACCATGACAATCTTTTCACCCTTCTGTTTCATTTCCCGGATTTGATTTACCGTCGTGCGCATCTTTACACCTCCTAGAACGTGGTGCCAACAGCTTGTTTCACATGAGTGATGGCGTTTTCGGCATCGACATATACCAGCCTGGGTGAGAAGCCCTGGACTTCATCATCGGCAACGTGACTATAGGTGAGGATGATAACAATATCCCCCTTCACGGCTAACCTGGCGGCGGCACCATTAAGACAAATTTCACCGGTCTCACCCTCAATCGCATAGGTGGTAAAGCGAGCACCATTGTTGACATTCAGCACGTTGACCTGTTCATAGGGAAGGATGTCAGCGGCGGCCATCAGCTTCCGGTCAATGGTAATGCTGCCTTCATAATTAATGTTGGCGTCGGTGACACGGGCCCGGTGGATTTTGCTTCTAAGCATTACTCTCATTGCTCTTATCCCCCTTTTTTATCGGTCAGGTTATTTTAATATCTCCCTCATTTCCTGTGCTTGTTGCGGATTGATTCTGCCCTTAGCCAGAGCAATCGGGATAGTCTGGAGGCCAAGCTCACGATAGGTGGATAGCACCGCCGGAGCGACTTCTTCTAAAGCTTTGAGGTGTTTCTGGATAGTGCCAGTATCGCCGCGGGCAACCGGCCCGGTAAGGCACCCGGGAATACCAATCGTCTCAATGTTATGAAGTGTGCCACGTAAAAGCGGTAGCAGCGCCTGAGTGGCCTGGTCAGGCGGGATGGCAAAGGTTTGCCAAAGGTCGGTAGACAGTTTGACCAGGGTTACCAGGTAGTTACAGGCAATGACCGCCGCCGCATGATAAACTACCTTATCCTCCGCCTTAAGCTCTATCCAGTGACCACCGAGAGCGGTGGCCATGTCCTTGAGCGTCGTAAGTAGCGGTTCTTCTGACTCGATAGCGAAGGTTGAGCCGGGGATATTGTCTATCGCCTGGGTAACACTGGCAAAGGTCTGTAGTGGATGGAAAGCACCCACCCCGGCTCCCTGCTGCCGGGCTGGCGACAGCGTCTCCGTGGAGTCAGCCCCGCTACAGTGCACCACACTCTGCCCGGCGTGCCATTTTATCTCGGCTACTACCCGGGCAATGGCATTATCCGGGGTGGTCACGAAAATAAGCTCGGCGGCGTCGGCAACACCCTGATTCTGACTAAAGGCACGGCACTGGTTAATTGTTCGTGCCAACCTTTCCGCCGAGGTTTGACTCCGGCTGGAAACGGCGACTACCGGATAGCCTTTATCACTCAGCCTGATGGCGAGAGCGGTGCCAACGGTTCCGGAGCCGATAAAGCCTAATTTCAGCATTTCTTACCCTGCCGAGTCCAATAACAAAAGTGCCTTCCCGGCACAGCCAGAGAAGGCACTTAAAAGCACCAGCTATTCTGCCGTCTCGGTCGTGTCCGATCCAAGCGACCCACTCTATTAAAGTATCTGCCTGCTCACCGCCTCTCGGTCGGTGGCTTGTACGGTTAAACTGTAGCACAGTGGTGATACTTTGTCAACACCTCGCGCCTCGCCAGAAGGATATTGAAGAAGAGTTAAGCACTATCTCTAGTAATATGCTTGCATTATACCCCGTTTTTTGCTAAATTATTACTGGTTATCGAATCATACTGTGGAGGTTCGACTTTGCAGGAACGATTAGCCAGTGTTCTCGAGCCTTACCGGGGGCAGAGAGGGGCAACAATCCCGGTTTTACAGAAGGTCCAGGAGGAATTAGGCTATCTCACTGAGGAAGCAATCTCGGAGGTAGCCAATTTTTTGGGCCAGAGCAAGAATGAGATTTACGGTGTGGCTAGCTTCTACGCCCAGTTCCGTTTTGAGCGTCAAGGTGAACATGTCATCAGAGTGTGTCAGGGCACCGCCTGTCATGTACGAGGCGCGAACCGCATTCTGGAGGCAGTACAGCTAGAGCTTAAGATACCGGCAGGGAAGAGCATCACCGGTGATTACAAGTTCAGTATCGAAAGGGTGGCCTGTTTTGGTTCCTGTGCCTTAGCGCCGGTCATGGTAATGGATAAAACCGTCTACGGTCGAATGACCACAACCAGGGTGAGACAAATACTGGCCGAGTATCGAGGAGACAAGACATGACATTCAAAGAAATCCAGGAGCAAGCCACTGCTGAATGGGAAGCGCTACAACAGAATCAGAAACCGCGCATCTTTGTGGGCACGGCAACATGCGGTCGAGCTGCCGGAGCGATGGATGTTCTAGATGCCATCAACAAAGAGCTGGCAAAGAGAAATATTGATGCCATCGTCACGCAGGTGGGTTGTATCGGCCTCTGTTATTGCGAGCCGATGGTCGATATCGTTAAACCGAACCGTCCCCGTATTACCTATGCCAACGTCACCGCCGAGATGATTCCGCAGCTAATTGAAGATTATCTGGTCAATGACAACCCTCGCCCTGACCTGGCGATGGGTACTATGGGCAAAGGCAATGTTACTGGTATTCCTGATTTCATGCAACTGCCCATACTCAAGCCCCAGGTGCGAATCGTACTGCGCAATTGTGGATTGATTGACCCTGAGGATATCAAACAGTACATCGCCAATAGCGGCTATTCAGGTATTGCCAGGGTACTGGAGATGACCCCGGAACAGGTCATTGAGGAGATAAAGAAGTCCGGGCTGAGAGGGCGAGGAGGGGCTGGTTTCCCGACCGGTCAGAAGTGGGAGTTTTGCCAGCGGGCACCGGGTAAGGAGAAGTACATCATCTGTAACGCCGACGAAGGCGACCCGGGTGCTTTCATGAATCGGTCACTCCTCGAAAGTGACCCTCATTCCGTATTGGAAGGCATGCTGGTTGGCGCCTATGCCATCGGGGCAAGTCATGGTTATATCTACTGCCGGGCAGAGTACCCCCTGGCTATCGAGAGGCTCAAGATTGCCCTGAAGCAGATGGCAGAGTACCACCTGCTGGGTAATAACATACTGGGCAGCAGTTTTAGTTTTGACATCACGATAAAGGAAGGTGCCGGTGCCTTCGTTTGTGGTGAGGAAACCGCCCTGATGGCTTCTATCGAAGGTAAGCGGGGCATGCCCCGTGCTCGTCCCCCCTTTCCGGCTATCGCCGGCTTGTGGGGCAAACCCACCAATATCAACAATGTGGAGACCTGGGCCGATGCTGCGGTAATCATGCAGAAGGGAGCCGCATGGTATGCCGGTTTTGGTACGGAGAAAAGCAGGGGGACCAAAACCTTTTCTCTGGCGGGCAAGATAACCCGCACCGGGTTGATCGAAGTACCCCTCGGTATCAAATTGAGAGAGGTTATTTATGATATCGGTGGTGGCATTGCCAACGGTAAGCAGTATAAGGCGGTGCAAACCGGAGGTCCGTCCGGGGGATGCTTGCCGGCCAGCTTGCTCGACCTGACCGTAGACTACGAATCCTTAGCCCAGGCCGGTTCTATTATGGGTTCAGGAGGAATGGTAGTAGTTGACGAAGAAACCTGCATGGTGGATATGGCGAGGTTCTTTCTTTCCTTCGTTCAGGACGAATCCTGCGGCAAGTGCGTGCCCTGCCGTGTCGGCACCAAGCAGATGCTTCATATGCTCGAGCGCATCACCCGGGGCGAGGGGCAGCCGGGCGACATCGAACATCTTGAGGAACTTGCCCTGCTGGTTAAATCCGCATCTCTATGCGGGCTAGGGCAGACAGCATCTAATCCAGTTCTGACGACGCTTCGCTACTTCAGGGATGAATACGAAGCTCATGTCAATGAGAAGCGTTGCCCGGCGTTAGCTTGCACCGCGCTGGTGAACTACTACATTCTCCCGGATAAATGTGAAGGGTGCATGATTTGCAAGAGAAACTGTCCGGTTGATGCTATCGCTGGTGACCGGCGGTTGATTCACGTGATTAACCAGGAGAAATGTATCAAGTGCGGTACCTGCCTTGATATGTGCCCCGAGCGGTTCAAGGCGGTGGTGAAGGTTTCCGGGCAGAAGATAGCCGTGCCCAGTGAGCCAATCCCGGTGACTAAATCGAAGGCGACGCCAAGTACGAAGGTTTGAGACACACTTTAAAGCTAAATATTTTTTGAGGTCTAGAGGGAAACATGGCCAACATAAAGCTGACTATTGACGACAAAGAGGTTGAAGTCAGGCAGGGGGCGACCGTTCTAGAGGCGGCACAAGCCGCCGGTATCTATATCCCAACGTTATGTTACCACCCCTCCTTAACCCCCTACGGAGCTTGTCGCCTGTGCATCGTGGAGATTGAGAAGATGCGCGGCTTGCCGACCTCATGCACCACGCCTGCCGCTGACGGCATGGTGGTCAAGACTAAAACGCCCCAGCTTCAGCAGTTTCGGGAGGGTGTTCTCGAGCTGATGCTAACCGAGCATCCTCATATTTGTCTTGCCTGCGACCGCAAAGAACGTTGTGGACCCACTAATATCTGCCTGCGCAGCCCGGATGTCACCGAGCGCTGTGTGACCTGTGCCAAAAACAGGAATTGTGAGCTACAGCAAGTATTCGACTATATCGGGCCGAAAGAGGTCACCTTACCCTATACCTACCGGGAGCTACCGATACACCGGGAAGACCCCTTCTTTGACCGGGACTATAACCTTTGTATTCTCTGCGGGCGGTGTGTCAGAATATGTCAGGAGGTAAGGGAAGTAGGGGCAATCGCCTTCACCTTCCGTGGTAGCCAGTCTTTGGTCGGGACGGCCTTCAACCGGCCTTTGCAGGAATCGGGGTGCAGGTTCTGCGGTGCCTGTGTCGATGTTTGCCCTACGGGAGCCTTAATGGATAGGGAGGCTAAGTTGCACCCAGAGCTTGACCGTGAGGCGATTGTTGTTCCTTGCCACTATGCCTGCCCGGCGGAAATAAATGTCCCTCTTTATGTTGACCTTATTGGTAAAGGTAAGTATCAAGAGGCATTAGCCATCGTCAGGGAAAAGGTCCCTTTCCCTGCAGCGCTGGGGCGGGTTTGTATTCACCCCTGTGAGGAGGGCTGCCGGCGCGGCAAGCTGAATGAACCCATCGCGATTCGGGAACTGAAGCGTTTTGTGGCTGACCAGGATACCGGTGAGTGGCATCAGTTTTCCAGGAAGTTGCCGCCAACTGGTAGAAAGGTAGCCATCGTTG
Organism: Dehalococcoidales bacterium; assembly: GCA_016844285.1. Next base: position 5,158 of record JAENIS010000072.1, read on the forward strand.
GCTCAGGACCGGCCGGGTTAACTGCGGGCTATTATCTGGCTAAATTGGGGCATTCGGTTACTGTTTTTGAAGCGTTAAGCAAACCCGGGGGAATGATGCGTGTCGGAATTCCCACCTATCGCTTACCTGAAGATGTACTGGATGCTGAGATTGAAGTGATAAAGAGTGCCGGGGTTGATTTAAAGGTAAACACCAGGATTGAATCTATCGATGGACTCTTTAAGCAGGGTTATCAGGCTATTTTTGTGGCTCTGGGGGCTCACGGCGGTATGAGATTAGGTATACAGGGTGAGGATAGCCCTGGTGTAGTCGATGGTGCCACTTTCTTGAGAAATGTAGGTTTGGGTGAAAAAGTAAAGTTGGGCGATAGAGTCGCCGTGATTGGTGGCGGCAATGTTGCCATCGATAGTGCACGCACTGCCCTGCGCCTGGGGGCGAAGCAAGTCCAGATTATCTACCGTCGTACCAGGGTGGAGATGCCGGCCAGTCCTGAGGAAGTTGATGCGGCACTTGAGGAAGGTATTGACATCGTTTTCCTGACCGCCCCGGTCAGTATCAATCAGCAAAAGGGTCAACTAAGCCTGACCTGTAACCGTATGGAACTTGGTGAACCTGATGCCAGTGGGCGACGGCGCCCGGTGCCTGTTAAAGGGAGTGAATTTTCTACGGACTTTGATGCAATAATAGGGGCTATCGGGCAGGTACCAGAGATTCCATCTGCATTCAATCTAAAGACGGGTAGAGGCAATACGATTCAGGTTGATTCTGAAACATTAGCTACCAGTACACCGGGGGTCTGGGCTGGTGGTGATGTTGCTAGTGGCCCGGCTTCAGTCATAGAAGCGATTGCTGCCGGCAGAAAGGCAGCGGTTTCCATTGATAAGTATCTTGGTGGCGAGGGAGTTATTGACGAGGAATTAACCAAAGAGCGCCTGGTTGGCATGTCTGTTGGGAGGGAGGAGGATTTCGCGGACAGGATTCGAGTAAAAATGCCCTGCCTCACCATTAAGCAGCGGATGGGTAACTTTAATGAGGTAGAACTTGGTCTGAACGAGCCATTGGCGGTCGCCGAGGCCAAGCGTTGCTTTCAGTGTGGTATCAGGCTACAAATCCCCCCGGTACCACTGCCACCCGTTCAAGCGAAGACCTCCGGGCTGGTTTTGTCGAAGAGCTAGTTTAACGATACAAGCTGTTTATCGGTGTCATCTAAGAGGAGTTCCTCCAAAGGTGTGATTGAGAGGGAAACATGGCCAACATAAAGCTAACCATTGACGACAAAGAGGTTGAAGTCAGCCAGGGGGCGACCGTATTAGACGCGGCTAAAGCCGCCGGTATCTATATCCCAACGCTATGTTACCACCCCTCCTTAACCCCCTACGGAGCCTGCCGCCTGTGCATCGTGGAGATTGAGAAGATGCGCGGCTTGCCGACCTCGTGCACCACGCCTGCCGCTGATGGCATGGTGGTCAAGACCAAAACGCCACAGCTTCAGCAGTTCCGGCAGGGTGTTCTTGAGCTGATGCTGACCGAGCACCCTCATACCTGTCTCACCTGCGACCGTAAAGAACGATGTGGACCCACCAATATCTGTCTGCGTAGTCCGGATGTCACCGAGCGCTGCGTGACCTGTGCCAAAAACAGGCGCTGCGAGCTACAGCAGGTATTCGACTATATCGAACTGAAAAATGTCACCTTACCCTATACCTACCGGGAGCTACCGATACACCATGAAGACCCCTTCTTTGACCGGGACTATAACCTGTGTATTCTCTGTGGACGCTGCGTTCGAGTCTGCCAGGAAGTCAGGGGAGCCGGTACCATCGCCTTCACCTTACGGGGCAGCCAGGCTTTGGTCGGGACGGCCTTCAACCGGCCTTTGCAGGAATCAGGCTGCCAGTTCTGCGGGGCCTGTGTCGATGTTTGCCCCACCGGTGCTCTCCTTGAGCGGAAACGAAAGTGGGAAGGCTTGCCCGAGCGCACCGTGCTGACTACCTGCCCTTATTGTGGAGTCGGCTGTCAGATGGAACTCCAGCTTAAGGGAGATAGGATAATCGAAGTCTGCCCCAGCACTGATAACGAGGTAAACCGGGGGCAACTCTGCGTCAAAGGGCGCTTCGGTATTCAAGAGTTCGTTCACCACGACCAGCGTCTGACCGTTCCTCTGGTAAAGCGGGATGGCCAGTTTGTCGAGACCACCTGGGAAGAGGCTCTGAACCTGGTTGCCAGTAAATTATCCAGCTACGGTAAGGGCGAAGTGGCCGTTATCTCCTCAGCCAAGAACACCAATGAGGACAATTACGTGGCTCAGAAGTTTACCCGGGTGG
>JAENIS010000073.1 GCA_016844285.1 Dehalococcoidales bacterium
GTGAAGATGGATGAAGAAACACAGATGGTTTTCGAAATGGTTTATCCTCCCGCTAATTGTGGTAGTAATGATGGTAATGCTTACCTTTGGTTTCACTCTGACGGCCTCTTTCAATGACCAGGAGACCTCCAATGCCAATGATGTTACTGTCTGGGCTTCCACACTGTGGACACAGACATCTCAGGCCGACTTCGAAGCCGGCGTTTCGGATAATGTCAATACCTTGTCCAGTCCCGGAGACGTAAGTCTGGTACTGGGTGGGAATGGTGGAGGCAACCTCATCTTGCTGTGGGACGGAGGCACGGCACCAACCGGCTGGACAGTTATCACTACTTTTAATACCAGGTTCCCTCGTGGCGCCGCTACTTATAGCGGGATTGGCGGTGCCGCCAGCCACACTCATACCGTAACTTTGGTCTCAAGCGGTGGACCATCAGCCAATACCTCAGTATCCGGTAGTGGGACTAACCGAGCTTCCGGCAACCATACCCATACTTTGTCTTCTGCCTCAACTCCCTCGGCATCTAACCTGCCCAGTTACCGTGACCTGAAGTTCATCCGCTACAGCGGTGTTGCGGCAGTGATTCCGGCCGGAGCCATTGCCATCTTTGATACCACACCACCGGCAGGGTGGACGCGATACTCAGCCCAGGATAATTTCTTCGTCAGGGGAGCGGCTACGACAAATGTTACCGGAGGTTCGAACAACCATACTCACACGGTTCCGAACCTTGCCGCCTCAACCAGTTACCAGGCAGTCAGCACGACAACGCCAAGGACACTAGTAGCCACAAGTGCACATACTCATACCGTAGCTACCCCAACCGACTCGGTGGATAACCAGTCGCCTTTTATTACGGTGATACTTGCCAAAGCGGACAGTGACACGACAATTCCTTATGGCATGATTGGCATGTTCGATGCCACTCCTACCGGAGGTTGGAGTGTGCTCAGTGGTGTGGGAGGACCTTTCGAGTCAAGATTCATTGTGGGCGGCTCCAGCTATGGTACCACCAGTGGAGCAGTTAATCACACACATTCGAACCTGACGACTCCCGTCGCAAATTCTTCAGCCAACGGAAATGCCAGCACATCATCAGCGAATGCATCGGCAGCTTCTCACCCCCATATTCACAGTGTTACGCTCTCATTCGATAGCGTAAGTCATCTGCCACCCTACCGTGATGTGATATTTGCCAAAGCCGTGTCTTACCCCCCCTCCGGCACCATCGCGTCCCAGGTCCTGGACACGACTATTGCCAGCTCCAGATGGGATGGATTATCCTGGGACAAGACATTACCATCCGGTACTAATACTACCTTTGAGGTTAGAGCGCGAAATACATCATTTACAGCGAGTGCGGGCACTCCGGCGTGGGTCTCAGTAGGGGGGACATCACCAGTGATAACGGGACTTCCTTCGGGAAGATACAAGCAGTGGCGGGCTACCTTGACTCCCGATGGGCCAAAGACTAGCACACCAATATTGCAAGAAGTTAGAGTGTATTACTATGGTGATTAAGAAATCTGGAATTTGCAGACTTTTAAACACCCTCAGCATCATACTGCTATGCCTACTCATGCTTGCCGGCTTCAGTGTCTACCTCTTGCCCCACTTTGGCTGGCGTATTGATGGTCTCCGCTCAGGCAGCATGGCGCCTCAACTCAAGACTGGCGACCTCGTCGCCACTCATCTGCTGGAACCGCAGGCCGTGGCAGTGGGTGATATCATTACCTTTCATTTGGACGGACGAGATGACAGACTGGTCAGCCACCGTGTCATTGGCATACAAGGAAACTCACCACTCTCTTTCCAGACGAAAGGAGATGCCAATGACACTCCCGACCCGTTTATTACCCCCGCCCGGGATTTGGTAGGCAGGGTTTCCTTTCATTTTCCGCTGTTGGGCTATGCGATTATACCTCTGAAAACTGTATCGGGTCTGTTGGTAGCTCTGGTTGTACCCGGGCTTATTATCATTTGGGTGTGCCTGAGTAGCATCCGCCATGAGCTAGTCAAGAAAAAGAGGGACATCAGCTCCGAAGAGCAAAAGCGGGTGTAGATGCCATGGTATTAAGAAGACCTAAGATAGTCTTACTCACGATAATTGGGATAATAGCGCTGGTTCTGGCGGGCTACTCCCCGATTAAGGTACAAGCTGATACTAATCCAGTAGACCTCAAACTGGGTGGGGAAGGAACTACTGGCTGGAATATAACTAGCATTAAGCCAGGGGACAGCGGCACCAAAACGGTGGACTTGTTAAACGCCGGTAGGCTGGATGGTTTTGTCACTATCTGGGTTAGTAACCTCGTCAGCATTGGTACCACAGGCTCCAGCAAGATTACTGACTACCTGCTCCTTAGTGTCTCTGGTCAAGGGCTAGGGAGTAACTTGAGCTTTCCGGTGACGATGACAACCTTCCCGCAGTCATCTTCAGGCAGTGACTACGTCCGGGTTAACCCACTGGGGGCAGGTGAAACGACTACCCTCGTTTGGAAATGGGAACTGCCCTATCAAACGGGTAACGATGTCCAGGGTAAAGGCATCTCTTTTACCATCAATTATCTCCTTGAGGGGATTCCTCCGGGACTTGTGGAGCCTGAAGTTAAAACACCTCCTGTCCCTCCTCAAGAGCTGCAGTTCGCTCTCGAAGGCAAAACGAATGGGATAAAAGTTGATACTGGTGGGACGGTGCAGGAAACGGTCACACTGACGGCTGCTGCCGGAGATTTTGTGATTGATATAAACAAAGGCACCAGGATAACTGGTCCTGATGGGATGGTACTGGAGCGGGTAGAGTTGGGTGCAGTTGGAGAAGCAACTGAACAACCAAGAATCGAAGAATTGGTAGATGTTCCCAAGAATACAGTCGCGCTCAGCCCGGTTTATGAAATTACCGGTTATCGTGATGGGATGAAGGTTTCTCACGTCAACTTTGACCCCTATATTGTCATCACCATCAACTACGACCCAGGGAACCTGCCCGAGAATGCTCTTCCTCCCTTTATCGTAAATTTTAGTCAGGGTGGGAGTCTAATGCGACTGGAACCGCCACCTGATGCTTTGTTCGAGCTTGGTAAGGCGAAAGGAGTGGCATACCATGCATCATATTTTGCGGTCATGACTGAAGTGGCACCACCACCGCCACCACTACCAGCACATTTTAAGGTAAGTAACCTGGCGATAAATCCGGCACAAGCTCGTCTGGGACAGTCAGTCTCTATCAGCGTTGACATCGCCAACGACGGTGCCGTTACCGGCAGTTACGAATTATATCTGGTCATTGACGGCATAGTCAGAGCAGTCAAAGGGATAACCGTTGAACCACAGAGTATCGTGACATTACGATTTGAAATATCCAACTTAGCTGCCGGTGAGCATCAGATTAAGGTGTCCGGACTCACCGGGAAGTTTAGGGTAACCAATATGGTCATAGAGCCAGCCGAATCACAGGTCAATTGGTTATTGATTGACCTGGGTGTAGCTGCGATAGCAGTATTGGGACTGCTGGTAACATACTTGGTCGTTCGAAGGTCGCAACAACGATATCTCAGATAGTTGGGGTCGAAGTTAACAGGATACTAGAGCGACAGGCAAGAAAGGCCGTATCCTGCTTGCGATGGATTTGAAGCTAAGTCTGTTTATCTGATTGCTATATCAGCCAAACCGCTTGATTTATCATATGATTTCGGCATACAATCTACACAGTTGTACTTTGAGAACAAAATGCCTAGAAAACGAATAACCTGGATTGGTTCTATTATCATCTTGGCGGCTGGTGTCTTTTGCTTTTGGGCTTTATTGCAGTATAGAACTCGCCTCGTGGCTGCAGCCAGACAAACTGATTTGGTTTCCGTCGGGGCTTTCCTGGCGCTTCTTGTGACTGCTCTGGCTATTTTCCTCTGGTATTACTTCAACGAGAAACACTAACCAACTCCTCCTTTTCATTTAGCTGTCTGTGATGCCCACAAAAATTACTTTCCCAATATCAGTCTAGCTGAGCGGCAAGGACAATCTCGCCGGTTTGAGGCTCAATATAGTATGCTTCATTGCCGATTATAACTAGATTGATGGCATGAAGAGTATTAGTCGGTATTTTGCCGCGCTCGAAGAGGAGATTATACCTATTAGGCTCGATAACTTGTAAGGACATTATGTATCCGTCCGCCAACGCCTTACGCTGTAACGTTACAGCGTAATCATCGCAATCTATTGCTAACTCTGGCCGTTTAAAGTAGATTGTAGTTGTGGTGGTTAGCCATTTCCTGAGTCCTTCAGGGTCATCGAAATCGCGTAACTCAACGGGCATCATCTTGACTCGCTCGACATATTTGACCTGAGTTACCGGCTTCTCAACGTATTGGGTTATGCGTGTTTCGATTAGCCGGGCTTCAACCGTTGGGCTGAAGCCTGTATTAAGCTTTGTATCGGTATTGGTATTGGTGGGGGACTGTGTTTCAAACGTAGCTTTACCTATAGTAGCACTTGAACCGAAGAGGATGCATAATGCGATGATGGCAAGTGACACCGCTAAAACCATGTACATCCTGGAGAAAAACCGTTTGATATCGTTTCGCATCCTTGCGCCCCCTTGCTTTTGCTTTACGGTTTCAGCGTATAGCGGGGATACGAAATAACGGCTAAATATAGGTGATGGATTTCTTAACATTCTCTAAATATTTCTAAGCAACAAAAAATGGTACCCTTTCAGGTACCATTACTCTAGTCTCTTCTTGATGCTTGGTCTTTACATCAGGGATTATCTTGAAACTGGTAGCCAACGCCGGATACAGTCACAATATACTTTGGGTTTCTCGGGTCACGTTCGAGCTTAGCTCGTAGGCGACGGATGAACACATGCAGATATTCCCTTTCGTCCTTGTATTGTGACCCCCAGACCTTATGTAGCAGGTACGTGTGGTCAAGAACCTTATTGGCATTAAGGACCAATTCCTTCAGTAGAGCGTATTCTGTTGGTGTCAGTTTAACTTCTTTGTCAGCAATAGCTACCCGTCTCTGAGCAAAGTTCACCTCTAAGTTACCGCTAATAAAGGAAGGTTGCATGGGTACACCCGCAGAAGTCTCGCCACGGCGCAGCACCGCTTTTATTCGGGCTATTAATTCGCTGGCGCCAAACGGCTTGATAACGTAATCATCAGCACCAAGGTTAAGACACTTCACCTTGTCTATTTCATCAGCTTTGGCGCTAAGCATGATAATTGGGACTTGTGACCATTCTCGCAGCCGGCGGCAGACTTCAAAACCATCTATTTCTGGCATCATGATATCCAGAATTACAAGGGAAGGCTGTTCCATCTCAAAGACCCGGAGAGCTTCAGCACCATTTATCGCTGCAAGGACATTGTAACCCTGGGTTTCCAGAATGGCTCTGAGGAATCTAATTATGCTGGGTTCGTCGTCCACTACCAGGATATACGTTTTCTTCATCGTTAATGCTTATTGCCTTATATTACTTTGTTGATACCTTCGCGACTTTCTGCCCATCCCTAAAAGCAACATCCTTGCCTCATGTTTACTTTAAAACTCTAAGCATGGCATCTCCGAATCTGAGGTGGATGCCCCTAGTTGGACAAGATAAGAGCCATATTAATAGCAGGTTCCTCTGTCGTCCGGTTAATTGACCTTAAAGATTCTATCACACCTCGACAAAAGGATTCCATCGAACTGGAAGAGACCTAAGCTGGCATTCGGGATATCAGGGACCGGTAAGGCTGTACTAAGTGCTCATGCTGCTTCAGGCGGTTGGCAAGTCTCTCTATGCACTGCCTAAGTCTTTCTTTTTCTACCAACATACCGCCTCCTTTACGTGGTCGTCAATGTTCCCCCTTTGGCCCAAAGCGATGATGAACTCAACTTGGCGTCTTGGTTGTGTCTTTTCAAGTTCTCCAGCAATCTTCCAAGCCAGAGCGCTCAGCTTAACCATAGTATTGCAAACATGTGTATCAGGCGGATAATAATGTGCCTTGCTTTTTTCGGATTTTATATTTTTACTCGCTTCATGTGCTATCTTGACGTATTTTAGCACTTGCTGCATAATAGGCATAAGCAGTCGTTGTCAAACCAGCGCTATTTTGGAATTAAATAGGCTGTTCTAAAGCGCCTATGTACGGTACAGATGTCTAAAAGAGATGAGAACGACCCATTGTATCCTATTAGTCTTTGCTATCCCGGAATGTACTGCCAGCGAATCAACCGGGAAATAATACAGGTGAGGGAACAAATGGTAAAAAGAAACGTCAATTTTAATCCCGGCCCGGCGGCTCTGCCGCTGGAAGTTCTTAAGATTGTGCAGGGAGAGGTCCTTGATTACCAGGGCAGCGGAATATCAATCATGGAAAGCTCCCATCGCGAAAAAGAATTCGAAGCGGTTAATGACCAGGCAATCGCGCTGGTACATGAACTACTCGGACTTGGCACTGATTACCAGGTGCTATTCCTGGGCGGCGGCGCATCCACTCAGTTCGACCTGATACCAATGAACTTTATCGGCGATGCCCAGATGGCCGCTTACGTGGACACTGGCGAATTTGCTTCCAAAGCCCTGAAGGAATGCCAGATTGTGGCCAAAGCGCACGTGGCGTTTTCCTCCAAAGAGCTGAAGTATCGCCGGGTGCCGAAGATGAGCGAGATTAAGTACCCGGAGGATGTGGCTTATCTCCATGTCTGCTCGAACAACACTATCGAAGGGACCCAGTTCCAGGAGTTTCCGAATACCGGCAAGGTTCCGCTGGTAGCCGATATGTCTTCGGATATCGCCTCACGGCGGCTGGATTTCAAGAAGTTTTCCCTGATTTACGCCGGAGCACAGAAAAACCTCGGCGTGGCGGGTGTGACACTGGTCGTCATCCGTAATGATTTTCTGGCGAAGGCCAAAAAAGGCCTTCCGACCATGTTAAGCTACAAGACCTTTGCGGACAATAAATCGCTATACAACACGCCTCCGGTATTCGGAGTGTATATCATGAAGCTGGTATTGGAGTGGCTCAAGAGCAAGGGCGGTCTGGCAGGAATGGAGAAAATCAACATGGCCAAGAAGGATTTGCTGTATAGCGCCATCGACGCCGCTCCGGATTTCTATAAAGGTCCCGCCGAGAAGGACTGCCGGAGCATGATGAACGTTACCTTACGACTGCCTACTGAAGACCTGGAGAACAAATTCATTGCCGAGGCCAAGAAAGAAGGCTTCCTGGGCATTAAGGGCCACCGCTCCGTCGGGGGCATCCGCTTCTCGATATATAACGCGGTGTCTCTTGAGGACATACAGAAGATAGTGGACTTCATGGGCAAGTTCCGCAAGTCTGCCTGAAATTCGTGATACAAAAACACCGATAATTATCTCAACACTCTAAACAAGGGATGGTATGGTGAAATACCCTCCCTGGATTAATATTTCCAATCTCGATAGGC
>JAENIS010000074.1 GCA_016844285.1 Dehalococcoidales bacterium
CTACCCAAGAGGGTATACAACACTCCCCCGGATAGGACAAGGATGGCAAAAAGTATCAGGGAGAACCATAGTGTCAGACGCCAGCGAATCGTCATCCGGTTACTCCTTCAGCACGTAGCCGACACCGCGTACGGTATGAATCAGCCGGGGGCCACCGCCAGCCTCAAGCTTTGTGCGCAGGTAGAGAACATAGACCTCGATTACATTGGACTCTCCGCCAAAGTCGTAACCCCAGACACGCTCGTATATCCGGTCTCGCTTTAACACCTGTCGGGGGTTCCGCATGAAAAATTCCAGAAGAGCAAACTCTTGAGCAGTCAATGCGATGATGTTGTCGCCACGCTTAACTTCCCGGGTGGCGGTGTTGAGTGAGAGGTCACTGAATCTGAGCACTTCTCCCTCCCCGACTTGCCTCCGCCTGAGTTGGGCTTTGACTCTGGCCAGCAGTTCGTCAAAAGCGAATGGTTTGACCAGGTAATCGTCGGCACCGCTACCGAGACCGGCGACTATATCGGTGACGCTGCCTTTGGCAGTAAGCATGAGTATCGGCACATCACCGGCCTGACGTAGCCGTTTGCTGACCTCCAGACCATCAATACCCGGCATCATAACATCAAGTATGACGAGGTCTGGTTCATGGTCGCGGGCCTTGGCAAGAGCCTCGTTGCCGTCGGCGGCGGTTTCTACCACATAACCTTCATACGTGAGTCCCCTCTTAAGGAGACCCAGTATTTCCGGATCATCATCAACTACCAGGATACGCATTTGCCTTCCTCGCCTCAATCAGCTTTAATATTCCAGCCCCAAGGTCAGTGACCCGTTCTACAACCAAACCACTCATGGTAACACTCTCCACTGTTCTGCGGTTGATATTTGCTCCCATGAGTCTGACCACAACCGGATTGGCCAGGTTCATTAAGCAGGCCATTGGCCGGCTAGCACTCAGGACATGCTCCAGTAAAATAACCTTACCACCAGTTTTGCAGACTCGTTTCACTTCCGCTAAACCTTTGAGCGGGTCGGGGACTGAGCAGAAGACGAAGGTTGCCACGACGGCGTCAAATGTATTATCTTCGAAATCCAGCTTCTGCACGTCCATCGGCAGTAGTCGGACTTTTACACCCTGCTTGCGAGCTTTATCACGGGCGCGGGAGAGCATCTTTCCGCTAAAGTCTATGGCAGTTATTTCAGTGTCCGGGGGGTAGTAAGGAAAGTTCTTGCCGGTCCCCACACCGACTTCAAGAATGCTGCCAGCGGCCACTTTGCCCCACAATACCTTACGCCATTTGCCTAAGCCAAGCATTTCGGCAAAACCCTCCATAAGGTCATAGAGGGGAGCTCTACGGTCATACCGTTTTCGGACGACTTCGTTAGCCATATCTTTCACAACCAACCCATTATTTGATGTCCCTATTGTTCTCAGTATACTATACTATGGTATAGTATGGTAGTCCAGAGTGCATGAGTTCGGTATTGATTAAAGCAAGAAATCACTAAAGGCACACACCTTCTCCATAATTTCTACACGTTATTGCCCTATGCTACTAGTATAAGGTCCTTTGAAGGACCGGAGGAGGAAGAAAAAATGAAGAGACAGTACAAGCTCATAATTGTGGCATTGGGTGTGGTTGCGATACTGATTACAGCAGTAACTACCACAGCATTTGCCGCCCAGAAGGTGAATACGCCCGGTACATCTGCACCTCGGGCGGTTGCAGCAGCCGTGACCCCGGTAGCTACTGGGACCGAAGCCGACTACCAGGCATGGGGTTGTCCCGTGGCTAATGGTAACTACGAAGCTGTCGCCAGCTTGTTGGGGATGACTCCCCAGGATATCGAGATACAGCAAGAGCAAGGCAAGAGTCTGGTGGAAATCGCCGCTGCAAAGGGAGTGAGCGAGGACAAACTGGTATCGGTCATCTTTGACCAGATGAAGCAATATATGCAGGAGCAGGTGACTAATGGCACCTGGACCCAGACGCAGATGGACAGTCACCTCAAGCTAGCCGAGCAACATGTCCGTCAGCTAGTGAATGCCAAGGGAAATGACGCTGACTATGGAGGTTGTGGCGGCAATGGCGGTATGATGGGTGGCAATAGCGGCATGATGGGTGGTAACAGTGGCATTGGTGGTGGCGGAGGTATGATGGGCCGCTGGTACTAGACCAATCCCGGCAAATTAGTGGAGAGGCAGATAATCATCTGCCTCTCCTTATTTCAATCAAGCTAATCGACTGTGTTATCATTAGGTTGAAATGACTAAAATACTTGTTGTAGATGACGAAAAGAAAATAGTTGAAATCGTGAAAGCCTACATGGAAAGAGAAGGTTACGAGGTGAGCGCTGCCTATGACGGCAAAGCGGCTCTGGCGGCAGCGAAGCAGCAATCTCCTGACCTGGTAATCCTTGACTTGATGCTGCCGCAGGTAAGCGGCTGGGACGTCTGCCGGGCCCTGCGTGCTGAATCAAATATTCCAGTCATTATGCTGACGGCCCGTGATGATGTTACCGACAAAATTGTTGGACTGGAACTCGGCGCAGACGACTATGTGACTAAGCCATTCGACCCTAAGGAACTCGTTTCGCGGGTAAAGGCGGTGCTGAGACGCACTACCACCAGATCTGCAACACAACCGGTGTTGAAACTGGCCGACCTCCTTATCAACCTGGAGAAGAGGGATGTACGCCGGCATGGTGAAAGTATTGAACTCACCCCGATGGAGTTCGATCTGCTTGCTACGCTGGCGAAAAACCCGGGCCGGGTGTTCAGCCGTATGCAGCTTCTGGACACAGTCCAGGGGGTCGCTTATGAGGGCTACGAGAGGACCATAGATAGCCATATCAAGAACCTGCGCAAGAAGATTGAACCCAATGCCAGCCGACCACGGTATGTAATCACCGTCCATGGAGTGGGTTACAAGGTGCCGGAGACTGCCGATGCGTAGCCTGAGCTGGAAACTTGGCGGTGCCCTCCTGCTTATCGTGATAGTGTCCGTCGGGTTGATGGCCTACCTTACTAACCTGAGTACTGCCCGCGAGTTCCGCAATTACGTCATACAGGGTAATACCATGCACGCCTCCGGTGTCGGGGACAGCCTGAGCGGTTTTTATTCCCGTCAGGGGAACTGGAACGGCGTGCAGGGCGTATTGCCCGGCTTGCTGAGAATGAATGGCGACCGCCTTATAGTGGCCGATATTAGCGGAATCATCGTCGGCGACACCGACGGAAACGCGCTGGGAGATACCGTTAACAAACTGGGGATTGCCGGTTATGGCACACCTGTGATGCTGTCCGAGAAGCAAATCGGCACCTTCTATTTTCTGTATTCTGGGACTGGTGGGATGATGGGTGGCATGATTACCATGATGGGCGGCCAACCCATTCCGACAGGTACGAATACCGCCGAGGCGGACTTTCTCAGCCGGGTCAACCGTTCACTGTGGATTACCGGACTGGTGGCGGCAGCCATCGCCCTGCTGGTAGGACTGTTTCTCACCCGGCAAATTACAAGTCCGGTCCGTGCCTTAACCAGAGGCGCCCGGGAGATAAGCCAGGGTAATCTGGCTTACCGGGTGAAAGCAGAATCCGGGGACGAGGTCGGTGAACTGGTGAAAACCTTCAATACTATGGCCGCCAACCTCGCTGCCAGTGAGCAATCAAGACGGAGAATGACCGCCGATATTGCCCACGAGTTACGCACCCCGCTTACGATTGTCGAAGGTACGGTAGACGGTATGCTGGACGGGGTCTTCGCGCCGGACCGCGAGCACCTGGCCACCATAAAAGAGCAGACAGCCTTGCTCACCCGGTTAATCGGCGACCTGCGTGAGCTGTCTCTGGCCGAAGCCGGACAATTGAAGCTGGAACTGGCCCCGGATGATATTGTCAGACTCGTTCGAGGTAAGCTTGAACAGGTAGAACTGACCGCGCGAGATAAAGGCATATCTCTCAAGCTCGAAGCCGAGGATAACCTGTCCACGATTGAAATCGACCATATGCGCATCGAGCAGGTGGTTGCCAATCTGCTGACTAACGCCATTCATCACACGCCTCCCGGCGGTATCATAACGGTTTCAGTAAAAGCCGCCACGCCATCCGCAGATAATCAAAGAGGCATATTGATTTCGGTGGTAGATACCGGTGAGGGCATCGCCGTCGAGCACCTGCCGCATATCTTCGAGCGTTTTTACAGGGTGAGCGATTCCCGTTCCCGCAGCGAGGGCGGCACTGGTTTGGGATTGGCTATTGTCAAACACCTGGTGCTGGCACACCAGGGCAGAGTCTGGGCCGAAAGTGAACCGGGCAAAGGCAGCCGGTTCAGAGTATTCTTGCCGCTGAAAGCGTCGTCTCCTCAGAATGCCTCCCCAAAGCCGTAGCCACTAATTTCTTAGTTCACCTGCATCCTTTTTGCAATTTCTAATCCAATTCCAAGAGTCCCCTAATACTGCGTTAAGCTTGGCCTGATTAAATAGTCAAGGAATTGGTAGTTTCTTGTACTTTATTCAGGAGACGAACGTGAAAAAGATAGGTGCATTAATTCGGGCTTTTGTTATCCTGGGGTTACTGTTGGCAATGGCTCTTAATGCCTCGCCGGCTATGGGCGCATCGAACAGTCCGCCGACTATAAAGACTATGAAGGTGCAGGTGTGGCCGGAATACGACGACCCACGCGTAATGGTGACATACCAGGGTGAGTTTAAGGATGCTTCTGTGTTTCCCCAGCCGGTGAAATTCCCGGCGCCGTTGGGTTCGGAAATGGCTATGGTCTGCGCCCTGAAACCACCCGATGACGAGCACCTATGCCAGCTTTATGATACAGTAACCGGGGCGGATGCCCTTTCTGTTTCTTACACGCTACCAATACCCACCTACTATCTGGAATACTACTGGGACGGCATCAAGACGCAAACGGACAAATCATTCAGCTTTAACTACGTTTCCCCCTATGCCGTTGACTCCCTGGAACTTGAGGTGCAACAGCCATTGAGGGCGACTGATTTCAAGCTGGCTCAGCCTTATGCCTCAGCCACATCGGACGCCATGGGGATTAAATACTACCACTACGTGTTCAACAATGTTGCTCCGGGCCAGACGATAAGCGTCGATGCTTCTTATAGTAAACCAGATAACAAGCCCTCTGTGGCTAAGAAAACGACTAGCGGAACTGCTAGTACTGGTGGTAACTATGAATTCAACTTTATCGGTACCGGCGCTGCACTCCTGGTAGTTGCTGCCATCGGATTCTTCCTGCTCAGACGAAGACGAGTCCCGGCACCGGTGCGGATGGCTCAGTCCAGGAGGGCGGCAAGGATCGAGACGAGGCGTGCGGGAGTACAGCGTGCAGAGTCGCAGACTGAGCTTCGGCAGCCCACAGCCAACCTCACCAGGACATTACCGTCCAGAGCCACCAAGCCCGCGAAACCCGACCAGGTAAGCACCGAGGCAGTCTTCTGCAGCAAATGCGGCACAAAACTTGCTACGGAAGCCGCTTTCTGTCACGTCTGCGGCGCAAGAGCGGTTGGCTCTGACTGATAGCGATTACGCTGAAATGACAGCAGTGGAATAACGAACGGAGATATTTTAGTATGACACAAATTGGAGAAATTGCCCTGGTTATCGCACTGCTTATCGCAGTATATTCGGGCATAGCAATCATTATTGGTGCCCGGCGCGGCAGAGCCGAGCTTATGACGAGCGGCCGGTGGGGCATATTAGTGGTGTGCGGACTAGTTACTATCGCCTCAGCGGCACTGTGGTACGCATTCCTGACTCGTGACTTCCAGGTGAGCTACGTCTACCAGTACAGTTCGCGCGGGCTCAGTACCTTCTACACGATATCAGCCTTTTGGGCCGGGCAATCAGGTTCGCTGCTGCTCTGGGTGTGGACGTTAGCCATCTTCGGAGCAGTAGTGGTGTTCCAGACCAGGAAGCGGAATACCGACCTGGCGCCATATGCCTTGCTCGTCATAGTTGCGGTCGAGGCTTTTTTTCTCTGGATATTGAACTTTGCCAGCTCACCATTCACCAGGTCGGTTGCCGTACCGCCAGACGGTAACGGCCTTAACCCCATGCTGACCAACCCGGGCATGTTCTATCACCCCACCACGCTTTACTTAGGCTACGTAGGCTTTACAATTCCCTTTGCCTTCTGCATTGCTGCCCTGATAACAGGCAGGCTGGGCGACCAGTGGATAAAGAGTACCCGCCGCTGGACACTTTTTGCCTGGCTCTTCCTGAGCTTGGGCAACCTGGTAGGGGCATGGTGGGCTTATAACGAGCTGGGTTGGGGTGGCTACTGGGGCTGGGACCCGGTGGAAAGCGCCTCATTCATGCCCTGGCTGGTGGGTACGGCCTACCTGCACTCTGTTATGATACAGCAACGCCGCGGTATGTTAAAAATTTGGAATGTGGGCTTGATTGTAACTACGTTTGTCCTCACCGTCTTCGGCACCTTTCTGACTAGGAGCGGCGTCCTTTCATCTGTGCATTCCTTTGGAGAGTCGAACCTTGGCCCAATGTTCGTAGGGCTTATGCTGGTCATAATTGTTGGCTCGCTGGGGCTTATATGGTACCGTGCCCCTCAGCTTAAGAGCGAAGACGAGCTCGATTCTCTCTTGTCGCGGGAAAGCGGTTTCCTGTTCAATAACGTGATTCTGGTAGGGGCGGCCTTTGCTATCTTTTTGGGCACAGTGTTTCCCCTCATTTCAGAGGCTGTTCGAGGTGTAAAAATTACCGTGGGTCCCCCCTACTTCAAGGCTATAACCGGACCACTGTTCCTGGGACTCATTACACTCATGGGCATTTGTCCCCTAATCGGATGGCGCCGGGCCTCCCGTGACAACATGCTGAGAAACTTCCTGTATCCCTTTGCGATTGCCATAACCGGTGTAATGGCCCTATTCGTATTCGGCGTCCGCGAACCAGCCGTGCTCCTGGGACTCGGACTTACTACCTTCGTAGTGTTCACCATACTTCTAGAAATAGCCCGAGGCGTCTTGGCGCGACACCGCACTTCAGGGCGTAACTACCCATCGTCTCTTACAAGCCTCGTATGGGGTAACAAGCCGCGCTACGGCGGCTATATCGTCCACCTGGGGATAATAATGATGGCCATTGGGATTATCGCCTCACAGGCCTACCAGGTGGAAAAAGAAGTCACCTTATCGGCAGGAGAATCGGCCCAGATTGAAGACTTCACACTGGTATACCGGGGACTTGACTATTTCCCCACAGTGAACCGTGAGGTAATTACCGCTACACTTGATGTATACGACGGCAACCAGCAGAAGCTGACGGTGCTTACCCATGCCAAGACATTCCAGGGAAAAGATGAAAACGGCACGAGCGAAGTGTCGATAAGAACTACATTAACGGGCGACCTTTACACAATTCTGACAGGCTGGGAGGGGGACTGGTGCTAATAATGGGTACGACGATTGCCTTCTGGCCCGATGCGAGAGAGGCGAAGAGAGAGGCGATAATACTGGCCGAAGCCAGGGTCGCAGTACGGGAGTCGGTGTATGAAGCTTAGGGGGTTGAAGTTTCTATCGATCGCGCTGCTGATCATTGTGTTGTCGGCGACTCCTGCCTATGCAATATCCTCTAAAGACATTCAGAAGGAGTTGATGTGCCAGTGCGGCTGCACCATGATAGTGGATGTGTGCGACTGCGAGACGGCCAACCAGATAAGGGCTAAAATTACCGAGTTGATGGACCAGGGACAGAGCAAGGGCCAAATAGTCGATTACTTTGTTAAGCAGTACGGCGAGAAGATGCTGGCTTCTCCCGCCAAAAAGGGGTTTAACCTTGTCGCCTGGATTCTACCCTTCGTCGTAGTTGCCATGGGTGCTGCCGCCCTGTTCTTCATCCTCAAGTCATGGGTCAGAAAGGGAAGAGATTTA
>JAENIS010000015.1 GCA_016844285.1 Dehalococcoidales bacterium
ATGTTACCACGGCACGAACATGGCATCACTGTTTTGCTACAGGTATATCCATCTATACTGAAGGTAAAGGTTATGCCTTGTCAAGGACAGAGTCACCATGGTATTGTTCCATCGGGGTGTAACTGGTATAATCTCCTTACCAAAGGGGACACAAGATGAATAGGGTGTGCCCCTGGGTAAGGGGGATAAGGCAATGCTTAATTCAATGCTTAATTCAATCGGAGCATACTTCTTTGCCGTGCTCTATTGGTGGTGGGTTATGGTGTTAGGCGTTATTTTACCCACCATTGACTACGTTGTTAAACTTGGAGATAAAGTTCCTAATATACCAAATTGGGCATTGTGGACAAGTGGTATATTGGGAATAGTAATTGCTCAGTTTTTGGCATTTCACAAAGTTAGAATGGAGCGAGAGCGAATAACAAATGAACTTAGGCAGCATGAAAATACGCATCCTGACGCCGAAGTCGAAGTGATATGCGATGGTAACAGCCTCTGTCTAGACGTTAAGAACAGTGGGCATGGAAAGGGTGATTTTCAAGCACAGATACTTCAGTGGCAAAATGTAACGCTCAATCCAAAGATGGACGGCGCATACGACGCTATGTGGCTAAACAACAATAATGAACCAAACGCCAAAATCTGCACTTTGATTCCTGACAAACGGGGTAGAGGTAGACTTTTAATCACTAAGACTATTGGTCACCAAGACCTAAACGGAAATAAGGGCAAACTGCAAGAGATTATGTCTCCGAGTGGTTCATTACAGCGCACCGCTACTGTGGAGGCCGATTCTGACTTACTCGTTAAGGTTGAGGTGCTCTCTGACCCTAAGCTAGCCAAGCCCTGTATTCATACCTACGTTGTGTATGTCACCAATACAGGGATTTGGAAATACTGTAGGGAGGCTAATAAAAAATGATAGAATCTAACCCGAATCCGAATATCGTGAAGCTCACCGTCCGAAAGCCTGATACCGGGAAGCTGATTTTGAGAACTAAAGCTCACCTTGAGGAGCGCCACTTCACCGAACCAGAGCCTATCCGGTGTAAGTGGTGTGGGTCGAAAGACATCAAGAAGTATGGCACGCGCAAAGACGTTCAGGAATACCTCTGCGGGAAGTGCGGGCGGAAGTTCAGCAACAAAGACGCTCCCTATGGTATGCAGACTACCGTTGAGCAAATCGGCACCGCCATTGCCTTATACTACGATGGGCTTTCCCTCAGTGACGTAGCCCGCCGGTTGGATGAGACCTTTCACAATCCCGTATCTCGCTCTACTGTTTACCGGTGGCTGGTGAAATACGCCAAAGAAGGCATAAACCTGCTGGAATCACTCAAGCCACAAGTTTCCGATACCTGGGTGGTAGATGAGACAGTTTTAAAGGTAGATAGTGGCAACCTATGGTTTTGGGATGTCATCGACGAAAAGACTCGCTTTTTACTCGCCTCGCACCTTTCCAAAAGCCGAACTATCAATGATGTTAAGACAGTGATGCACCGCGCACAAAAAAGAGCGGGGAAGTCGCCACGATTCATCCTCTCCGATAGCTTAGGCGTGTATCCTGATGGGATAGAGCGTATCTTCGGCGCTGACTCCAAACATATTCAGGTGCACGGGCTTACCCACGAGATAAACACGAATCTGATTGAGAGGTTTCATTCGACCATTAAAGAGCGCACCAAGATAATCCGAGGTTTCAAATCATACGATACCGCCGAATTGCTGATGGATGGCTTCCTGATTCACTATAACTTCTTTAGACCGCACATGAGCCTAAACGGGCGGACACCCGCCGAAGTAGCAGGAATTAAGCTACCGATAAAAAACTGGACTGATTTAGTCCGTAAGGTAGGGAAGATACAGTAAATATGGGAGATACACTCAAATGGAACAAAACCGTCAAGGCGAACCGATTCCATTGCCGGTCCAAGTATGATAGAATTAGGTCACCGTGTCGTTTGCGGTGCCATACGTTAGAAGGTTTTTGTTTGAGGTAAGAGTGAAATGTCTGAGCAAGTTTTGACCGGTATAAAAGTCCTTGATTTAACCCACTATATTGCCGGGCCTTTTTGCACCAAGCTGATGGCGGATTATGGTGCCGATGTTATCAAGATTGAAAGGCCGGGAATGGGCGATGGGGCGAGGCAGGCTGGGCCTTTCCCAGGAGATATACCCGACCGCGAGAAAAGCGGCTTATTCTTATACCTTAACACGAATAAGCAGGGGATTACGCTAAACTTGAAAACGAAGACAGGCGTGGATTTCCTCAAAGAACTGGTTAAGAAATCGGATATCCTGGTAGAGAGCTTCAGCCCACATGTCATGCCTGGTTTGGGATTGGATTACCAGACACTAAAAAAACTAAACCCAGGACTGATAATGACTTCTATCTCCAGTTTTGGGCAGACAGGTCCTTATCGAGACTGGAAGGCGAGTGAAATCGCCCTCTATGCGTTAAGTGGGCAGATGCATCGAACAGGGGATCCCGATAGAGAACCACTAAAGCACGCACTCAACGTCTTTCAATATTTTGCCGGTAAGGTAGCCTGTTTGGTTACAGTTGCCGCCGCGATAAGAAGCGCCATCACGGGAGAAGGAGAATACATTGACCTCTCGCTTTTGGATGTAATGCGGGGAGATGTTAATAATAATATTATCGACTATAGTTACTCCGGAACAATAGGTGGTAGAAATGTAGCTAAGAACGCTACCATTTACCCTATGGGTGCGTATCCGGTAAAGGATGGTTACGTTGCTATACAGGGAGGAGGTGGTGGAACTCGTTGGGTGCCGCGCCTCTTTGACCTGATTGGCCAGCCAGAATTGAGAAAGGACCCAAGATTTTCCACTGCCAACAATGTGGCAAAAAATAGCCTTGATTTTTTCCCTTTGCTCTACACATGGCTAATCGAGCACACCAAGGAGGAGGCCTTCGAGGCAGCACGCAAGGCAAGATACCCGCTAGCGCCAATCTATAATACCGAAGAGGTAATGAACAATCCTCAGTATAAAGAGCGCGGATTTTTTATCGAAATTGAGCACCCGGTAGCGGGAAAGTTGACCTACCCCGGGGCGCAATTCAGGATGTCAGAGGGCGGGTTTGCGGTCAGAAGGCCAGCACCGCTTTTAGGACAGCATAATAAAGAGATATATTGTGGGCTTCTAGGGTGTTCTGCAGAGGAACTTAGCACGCTTAGTAGATGCGGAGTAATCTAAACCGTAGCGAGGAGGTCGTTTGATGCGCAAGGGGTTTATCTTATCCAATATAAGAGTGGTTGAGATTGGGGAGGGACGAGTCGGTCCCTGGGCCGGGCTTTTACTGGCTGACCTGGGTGCCGAGGTCATCAAGATAGAATCCATCACCAGGCTAGATCAGACCAGAGGAGCAACGAGGATATCTCTGGCGCCAACTTCTGGACCTGCTCACTTTTATGCTGGTTATCCGGATGGCGTACTGGGGGAAAGGCATTGGAATCGCCACGGAGAGTTTACTGCCAGAAATCTCGGTAAGTATGGCATAACCCTCGATCTAACCAAGCCTAAAGGACTACAAACATGCCTGCGGTTGATAAAGGTCAGTGACGTCTTTCTGATTAGTTCAGCGGCAGGAGTTGCTGAGAAATTAGGTCTTAGCTATGAAGATGTCGTTAAAGTAAATCCAAACATTGTTTTCCTGTCTTCTACTGGCTTTGGTAGAACTGGTCTTTATGCTCAGCAAGTGGCGATGGGGAGCACGATTGATGCTGCGGCTGGGCTCTTTGGATTGCGCGATTACGGGGATGGGGATAGTACTGCCACCAGTCCGAGTACCCATTGCGATTCTATCGGCGCCTTAAATAATGCCCTTGGTATCATATTCGCTCTCTACTATCATCAGAAGACAGGAAAAGGAATATATGTCGATGTCTCGATGGTTGAGCCAAGCATGTCCCATATTGGCGAAGCATTTATGGATTACACGATGAATCGTCGGATATGGCATTCGCTGGGCAACCGGGATATAACAATGAGCCCACAGGGCTGCTATCCATGTAAGGGTAAGGATGAGTGGGTCACACTCTCCGTAGCCTCTGACGAAGAATGGCGACGATTAACTATAGTCATGGGCATGCCACAATTGGCTGATGACGAGAGATTTGCCAATGTGCTGGCAAGGCTAAAGAATCAGGATGAGCTTGATGAGTTGATAAAGGGCTGGACGGCTCAGCAGACCAAGTTTGAGGTGATGCATCGGCTACAGCAGGCGGGCATTGCCGCCGGTGCAGTATTAAATAGTGCCGATATCTACAATGACCCTCATGCCAAAGAAAGAGGCTTCCTTGAGGTTGTTGACCAACCTGAGGTTGGTGTGCGCACTATCCCGGGTCGGCTTTGGAAGCTAGGCGAAACCGAAGTACCGAAGCGTAGTCACGCTCCAACTCTGGGCGAACACAATGATTATGTGCTGAAGGAAATCATCGGCTTAACTTCTGAAGAAGTACTTGAGCTGGAGCAAGAACATATTATTGGTACAATCCCTGTTGACACGTAGTCTCGTCAGCGATTGAATACAATTGAATACAATGGTAGAACATCATCCTTGGTAGCCACCGGTGAAAATACATCTGATGTTCTGGGATTGAATGAACGCCATTAGTTCACTTTAAGTGCCAGATTGACTTAGATATCTCTATCTATATCTCTTTCAGCCTGGCGCAAATTTGCCAGTAGTTTGTGTTTTGTTGGTTAACTATCAGAGAATAACAAGATTGCGTGCGTTTATCGTACGAATGTACTGACTAAACGGTTAAGGTAACCGGTCTTCTCCGTCAACAATGCTCAAATGAGCCAAGTCATTTGAGCGGATATTGACATGATTCCTTCGGAGTAGTATAGTTGGCTAAAATGGGTGGTGTACCCAAATACTCAGCCGGAATTCACGAAGGAGGGTACACATGGTTCAAGCAAAGAAGAATTCAGTCACCGTCGTGGCGGTGGGTGACGTTAGAGTTGTCCGCCGCGATTATCATCTGAGCTTTACCAAAGTTGCTCATATCCTGAAAGAGGCTGATATCGCCTTTTTTGATTGCGAGAGCACCTACGCCGAAAAGGGCTCTCCCGGTATGGCTCAGCATGGTGCTTCATATCATGACCCATCCAGGATGCCTGCTCTTGCCCTGGCCGGTTTCGATGTGTGTACTTTGGCCACCAACCATACTCTGGACTGGGGGACAGACGCTGTTATCGAGTGCCGTGAGCGTCTCGAGGCGATGGGTATTGCCGTTTGTGGTGCCGGTCGCAATATCAGCGAAGCCAGGAAACCAGCCATTCTAGAGCGAAACGGCGTGAAGGTGGCTTTCCTGGGTTACTTATCAGTGGGGCCAATTGGGTGCAGGGCAGAGGAAGACAAGCCCGGTGCGGCGATGGTGAGGGCACATACGGTGTATGAGCCGTATGAATATCAGCCGGGGACTCCACCAAGGGTTCTGACCTTCGCCCATAAAGAAGATTTGCAGAATATGGTCGAGGACATCAAGAAAGCCAAGGAGCAAGCTGACATCGTGGTAATGACTGACCATTGGGGGATACACAACGCACCCGCAGTTATCCCTGACTACTGTTTCGAGGTCGGGCATGCGGCGATAGATGCCGGCGCTGACCTTGTATTGGGCACTCATCCGCATATATTGAAGGGCATAGAGGTCTATAAAGGGAAGACCATTGTGCATAGCCTGGCCAATTTTGCCATGGAGAACGCCATAGGTCAGAGAGAAGGCGAGGTAAGGGGCTTATCACTAAAATCCTGGGGGCAGACCATGGCCAAGATTTATCGGCCACGCCATGCCGACCAGAGCAAGTCACTCATCTTGAAGTGTGTTATATCCGGGAAAAGGATACAACAGGTCTCATATATTCCGGTTATGCTGGATGATGAGTGGTCTAACCCCGAGCCTCTAGTACGTAGTGATCCCAGGGCGCAGGACATATTCCGATATGTAGAGGACATCTCCCGTGACGTTGGGTTTGGTACCAAGTTCTCCTGGGATGGTAATGAGGTAGTTATTACTACCTAGTTAGCAACGGACCTCTAGTCTAGCAATAGAGGCTAAGTTAACCAAAAGAAAAAATATAAAGGAGGAAGACAAGTGACCCAGAAGCAGAAGGAATCGATTACCCTGGTTGCCGTCGGAGATGTCAGCCCCAACCGTGATGACCCACCGTCCATATTCCGTCATTGTGGTGATATCTTCCGTAAGGCGGATATCGTCTTCGGACAGTTGGAGTCCCCCTTGTCCGATAGAGGTACGCCTGTTTTCATCTATCATGCCCCCTGCCGGTTAGGGGCCAAGAATATCTCGGCACTTACCAAAGAAGGTGGTGACTTTGACGTGATGTCCTTCGCCGGTAACCACTCGATGGACTACGGCTGGGAAGCCTTCTACGATACCCTTGATGCTCTCAAGAAGAATAACATTGCCGTGGTCGGTGCGGGAAGGAATATCCAGGAAGCAAGAAAGCCGGCTATCCTGGAAAGGAAAGGGACTAAGGTGGGCTTTCTTTCTTATCTCACCATCGTTGTTCCTGGTCTCACCGCCACAGACAAGGTGCCTGGTTGTGCTCCTCTCCAGGCCACCACTGCCTACCAACCGATTGACCCGCGGCCGGGCGCACCACCCGTCGTCATTACCCAGCTATTCCCGGAGGACAAGGAAGCGATGGAGGCAGACATCAGAAGGTTAAGACCCCAGGTGGACGTGCTGGTAGTCTGTCAGCATACTGGCGTCACCCATGTTCCCGTGGTCATCGCCACGTGTCAGAAGGAAGGCGCTTATGCTGCCATCGATGCCGGGGCTGACCTTGTTATCCAGCACCATGCCCATATTCTCAAGGGTATCGAGGTATACAAAGGCAAGACCATCTTCTACGGCACCAATCATTTTTGTATTGAGCATGGCCTTGCTTCTGCACCAACATATCGAGCGGGTAGATTGGAAGCCTGGGACCCTGGATACGTGAAGGCGAGCGCACAGATTTACTCACGGTACCGCCGGCGTGGCTACCATTTCCGGACGATGGTGGTCAAGGCGGTAATTCAGGATAAGAAAATCCAGAAGGTAGGCTTCATCCCGGCCTACATCAATGCCAATCGTGAGCCTGAGGTGCTGACGCGCCAGGACCCGCGGGCGCAGGAAGTCTTTGACTACGTGAAGGAAATATCCGAGGACGAAGACTTGAAGATTAAGTTATCATGGGATGGCGACGAGGTAGTCATCGAAGCCTAGCGAGCAAAGCAGAAGAGGACATGAGGGCAATCAGTGTTGTTTATCCGGAGCAGTGATAAGTCGTTACACTGCATAACAGAGGACGGGGAGGACCGGAAATTCCCCGCTTGATGATTGGCTTGTGATGTCAGGCGAAGGTTGGTTCCTCGCTGGAATGCCTGAAGGCTAGAGTT
This sequence comes from Dehalococcoidales bacterium, assembly GCA_016844285.1. Next base: position 7,439 of record JAENIS010000015.1, read on the forward strand.
TACTTTTAATACTGATAGGCACCGTAAAGAATAAGACAGCAGATAAGTGAACGGTGAAAAAGCCTGAACGGCTCACTTGGAAATAAAAAATGAGGGGGTGGAAATGAGCGTACCAAAGCAAGCTAAATTGTTGGTAACACTGGGGCTGGTTCTGGTCTTATTGCTGGCTGGTTGTGCCAAAGTGGCACCGGCACCTACCCCAACACCGAGCCCGGGACCAACTCCTGGTCCTGCGCCCGCACCCATGCCGACGCCTAAACCAATCGCCCCAACTGGACCTTATGGGGAATTAACTGCGGCCGTAACCAGTTTTGGCAACGAGAACTTTGACCCCATACTTGCCGCTCAAAGTGTCGCTTCTAACCTGGTTCATCCCATGTTTGACTCCCTCATCAAGCTGGATAATAACGGTAAGCCCGCCCCGAGCATTCTCGAAAAATGGGAGATGGCTCCCAATGGTCTCTCCTGGGTTTACAACATTCGCAAAGGAATTAAGTTTAGTAATGGGGAAGACCTGACGGCGGATGACGTGAAGTTCAGCATCGAGAGGTATGCCTCAAATGATGGTTTCTACGGTCACCTGAGAAGCTCGGTCGAGCGGGTAGAAAAGGTGGATGACTATGGTGTCCGGGTTTATACCAAGGGGGCACAACCATATCTGCCTTATTACCATACCCTCTATTGTACCCAGGGTTTTGCGATGCCTAAGGACTATATTGAGAAGAATGGGGTGGAATATTACAGGCGTAACCTGGTGGGTTCCGGCCCCTTTAAGTTCGTTCGCCATGTCTCTGGTGACCTTATTGAATATGAAGCGTGGGATAAGTACTGGGGCCAGGTTCCCGCCTTCAAAAAGCTGACAACGATACTGATACCGGAAGAACCCACTCGTGTGGCGATGTTTAAGACCGGGGCGGTAGATATCATTGATGTTGGCTTTGAAGCGGCAGCCGAGTTGGAGGCATCAGGCTTCAAGACACTTACTTTCGTCGCTGACCAGGCGTCAGTTTTCTTTGTTGGTCCCTATGACCCCCGGGCAAGCGGTATGCCGGCGGCGGACCTCAGGGTACGCCAGGCACTTTCGCTTGCGGTCAATGGGGAGGAGATCAGACAGACTTTCTTCTATGGTAAGGCCAGACCTCCCACCGGACCTGCGGGCGCTTCAGAGTTGTCCGCAGACATTGACCAAGCTTATTGGAAAGATTATGCATCCAAGCTTTACCGCTATGACCCGGAGGAGGCAAAAAGGCTTCTGAAGGAGGCTGGCTATCCGACAGGTTTCAACATCCGTTTGTATTCTTACCCGATGAGCTCGGCTCCCTATCTGCCCAAACTTGCTCCCATCATCCAGGGCTACTGGCTCAAAATCGGCGTCAAAGCTGAGATAGTTCCCATGGACTGGCCAGCATTCAGGACTAAACTCTACGGTCTAAAGTCGCCGGAAATAATTGGGCAGGCAGCCATTATTGGTATCGGTTCTGGCCCGGTGGCCACCGCAACGCTGCGCACTGCGTACCATTCCCTGGGTAACAATTACCTTTTTACACCGGGTTTCCCTGAGGTAGACAAGCTCATAGACGCAGCCACTACTGAGATTGATTCAGCCAAAAGAGCCGAACTGGTGACCAAGGTACTAAAAACGGCCGCCGATAGCTACGTCTACGACGTGATTGGCTACGGGCCACTGATGGTGGCTCTATCGTCCCGGGTAGATCTTGATATCCCCGCTACAGCTCCCTTTTTTGGCGCTTATGTTCATACCGCCGTGCATAGGGGTAAATAATAAAGTCCGAAGCTCTGAATGAACGGTTGAACCTGAGCCATACGCAGGCACGGTCTTTAGACCGTGCCTGCGTATCACCGCGCTGGAATCACCTTTGAAGAGACATCTATCGCACGCTGTATTTCTGCATCCGATGCCTGAACAACGCCTTGGCTTTCCAGCATCAAAGTCCAGTCCCCCTCGAACAGGGCGTATTGATACGCCGCTGTCTGGCCAGCCCTGATAACATAGGCTGGAGTCGTCACCCTTCGGATCATCTCGCCCAAGTCCCTGGCTGGGATTTGGCGTATCATCAGCTTGACAATCGGTTATACTTTAGACGTTGCGCCACCTTGATGGCTTGGCAAGAGACCTCACAAAGACAAGGCGAAGAGGTTCCGGAAAGCGGGAGATGGCATCAATTGCATCCAATCCCCTTCCTCTTGTTAAGGGGCAGTAATTTTATGAAGAGAGGCGAAGCCCCTCTTCAACACCCTATTTGCTTCAAGATAGTAGCGTGGCTCTTCATATTTCCTCGGCAGCCCACATTGTAAGCATTCCGAACCGGTGTTTGAAGGGAGTGAGGTTAATAAACCATCTTAGCATGTCGCTTGTTGCCTGCCCGTCTTTATGCTACACTTTGTTACTAGATGAGAAAACGAGCTTTTTCCGGGGCAAGGCCCACCGGCCGGCAACATATCGGCAACTACCTGGGGGCTATCCAGAACTATGTGAAACTTCAGGATGAGTACGACTGCGTCTACTGCATCGTTGACATCCATGCTTTAACCTCTCTGGAAGACACGAGCCAGCTACAACCAAATATCCACAATCTGGCACTGGATTGGATAGCGGCCGGTATTGACCCGGAGAGAAGCATCATTTTTGTCCAGTCTCATGTTCCCGAAGTGATGGAACTATCTACCTTCTTGGGCATGATTACCCCCCTGAGCTGGCTGCTACGCGTGCCTACCTTTAAGGATAAGGTAAAAATCCAGCCGCATAATGTCAACTACGGCCTGGTTGGCTACCCGGTGCTGATGACAGCCGACATTGTCCTTTACAAAGCCGAGGCCGTGCCGGTGGGTGAAGACCAGTTGCCTCATCTGGAGCTGGCCAGAGAGATTGTCCGCCGCTTCAACGGCCTCTTTGGTAATACCTTCCCCGAACCCGAAGCCAAACTCACTATCGCCCCCTTGATACTAGGGCTGGACGGGAAAGACAAGATGAGTAAGCAACTGGGTAACGATATTGAGCTTGCTCTCACCCCCCAGGGAACGATTGAGCGGGTCAGGACTGCGGTTACTGACCCCGCCCGCCGCTATCGCACTGACCCGGGGCATCCGGAAATATGCAACGTCCACCGGCTGCACCACCATTTTAATCCGTCACAGGTAGAGCGTATTGCCGGTGAGTGCCGCTCCGCGGAGTTCGGCTGTGTGGACTGTAAGATGCTCCTGGCTCAGGAAATTAATGCTCTGCTTACCCCCCTGCGGGAACGGCGAGCGGCTCTGGCGGCTAAACCGGAATATATCACCAATGTGCTGGCTGACGGGGCGCAACGAGCCCGCGTCATCGCCAGGGAGACACTCAGAGAAGTTAAGCAAAGAATGAGGCTTGTCTAGGCAAAATGGCCAAACCGGTCATATTGTCGAGCACAGCCAGAGGAGGGTCATAGTCATGGCAACAAGTAAAGAACTGATCGAGGAGTACCAGAGGCGGCGGCAAAAGATAGAGCAAATGGCACCCCCGGCCGAAATCGAAAAACGTCACAAAGGGGGTCAATGGACGGCACGGGAAAGGATAGCCTACTTCTTTGATGCCGGCACCTTCACCGAGATAGGACTCTTCATCAAACACCGAACGACTGCTTTTGGTATGGACAAAAGGGAAGTACCGGCCGAAGGGATTATCACCGGTTTCGGCAAGGTTAACGGCCGCCATGTCGTGGCTATGGCGGAGGATTATATGGCTCTGGCCGGCACTTTCGGTGAATACCACGGCAAGAAGCTGGCTGAAGCCCTGACCTTTGCCAAGGAGAACGGCTGGCCATTTGTTGGTATGAACGACTCGGCTGGTGCTCGACTCCAGGAAGGGATAGATACCCTCGAAGCTTATGGCTTGACCTTCCGGTCGCAAATCATGGCCTCAGGCATCGTCCCGCAAATTGCCCTGCTGATGGGCCCCTGTCTCGGCGGACAGGCCTACCATCCGATAATGCAGGACTTTATTATTCAATGCAAGAAGACCGGCTTTATGGGCATTGCCGGTCCGGCTTTTGTGGAGACGCAACTGGGAGAGAAGATTAGCCTTGAGGAGCTTTCCGGTTACAAAGCTCACGCCATTAAATCAGGCTGCACCCATATCGTCGCTGAGGATGACAAGGATGCGATGGACAAATGTAAGACACTGCTCTCTTTTCTCCCCGATAATAACCGGGAAAAACCACCCCGCCCCGAGACGAAGGACGACCCCGAAAGGGTCTCACTCGAATTGAATACCATCATCCCGGACCGGCCAACTCAACCCTATGACATGAAGAAGGTAATCACGGCGATAGTCGATGATGGCTTTTTCTTTGAGTCGCTCGGGCTTCATGCCACCACTGTCATCACCGGTTTTGCCCGCTTCAACGGACGGACAACGGGTATCTTCGCCAATCAGCCAATGCGTGCCTCCGGCGTCATCGATACCGATGCCGCCGACAAGGGAGCACGCTTCATCCGCTTTTGCGACCTGTTCAACATTCCCGTGGTCGCTCTGGGCGACTGCCCCGGATATATGATAGGCTCGGAACAGGATTGGAAAGGCATACTGCGCCACGGTGCCAAGCTGCTCTTCGCCTGGGCGGATGCCACCGTGCCGCTGATTTCAATCATGCTGAGGAAATCCTACGCCGGTGCCCACTACGGTATGCTGGATAAGACGATTGGTGCCGATTTTGTCTTCGCCTGGCCGACCGCCCGTATCACTATTGTCGGGGCGGATAGCGCTGCCAGTGTCCTCTTCTCCCGTGAGATAAGAGATTCGGCTAACCCTGAAGAAACCAGAGCCAAGAGAATCAAGGAATATAGCGACCTTTACGAGAATCCCTATCCTGCCGCTGAACGAGGCTGTGTGGATGATATCATCATGCCCAGTGATACCAGGAAGATGATCAATAGAGCCCTGGACATTCTGGAGAATAAGTGGCAACGAGCACACCGGGCCCGACCCTGGCGCAAGTATTCTAATATCAATCTCTAAACGCTTCGGTGAGATATTGGAATATAAGATTGTTTGCTAACCCCTCACCCTTTATCCCTCTCCCCTTCAGAAGGGTCTTGTATCAAATGTCATTCTGAGGAGCGAAGCGACGAAGAATCTGGGCATGGGGCTGGCGGTAAACCAATAATTCCCACCACCCCGAGACCCTTCGCTACGCTCAGGGTGACATGGAGGAAATCAATTTTGATACGAAGCTCTTCAGAAGTGAAGGGGGCCAGGGGGATAGGTTGGTAAACAGCCTCGGGAAATTAAGGAGGTAGATTCCCATAGAAATAATTCCAGCCATAGACTTAAGAGATGGAAAGTGCGTCCGCCTGTATCAAGGTGACTATCATCAGGAGACGATCTTCTCCGATGAGCCGGTCGATGTAGCGCTAAAGTGGCAATCACTGGGAGCCCCCCGGCTGCACATCGTTGACCTCGATGGTGCCGCCCGGGGTGAGCTTTGCCATCTGGACATTATCAAGGAGATTGCCAGTGTCATGCTGGTGCCCATCCAACTGGGCGGCGGCATCCGCCAGTTGGAAACAATCGAGCAACTGCTCAAAATCGGCATCGACCGTGTTATCCTGGGCACCGCCGCGGTAGAGAACACACAGATGATGGAAGAGGCCTGCCGCCGCTATGGTGAATCAATCATTGTTGGCATCGATACCAGGGAGGGCTTGGTCACGATACATGGCTGGCAACAAGACACCAAGCTAACCGCCATCGAGTTTGCCCGGGCGATGCAAAAGCTGGGGGTAAAACGTTTCATCTACACCGATACTAGCCGTGACGGAACACTGACTGAACCCAACTTCACCGCCATCGCCGAGCTGGTGGACGGAATCAGAGCACCACTGATTGCCGCCGGAGGCATTTCATCCATCACCCACCTCAAGATATTGAAAATGCTCGGTGCTGAAGGTGCCATCGTCGGCAAGGCACTTTACAGCGGCGAGATTAACCTGAAACAGTCTTTAGCGACGATTGGCTAGATTGGATGGGGACTCCAGACCTAAACTAGCATACTTTCCTTTTAGAAAGAAAGGTTAGTGGAGAGTCAAAGAGAGGCGAAGCCTCTCTTCATAATACCTCCCCCTTCCCCTTGATAAGGGGAAGGGGGATAAAGGGGGATAGAGTTGGTAAATAATCTAAAGTTCGATGAAAAAGGGCTTATCCCGGCGATAATCCAGGATGCCGATAGCGGCGAGGTGCTGATGCTGGGCTACATGAATGAGGAAGCCTTGCGGCGAACCCTCTCCGGTGAGGATGTCTGGTTTTACAGTCGCAGCCGACAGGAGATGTGGCACAAGGGGGAAACCTCAGGTAACTATCTCAAAGTAAAGGAGGTATGGCAGGACTGTGACAGCGATACTATCCTGGTGAAAGCACACCCCGTCGGCCCGGTGTGCCATACCGGTAATCAGACTTGCTTCTTTCAACAGCTATGAAGCCACCATTAAGTGTCCTGTCTGGTTAGTTACTGAACCAATGGCTACTTCAGCACACATTACCACTTATGGACGACCTCACCCCCTTAATCCCCTTCTCGAAGGAGTAAACACCATGTCATATGCGCCAGGCTTATTGCCCTCCATTTCGAGAGGGATGTTGGCCGACAAATCAAAATGATAGCCTGTTCCCGAACCCTCAGGTTTGAGGGTTGCGTAAAGGTCGAAAAGCTCCGCAAACCTGGCTCTCATCTCATCCGGGGCATGGGCTAACTCATGACCGATTTCACCGGTCCAATATTCGGCCAATTTCTTAAAAGCAGCACTGTCCAGGGGCTCCGGCTCGCCTCTAAACTTCTCTATTCTGTCCAGTTGTTCACCTAGCAGGCTCTCCTCTGACTTAAGTTGCCTGTCTGCCGCCTTCAGTTCCTCTGCGGTTATGATACCTTCAGCCTGTTGCCAGGAATACTGTCGCCTTTTCTGCTGGAGCCGGCTAACTTGTTCCTGCAACTCTTTGACCTGTCGCTCTATGTCCCGTTTCTGTGCTTTCCCAGGCCTGCCGTTTATCCTTTGCCACTAGCTCCAAGGGCTGGAGCGTGGTCATACACTCAACGAAGGTATCCCATACACCACTACTTAGCTTGGACTGTGGGAGAGCAATGGCACCGCCACTGCGTTGACATTTCTGAGTGTATATGCAACCCTAACACCACGAGGCGTTCAACCCGGATGTTCAATTGAACGCAGTTGAATAGCTAGATGTTCAACGCCAGCCTCAGTTGAACGGCGCTGAACAACATCAGGGGGAAAAGAGGGATAATAATAAACAGTCAAACAATGATACTTTGAGAGCATCAGGCGCTACGGCATGGTCGAGAACCTGGTCGTACGTCCTGTCAGCGATGACTTCTTTGAGGTACTCTCCGGTAATCACCGTCTGAAGGTAATCAAGGAGGCTGGCTTCACCTTTGCACTGTGTGTAGTAGCGAACCTGGGTGATGCTCATGCCCGGCTGCTGGCGCAAGCTCTGAACCACATCCGCGGGGACGATAACCTGGGACTACGCGCCGAACTACTGCGGAAGGCTTTGGAGACGGTGACCGAGCAACAGGTGTTAGCTATCATTCCGGAAACGGCCGGCACTTTGCAAGCCATTGCTTCCATGGGCCAGCAAGACATGACCGCATACCTCCAAAACTGGCAGCAAGCTAAAACCACAAAACTGAGACATATGATGTTCCAGTTGACTCAAGGTCAGTTGGAAGTGGTGGAGGAAACCCTGGCTAGAATCATGCCTCAAGCCAGCCAGTTGCGCCATGTCAATCCCAACTTGAGAGGCAATACCCTCTATCTTCTCTGTAAACGCCACCTGGAGGACAACGAAAAATGAACGCCGACAGCCCGTGCTGCCCCATATGTACCTGTCCATTAACGGTAAGTCTGGCCAAAGGCCGCAAATCCGGGAAACCATTCGTAATGCTGAAATGCCCGGTGGATGGACGTCATTTCCGTGCCTTCATCACCGACCGGCCCTACGTCGAGCGTCTGGTCAATAGCCTTGAAGCTACACAGGAATCCAAGTACGGAGAAGACAGATAAAGGTCTGTCTCTATGCCCGGGTTTCCACTTCCGACAAAGAGCAGAATCCGATGACTCAACTCCTGCCCATGCGGGAGTTTGTGAGAAACCAGGGCTGGGAGACTTTCCGGGAGTACGTTGACCATGCTCCGGCTACCGACCTCGTTCACCGGACAGCATGGAGAGAACGCCTCAATGATGCCAGCAAGAAACGCTTCGACCTCCTGCTGGTTTGGCGCATGGACCGTGCCTTCCGGTCTGTGCTTGATGCGGCTACTACCCTCGAAAGACTGAGAGGATGGAAAGTCGGGCTATGGTCTTATTCCGAGCCTTGGCTTGATACTACCTCTCCGTTTGGCGAAGCTCTCTATTACATCACGGTTGCCTACGTTCAACTGGAATGCGGCATCCTCCGGGAACGCGTTAAGGCGGGTATGGACAGAGCGAAGAAACAAGGCCATCGCATCGGCCGGCCAAGGGTAATGGACAGGCGAGGCTTCAAAGAGCGTTTTGGAGCAATTTTGGAGAGGCTTACACAGGGCAAGGGGTCAAGACGTCAGGCAGCCATAGAACTTGGTATCGGCTATGCCACCTTGAAGAGGCTACTGGACAGCCGGGAGAAGGCCCGGCTTCAGGCGAGTTGTTCAGGCGCTATGCCATCGGAACGACTACCTTGAGCCAGCTTGCCGTCTGGCTGAACGAGCAGGGCTTCCGAACCAGGGATAAGCATAAGCTACCTGATGCCAGCGGGAACCTGACTGTTGGGCCGAGACTGTTCACTGTGGCTTCGGTACGGGGAATCCTGCATAATCCGTTCTACACGGGCAAAGTCCCCTACAAGGGGAAGCTCTTGCCTGGAGCCCATGAGCCCATTATCACTGCGGAGCTATTTGATCTTGTCCAGGTAACCCTCAAAAAGAATAGCGGACGTTCTGAGACAATGCAGGCTAAGCCGGAGCGGCAGTATCTCTTGAAAGGCATTATCCGTTGCGCCTACTGCGGTATGCCGATGTGGGCGCAGCCCTATAAGAACGGGCAAAGGTATTACCGGGAGCATATAGCCTCCCGAGGACTAGCTCTTTGCCCTGCTCACGGTGGCGCCATTCCCTGTCATATCGCTGATGAGCAGATAGGCAAACTGGTCGAAGCGATAGAGCTTGACCCGAAGTGGCTTGAGGAAGTGCTGACTATAATAAGCCTCAAAGACCAGGTGACCAAGGTGAAAAAGAACAGAGAGGAAGCCCAAAACAAGCTCAAGAGAATGGCGAAGGCCTATGTGGACGGCCTCTTCCCTGACGAAGAGTACCACCGCCAGAAGAAGCTCCTGGAAATGGAACTGGAATCACTGGTCGTGCCTCAGGCTAACGCTGCCGAAGAGGCGGGGAAACTGATTATGAGCCTCCCGACTCTGTGGTCTAATGCGAACCTGGAAGAGAGACGAAAGCTTCTGTTGACCATGCTGGATGCCGTCTATATCGATGCCAAGCAAACTAAATCAATCGTGGCAATACGACCGAAGCCGCCATTTAAACCTGTCTTTCAGGTGGCGGCTTCGCATGATCCAAGAGTCCATATTTTAAACGAGCCTATCAAAGGCTCGTCCGTGTTTCTGGTGGAGGCGGGGGAGAGTCGAACTCGGCCTGAAACAATACTTCGCTGGCTTGATCAGCCCAAACGCGAACTGTTCCGTCTGGTTCCAGTCTAACACTCACACTGGACTCGTTTTAGGGGGACGGGTAAATAGACTTATGTCATTGCTTGAAGCCCATGGCTTTCAACCAAAGCAGGTAGTTGACCTCGACTCCCTTTGGGTCTATCATCACAGAGTAAAGGAAGTGTAGAAAGGCATTGAAAAAGATAAGGGGGTAATGATGATTGCTCGACAGGAAATGTGTGTTGAATGTGACGGCAAGGGACGGGTTTCTTGCCCAAAATGCCATGGCGAAGGTAAAATGACGCAAACCTACTGGACGCCCAATGGCCCAAGCGTTTGCCCCGTTTGTCATGGTACCAAATTCGTCATTTGCACCTATTGTAAGGGTTCAGGTCGTATAACCTTTCCTGACAAGTAACTTCAGGACATCTTTTATCGAAAGCGATTGGTTGCTGAGAAATTACTCAAATATCACTGAAGGAATACTATTCCGGCTTGTCCATTAGGCCAACAAACCTGGAGAGTCGAACTCCACCTGAAACACGACTTGAAAGACTACTGGGGTGGCTTATTCAGTAAACCCATGAGACAGTATCGGTCTGAATCACATTCATGCAATCCCTCGCCTTTACACCATTGAGAGTCTTTGCTAAACTTCAGTCAAGTCTACGATGTCTGAGATAATTATGGGTAGAAATGATTTCAACAATAGAGAAGCCAAGAAGCCAAAGAAGGATGCCAATAAGAGTTTGACCGCTTCACTCTCTTCGTCTGATCCGGCTCTTTAGGTTGAGGCAATCCGGAAGGGCAAGAAACATAAGAGAAACCAGGCGTAGCCCCAAATTCCGAGCGGGAGGTACCAATGCCATCATTAGATGTGGTGAGTATTATGGACATGCAGGCGCTGGACAACGCCATCAATAACGTCAAGCGTGAAGTCTCCACTCGATATGATTTCAAAAACGTGAAGTCTGAGATCACTTTGGACCGAAAAGAAAAATCGATTCATATTGTTAGTGTAGACGATTGGAAGGTTAAGGCGGTGGTCGAGATGCTCATAGGCCAATGCACCCGGCTTAGAGTGTCCCCCAAATGCCTGGACATTGGGGAAATCGGGGCCTCCGCCCATGGCGCTGCCAGAATGGACATTCGGATCAAGGAAGGCATACCCAAAGAGACCTGCCAGAAAATCGTCAAATACATTAAGAGTCTTAAGATCAAGGTCCAGCCGATGATTCAAGATGATCAGGTCAGGATCACGGGTAAGAAGATCGATGACCTCCAGGAGATTATGCGGCTGCTAACCGAGCAGGATTACAACCTACCTCTGCAATTTGTTAACATGAAGAGCTGAGATTATCCATGCTCCAGCGGCCCAACTTTGGCGGATCCCCCATTTTCCTGTTTCTGCATGGAAGGAGAGTCGAACCCCATCTGAAGACCGCGAACTTTGAGTTTAGCATAGTTCAAACTAGGTGTAGATTGGATACGGGGACTGGCAACTCTGTCTCTTAAGTGCTACAATCTTGCATTGGCGGAAGGAGAGTAGATTATATGTCAGAAGCCAAATTCTCTAATGGTCTGAAGGTGAAGGTTAACAACCGGGATTTTAGTGGTTTAGTTTGGTATCCGAAGTTAGAGATATTCCATGGTCAGATTGGGACAGTAGTCAGTTCCGAATTTTGGTCTACTTATTATCTCCCTGGCGAGAAGGAACCAACGGATATATTCCACTATGATGTAGTGTTTGATGCAGGGGTGACTCAGAGTGACGTGCCTCAAACAATTCTAGAAGCGGTAGATAAGTAGGTAGTCGGCATAATCTTTCTGGTTATAAGGCTGAAATAAAGACGACCTTGGACATTGGTGATAAATCTCTCATTCTCTCAATGACAGGCGCAGCAGCCATATTGCCATAACTTCGACCCAGAGAACTTCAGCAACAACAAGTATCCTCTCGTACAGGCCGAACCATCCGAGGTCCGCCGGTAGCCAGATCTTGTATATGAAAATCCAGACTAAAGTAACTAGAGCTGTAGCGATAGAATAGGTAAACAATGGTCGCCAGTAAGTGTCCTTCTTCAGGCTCGGTGCGATAAGCAGGCTGGCTACGGGCAGAAGCCAGAAGACAGTATTGGCCACGGCTTCATGAATTGTGCCATCGATGGTGCTCGGACGGCCAGGGACATCAGTATGAAAAGCCCCTATCAATAACAGGCCGAAACCAAAACAGACCAGAAGAACGATACCGAATCCGAAACTGCGGCCTCCCTTGATACCGAGGAACAGCCCGGCTGTAAACACCTCAACAAGTAGCCCAATGGCGAGAAAGCCGATGGTCTGGATCCATCCCATTGGCATCCAGGCTAAAATACTAATCGAGTCTCGTATTAAGAAATAATTATTGCTCGAGGCGGATCTGGCTGCCAAGACATCGGCGGTAAGCAATAAAATTGGGCCGGCAATGCCAGCCAGCGCCAACAACCCACTCAGAGTTAGTCGCCCGACGATGTGTCTGGTCGTTAGAGCCTGATACATACTCTCTAATGTAAACTAAAATAACTTCTCAGGTCGGTATCGTACAAACACTGACTTTACCAATGCCTCAGTGCTTATTATGCACAGGTTGATTCTCTCCTATATTAGAAGATATCTGCAAGTTAAGCATTTTACTGCAACCAACATTAGAGTTCAAGTTCGCTCTTGAGCTTGCTGAATGCTTGGTTGAGTCTTTTTAATGACTTTTCGTATTTCGAAAGAGCATCGGAGAATCTTTCAAAACGTTCCGGTTCAAAATTCATCTTACCCCTTCTAACGTCTGCAAATAGATCCCACTCATTTAAGGACGTTAGCTCCTTCTCAGATTTCAAGAATTCCTCTTTTGCTTGGTTTAGCTCTACCCTCACATTTTCAAAATCGTTCCCTTTGTCTCTTTGCTCTTTCCGTCCCCCAAAAAGTGGTGCCACTTTTTACCTCCTTGGAATTATTAATTATCACCTAAGTAAGATAACGTGATTATAACATGACTTCAGAACAAGGTTCGCTCTGGATGTTAAAATATCTCAAGGTATAGGTAAAAGAAAACAAGCAAGAAAAGTATACGGGGAATCAGCTCATTACTGGCGGCAAGTCGTTCAGTAGTCGGAATCAAGCCCAAGCCGCTATTCTATACTCTGTTAGAAGCGTTGAAGCATAAGCCTGAAGCAAATGTTACACTGTTTAATCCGGAAACTGAGAAATGAAAGACTCCAGCCAGTATGAATGTGGAGCCTGAAAATTTCGGTTTGGTGGAGGCGGGGAGAGTCGAACTCCATCTGAAACACGGATTGAGGAACTGCCGGGGTGTTTTCTTGCCCGAATCAGGGATTTGGTGTCTGTCTAGCCGGTAGCTTTCAAACCTTTCAATTTACAGCATAAACTCATATACATGCTTACCGGACACCTGCCTAGGTATTTACCTCAATCCCAGTGGCAGCTACCGTTGAAGGTATGGTAGAATCCTTAACAGTAGACCTCAGGAGGACAGCAGTACCCACTCTTAACTTAGCCCCTATTCTGTCCTAAGAAGGGGGACCACCTCATTCCGATGGTAAAATATGACAACGATATTGGGGAGGTATATTCCGTGAAATTATGTAATTATCTTGAATGTGAACGTACTCAGCGAGGGCCTGGAGCGTTTCAGCGTACGCTTATTAGTACTGATGATGGAGCGAAAAATATCCGTATTCTTATGTGGGAACTTGAACCGGGGGTTACAAGACCGATTCATGCC
>JAENIS010000016.1 GCA_016844285.1 Dehalococcoidales bacterium
TAAAGCTGGAGCAGGTTCTTTTTATCCCGGCCGGCCAGCCCAGGTTCAAGTTAGATAGCGATATTTCCGCTGCTGAGCATCGGGTGGAGATGGTGCGCCTGGCCATTGCGGGCAGGCCCGGCTTCAAACTGTCCACCATGGAGGTAGAACGTCCGGGTCCATCCTATACGGTTGATACCATGGCCGAGTTGCAGGTTCAATACGGGGTGCAGGCGGAGCTTGTTTTCCTTCTGGGCTGGGATACGCTGGCTCAGCTCCCGCAATGGAAGGAGCCATCACGGCTGATTAAGCTGTGCCGCCTGGTGGCGGTACCGAGACCGGGATATGCCTTGCCTGACCTTGCGGTTATGGAAGGGGTTATCCCCGGCATATCCCGGAGAGTAATCGTTCTGGATAGACCTGAAGTGGATATTAGTGCCACCGGGCTTAGACAACGTGCCATCCGGGGGCTTTCTCTGAGCCATCTTGTTCCTGAGCCGGTGGTGGACTATATCAGGGAACATGGGCTTTACTCAACATAGTAGGGGAGTTGGCGCTAGGATATATACTAGGTTGGTAGTAAAAACAGTTTCACTAGAAGGTAGGGAGCAATTATATTGATGTCATTGGCAAGTGTCGTAACGGTTATAATTGCTACGTTTATCATGGGGCTCGTAGTCTTTGGATTGGGAAGACGGCAGGTCAAGAGACGTTATTTAGTGATAGTCGTTGGATTCTCGATGTTCGTTATCATCTTATCTTCGTTCTACATTAGCGATTCTGTAATATCCCTATTCGCCCTAGCATTTGCTGGGCTTACATCGATATTTTGTGCTTTTATTGCTAATTTCGCATTGAAGATGGCCGAATGGACAACAAAGAAACGATAGAGTTGCGAGGTTTATCGGCACGGATTCCATAGTCCCGAATCTCGCTTAAAATTGATTGGAGGTGAATCTTGAAGGCGATTGGTATTGTCGGCAGTCCGAGAAAGAGTGGTAATACGGAACTGCTCACCCAGCATACCCTGAAGGCAATCGAGGAGGAGGGATTGGACACCGAGTTGGTCAGATTGGCTGATTTTGATATCCGTCCCTGCAATGCCTGTATGGCCTGCCGGAAAGAGGAGCAATGCACCATTAAGGACGACCTCTTCCCGCTCTATACCAGGCTTAAGGAGTGCGAGGCGATTGTACTGGCAACGCCGGTGTACTTTGGTTCGGCCACTGCCCTGACCAAAGCGTTTATGGAAAGGACGGGCTACATTGGCCGCCCCCGGAAGGCCTTTGAGGGCAAGGTCGGCGGCCCCTTGGTGGTTGCCCGCCGCGCCGGTCAGACCTTTACTTTTGCCCAGCTCATGTTCTGGTTTCATATCCTCGGTTTCGTGATGCCCAGCTCCAGCTACTGGAACATCGCCATTGGCCGTGAAAAAGGGGACGTTTTGGGTGATGAGGAAGGGATGACCACCGCCTGGAACTTCGGCAAGAACATCGCCTTCTTGGTGAAGAAGCTAAATGCGTAGTCTAGCGGGCAGCGGTTAAATATCCAGTGGTGGTTCAGGAACCCCTTACCCTTTATCCCTCTCCCCTTGGTAAAGGGGAGAGGGACTAGATTTTAGAAGAGGGGCTTCGCCTTTCTTATCTATTTTGTCTCGCTGACCAGTACCTCATCGCCATCCCAGGCGAGCTGCACCTTCAATCCCTGGCTGTCCGATATTTGCTGCACGTAGTCAACGACTTCCTGTGCCCTGGGGGATTTACGCGTCAGTACCTCAGGCTCCCGGTTCGCATTGATGAGAACCGGGATATAGCTTACCTTCTGGATTTTCTTATCTTGTATCACCGCCTTAGCGATAATGGTCTTGCGCGCATCGGTGTCGCGCGGATAGTCGTGGTAAAGCTCAGTGTGTGCCGTTGTATAGAGTTGGTCAAAACCCTTCGCCAGTTTTCCGGGGAAAGCAAGCCCATGCTCGAGAGCGAAATTAGCCAGGCCATAGAAAATGGACTTCCCTTTATAAACCTCGATACCCTTCAGGATATGGGCATGGCACTGAAGCACCAGGTCAGCCCCGGCATCAACGGCGGCGTAACTGGCTTCTTTCTGGTACATGGGGATAACCGCCGGTTTAAAGTGCAGGCCGCAATGTATAAAGACCACCAGCACATCCACCTGTGGTCTCAGCTTCTTGATGTCTTCCTCCATCGCGGCCTTGTCTTCGGGCCAGAGCTTGGTGACGATGCGGGGAGGCGAGCCTGGCTGAAAGTCTAGCTGCTGATAGTAGGTCGTGGCTCTTAACGGAACACAGCCGGGAATATCGGCTTCAGCCACCAATCCAGGGCAAATGATAGAAATGTAAGCGAGAAAGCCTACTTTAGTCCCTTTTCTCTCCAGGATAGCCGGCTTTCTGGCTTCCTGGATATTCTTTCCGGCACCAATCACCGGTATATTATTCTTCTTAAGGGCATCGAGAGTATCATAGAAAGCATCCCAGCCATAGTCCATGGCATGATTACAGGCGAAGGACATGACATCGAAGCCAGCCCCTTCTTCGGTGAGTGCCGAGATGTTCTTCGCCCTCAACCGGCACGGTGAGTGAGGGACAAAATTGGGAGTACCTCTGTCGGATAAGGGTGATTCCATCTGGCCGAAGACAATATCGGCAGTACGGAAGACATCACCGCAATGGCGAAATATGGAGGGAGGGTCATCCCGATTGGGGCTAACATCACCAACACCAACTAATGTAAACGAATCCTTCTTCTGAGGCATTTATACTCCTCCTTACCATTTTTGACTTTACTCAATATTTCTTGTAAGACGAGATTTTCTAAATCTGGCTCAGACTCCGACGGCACCACACTTAGATAGTATTGATTCACTCACTCTCACTCTACTGCTTCGCATGTTTGGCGGTATCAAGATAAATACCGATAGCCGCCACTGGTGAGCTATATGCCATGTCTATCTTCTGTGCCCAAACCAGTATCGATGGAACGGAGGCAATCGTTAAACCGGTATAAGCATCAGCACCCAGTTTTATTACCTGGGCCAGCATCTCACGTCTTTTGGTGACATCCGTCTCGCTCAAAGCACCGTCTATCAGTTTATCTGCTTCAGGAAATGCGCTGCCCAGAAGGACCATGGTACCTTTCGAATGATACCCGGTTTGCAGGCGCCCTGGCGTCAGAGGACTGCCCGACGTTGACCGGGGACTGGCGATGCCGACTGCGGCGTTATCCTTCAGGTAGTAAGCCCGGCTACTGAAGGTCGCCGACTCCATGGGAGCAATCTCCACTTTTACCCCTATCTTTGCCCAGTAACCCTGTAGAACCTCACCTAGCTTGGGCAAATAGGGAGCACCACTCATCGTGTAGCTCCACATCGGGAGGGTGAAGCCATTGGGATAACCGGCCTCCTTCAGGAGACGTTTTGCCTCCTCCAGGTCATAGCGGTAAATCTTGGCACAATAATCCTCCCAATAGCGTAAGTCGACATCCACTGACCCTGGCCAGATGAATTGGGGTGTCGCCGGCCCGGCCTTGCCGTAGAACATGGATTGCTTGATTTCCTCGCGATTGATTGCCAGGGAGAGTGCCTGGCGCACCTTGATATTGCTGATTGGCATGCCCGTAGCCCTGGAGTCATAAGCACCCATCAAAACAACCCCGACCTGCTCGGAGTATTGAACACCAACCTTGAAACCAATTTTTTCCATCTCCGTGGCAGATTCCATCCCTAGCTCAGCGACGTCGACTTCTCCGGTCTTCATCATTGCCACCCGTGTGTTTTCTTCCGGTATGACGATAAACATCAGCTTCTTGAAGGCGGGAACCTGTCTCCAGTGGTTATCCACCGCTTCCAATTCAGTCAGGTCTCCGGAAACAGCGCGGACAAACTTCCACGGGCCAGAGCCTACCGGGTGACGCTCGAAGTATTCTATGCCCTGTCGTTCAAGGTAATCCTTCGGCATGACGCCTGCCTGACCCGGGGTATACCAGCTGGAGAAGTAGGGAAGGAATGGCTGCTTATCATTAGTGTAGACACGGACGGCATAATCGTCCACTTTCTCAACACTCTTGACGTAATTCCTGATATTGGGGAAATAGGAATTTGGTATCCGGTACTGCTCAATGCTGAACTTTAAGTCATCAGCCGTCAGGTCCTCGCCGTTATGGAACTTTATCCCCTTGCGGACATGGTAAATCCAGGATAGACCATCAGGAGACATCTCCCATTTCTCGATTACCCCCGGCGCCAGTAGTCCTTTATCTAACCGGAACATGGTATCAAAGATGACGCCCCTATTGAGCGTACCCCCGGCATTTTCTATCGGTAGATAAAACTTTTCCATGTCAAAACTTTTTACGGCGGCGACGATTCCTCCATAGGGCCCGGTGGGGGCCGGGGTCGGCGCAGGTGCGGGAGTCGGTGTCGGCGCAGGGGTCGGGGTTGGTGTCGGCGTCGGCGCAGGAGTCGGTGTCGGAGCAGGGGTTGGTGCGGCACAGCCAGCCAGCAGAATTACCGCCGCCAATGCTACCGCCAGTATCCTGATTCCTGGTAAACTTCTCATCAGAGCCTCCCTTTTAATTTCACCATTCAAGTTCCGTCGGCAAAGGTTATAACCACTCAAAATTGCGGGGCGCTTACTATTGCCCGTCACTAATCAATACCTCGTTACCATCCCAGGCGAACTTCACCTTCAGTTCCTGGCTGTCCGATATTTGTTTCACGTAGTCAAAGACTTCCTGTGCCCGGGGGCTTTTTCGCGTGACTACCTCCGGCTCACTGTCGGGATTAATGTAGGTCGGGATGTAGCTTACTTTCTGAATTTTCTTGCCCTCTATCACCGCCTTGGCGACCATGGTCATGCGGGCATCCGGGTGATAACCACCGTATTTTTCCCACCCCGGAATCGGCTTCAAGTGGTAAAGTTCGTCGTGTGCCCTGAGATAAAGCGGGTCCCGAGCCTCTACTTTTCTGGGAAAATGCCGCCCCTTGTCACCGGCAAAATTACCCAGACCATAGAAAATGGTTTTCCCTTTGTATACTTCGATACCCTTCAGGATGTGGGCATGGCACTGGAGTACCAGGTCTGCCCCGGTATCGATGGCGGCGTAAGCTGCTTCCTTCTGGTACATGGGGATGATTGCTGGCAGGAAGTGAACGCCGCAATGCATGAAGACTACCAGCACGTCTACCTTGTCTCTCAGCTTCTTGATGTCCTCCTCCATCGCCTGTTTATCCTCAGGGAAGAGTTTAGTGATAATGAGGGGAGGTGTGCCCGGTTGAAAGTCCAACTGCTGGTAGCAGCTAGTGGCTCTGAGCGGAACACAACCAGGAATATCTGCCTCAGCCACCAAACCCGGAAAGATGATTGAAAGGTAGGCGAGAAAGCCCACCTTAGTCCCTTTTCTCTCCAGAATCACCGGTTTTCTGGCTTGCTTAATGTTCCTGCCCGCACCAATCACAGGTATTTTGTTCTTCTTGAGGATATCGAGCGTATCGAAGAAAGCCTCTTCGCCATAGTCCATGGCATGATTACAGGCGAAGGACATGACATCGAATCCAGCTCCCTCCTCGGTCATCGCCGAGATGTTCTTAGCCCGATGCTGGCTCGTTCCGCCAGGGATAAACATCGGGGTCCCCCTATCGGATAAGGTTGACTCCATCTGTCCGAAGACGATGTCGGCGGTGCGGAAGACGTCACCACAATGGCGGAAAATGGAGGGAGGGTCCTCCCGCTCGGGTCTCACATCACCCACACCAACTAATGTAAATGAATCCTTTTGCTTCTGAGCCATTTATACTCCTCCGTTTAATTTTAGCAGTGTTTCGTGGCGGCTGGTTCCAGTATAGGCAGACTTCAGGGTGATGTCAATATCTCGGGGGATTTCCAAGCTTAAAATCCCTCTCAATCTCCCTTTACGAAAGGGAGAGGAAATGCAAAACAAGGTTTGGCATCAGCCTGCCGGCTCACTAGTGTAGTGTCTCAGTAATAACTTACCATATAACCCGTTCGTGCTGAGCTTGTCGAAGCATCTTGCCCTTCGACTAGCTCAGGGCGAACGGGGTTTGTAAACCTGTTTATGAGACACTACACTAGCAGATAACGACTCCCCGGCCTATCGAACCTGACTAAGCTCTGATTGGTACTTTTCCGGCCACTGCCTCCATACCCTGGCTAATGCTGCCCATCTTCTCCATGTTCCACCAGAGGTCACAGGCACGGTCGACGGCTTCCCGGGGCAGCGAGAGGGCGCCGTTAGCCCTGAACTTGGCCATTAGCTCCGCATCACTGAGAGGATTGGCCGGCGACCCCAGCATCGTACCCCTGCTTGTCGCTCGGGAGAAGGTACGTCCGTCCTTCAGGGTAATGGTTACCGGCTGCTCTGGTCCCCTCCTCCTGTAATCCGGATCCGATGCATTGATTTCGTGTATCACTACCTTGCTCAAGGCCTGGCGAAGCACGGGGCGATTCAGCTTCTCATCAGTGAAGCTATCGATGTTAACCTGCTTATCAATCATCGCTGTCGCCACGTTGTAGGGAATGCTGAATTTCCCCTGGTAGCCACTGGTCGGCTCAGGATAGAGCATCGCTGACGAGTTATGACTAACGTTCTCCACATCCACCCGCAAGATATCCTCGAAACTAATATCGTTCTCCTTTAAAAGAGACAGAACGGAGTCCAGTGTGGCATGGTTGCCACTGCAACAGGGATATTTCTTAATGATGAGCTGAACTGTCAGGGGCTGCTCGAGGGATTTTCGAATGGCTTCGAGGTTAAACTGGTTTCGGCCAGCGTAAGAACCAAGCAACCCCATCCCGCTTTCCAAGACCTTTTCTGTGCCCGTCCAACCTTCCCGGGCAAGTGAACAGGCCATGATACCATTATGGCTGGCCATACCGGCATGGAGTGGCTTGGTATAGGTACCCATATTCTGGGACAGACCACCACCCATCGAGCCTGCCGTCCCCAGAGCCATCATCGTCTGCTCTACGCTGAGCTTGAGCAGGCGGGCACAGGCGGCCGTCGCCGCCATGACGCCAAAGGTTGAGGTGCCATGGAAGCCGCTCCCCATCTGGCTGTAGTTGGGGCAGCCGGCAGCGAGAGCAACACCCACCCTAAGCCCAATGACATAAGCATTGATAATTTCCCTGCCTGATGTACCCAGGCGCTCTCCCAAAGCGACCAGAGGCGATAGTAAAACACAGGTGGGGTGCATAAAGCCTCCTCCCGTGTCATCGTAGTCCAGGGCATGGGCAAAAGTACCGTTGGCTAGAGCTGCCAATGGTGCCGATGTTCGCAACCCCGTTCCCACCACGGTGCTTTCCGGCGTCCCCCCGAGCTCCTTCACGTAGGTGGTCATCATCTTACCGGGTGGTGAGGCGACACCGGCTAACATCGTCCCCACACCGTCGAAACAACTGCGTTTGGCCGTAGTGATGGCCTCTGCCCCTATCTCCCGGTCACTGGTTTCGACAATAAAGTGTGCTACCTTTTCTTCCGTAGTTCCCATCTGACTTTTACCTCCTTTTCTACTTAGTAGCCCCTCGTTACCCTTCTTGTCTTTGACCCAGACTTTATCATATCAGCTCAGCAGGAGCAATGAAATGTCACAGGCATGGATGCCGAGAATTGCCGGAGTTCTGGATATAGTCTGTTGTAAATCAGCGAAATTGTTAGTAATAGCACCTCTTTCCAGCGCTTCAGGATATGCTCAGGAGAGGGGGATAAAGAGGGGGGAGGTTGATTAAATATCCAGGTTCTTGACGCTCTTGGCATGGGCCTGGATGAAGGCTTTGCGGGGCGGGACTTCGTCACCCATCAGCATACGGAATGTCTGGTCGGCTTTGGCGGCATCCTCGACAGCGACGGCAAGCAGGGTGCGTTTCTCCGGGTTCATCGTCGTCTCCCAGAGCTGTTCGGCACTCATCTCGCCCAGACCCTTGTAGCGCTGCACCTCGATATTCCGGGTTCCCTTGAGACTAATCAATACCTCTTCCTTTTCCGTATCGGAGTAAACCCACTGCGCCTGTTTGGCGGCTTTAACCCGGTATAGCGGTGGCTGGGCGATGAACAGGTGTCCATGGTTAATCAGCTCCACCATGTGCCGGAAGAAGAAGGTCAGCAGTAGCGTGCGGATGTGCGAGCCATCAACATCAGCATCCGTCATCAGGATAACCTGGTGGTAACGGAGCTTGGCCAGGTCAAACTCCTGGTCGATGCTGGTGCCCAGTGCGGTCACGATGGCACGGATTTCCTCATGGGCCAGCATCTTATCGGGCGGCGCCTTTTCCACGTTTAGTATTTTGCCGCGCAGGGGCAGTATCGCCTGAAAGCCGCGGTTTCTTCCCTGCTTGGCCGAGCCACCGGCGGAATCGCCTTCCACCAGAAATAGCTCACAGGATGCCGGGTCTTTTTCGGAGCAATCAGCCAGTTTCCCGGGTAAAGTACCGGAATAGAGGCCGCTCTTTTTAATAATCAGGTCGCGTGCCTTGCGGGCTGCTTCCCTGGCTTTGGCGGCGAGGAGGCACTTTTCCATAATCTTTCTGGCATCATCAGGGTGCTCCTCGAGGTAGAGAGCCAGTCCCTCGCCGATGACACTCTCGACTATCCCTTTGATTTCGGGATTACCCAGCTTCGATTTGGTCTGTCCCTCAAATTGTGGCTCGGTGAGCTTGACACTGATGACGGCGGTAAGACCTTCCCTGACATCATCGCCGGTGAGGTTCGGCTCGTCCTCTTTGAGGAAGTTATTTTTGTGGGCGTAGTCGTTGAGCACACGGGTGAGAGCGGCGCGGAAACCGGTAAGGTGGCTACCACCATCAACCGTGTTGACGCAATTAGCGAAGCTAAAGAGCAACTCACTGAAGCTATCGTTGTATTGAAGGGCGGCCTCAACGACGGTGCTATCGACTGCCTTAGAAATATAGATGGGATGAGGGTGCTGGACTTCCCGGTTGCGGTTGAGATTACGCACAAAGCTGATAAGCCCACCCTCAAAATAGAAGGTCTTTTCGGCGTCTTTCCTTTCGTCCTTAAGCGATATCTCCAGCCCCCGGTTGAGGTAGGCCATCTCCCGTATCCGCTCGCTCAAAATGTCAAAATCGTATCTCGCTTTGCCGAATATCTCTTCATCGGCAAGGAAGGTAATGGTGGTGCCGGTGTTACTGGCTTCGCCAACGACAGTGACCTCGCCTTGTGGTATGCCTTGCTTGTACTCCTGCTGGTAAATCTTGCCGTCGCGTCTGACTTGAACCCTCAGCCAGGAGGAAAGGGCATTCACCGCCGAGGCGCCCACCCCGTGTAGTCCGCCGGACACCTTGTAGGCATGGCTGCCGAATTTAGCCCCGGCGTGCAGGGTGGTCATTACTGTCTCCAGGGCTGATTTATTGGTGACGGAGTGAGTATCGATAGGAATGCCGCGCCCGTTATCTTCCACCGTCACCGAATTATCGGCGTGTATGGTGATTTTTATGCGGGTGCAGCAGCCAGCCATGGCTTCATCGATGCTGTTGTAGGCGATTTCATAGGCGAGGTGGTGTAGTCCGCGCTGGTCAGTGCTGCCAATGTACATACCCGGACGGCGGCGCACGGCCTCCAGTCCTTCCAGGACCTGAATGTCATTAGCGGTATATCCGTTATCTCCGGTTGGAGAAACTATTTCCTCTATCATAATCCAGTGCTACCCCTGTCAGACGGCAAGGGTGGAGAGATGCTTTATTCTCTTGAGCATGTTCGGGTGAGTCGTGAAAAGCTCCATCATTTTATCGCCCACGCCCAGCCGAACGCTCTTCTGGCGAAGCTCGGCGAGTTCGTCATAGCTGATAGTGCCACTCATGTTCCGGTCAATCTGGGAGAGTTCCTTAATCTCGTACCAGGCCCGTGATGGGTCATTGACGAAGAAAGCCTTGACTCCTTGAACCTGCTTCAACTCCTCTTTGCCCTTGAAGCGGGCGTTGCCATAGGCCAGTTTGTAGAGAGCCGTCGCCAGGTGATGAGGCATATTGCCCAACTGCACACTGCCCAGGTCAGCATAGTACTCACGTATCCTGGAACCATAAAGGACGAGGAGGTTGGTGATGAAGTAAAGGAGAAAAGCGCCAATACCGATGAGTACGGACCCTCCCTGCCGCCGGCCGCCTCCTCCCCACATCATACTCCAAGCAATCCAGTACAGTATCATCGGTATCGCCGAAAGTAGGGTGATGATGGCCATATCCCGGTGCTTGATGTGAGACATCTCATGGCCGAGGACAGCCTTAAGCTCATCCTGGCTCAACAGATTCAGTATGCCCCGGGTCACACAAATCCGCCCGTCCTTTTGTGTCCGACCGAAAGCAAAGGCGTTAGGTATGGTTAGCCCCGAAATGCCGACACGCGGCTTGGGCAGGTTGGCCCTTTGGGCAAGCTCAGCGACCATACGGTGTAGCTCCGGTGCCTCTTTTTCCGAGACCCACTTTACCCTCATCGTCAAGCTCACCAGCCACGGGCCGATGAGATACTGGATGCCGAGGAAGATAAAAGCCAGCACCAGGTAAGATATAGCATTGCCGGCCCCCATCGACGTACCAATAGCAACGATGACGCCATAAAGAATGGCGAAGAGAAGACCAACTAATAGTAACATTCTAGTCTGAAGCCACATAACACCCAATCCTTAGCTGCCGTGCTGGCATATTTACTAGTCTCTAATTATACCAGAAGGCGCTAAGCTAAACAAGCGAGGGATGGTTCGGGTTCTGCTCAATCATGGTTGTCATTGCGAGGGGTCGTTAGACCCCGTGGCAATCTCATGCCCCACCCGTCCGAGATTGCTTCGTCGCTGCGCTCGCAATGACAGACAGAAGACTCTCTTTAATTCACCTGGTCACCAGCTAAAGATTAGTCTGGCTCACCATATCCCTGGCATGAACGAAGCCTTTTTCGTCCAGCTTCAAGCCCTGCTCAATAAGCTCAAGCACGACCCCTTTCTCCTCGGGGAACTTGTAGCCATCGTAATCTTGCTTGAGCAGAGGAATCAGCCGGTTCCCTGACCGGTAGGACGGATTGAGGTTATGGTCGAAACAGACTCGCGAAGTAACCTGTAAATTATCAATCATGAGTTTGATTTCCGCCAGGCGCTCATGGGGCGAGGTTAACTCAAACTCGCCCTTCTGGTATGCCTCAAAGATGGGCGTATTGGGTCTGGGGACGAAGGGCCTCATGCGGATAAAATTGGGATTTATCTCGTTCAGGACGCGGGCAGTATTCCGGGCATGCTGAACCCACCATCTTTTCCCGCCCAACCCGGGCATGACATACACTGAAAGCTCGAACCCGGCCTCAAGAGCCTTCCTTCCTGCCAGGATATGCTCTTCGGCAGTTACTCCCTTGCTGACGTAGCTGAGCAGCTCATCATCGCCGGTTTCCAGACCGATATGGAGACGGGAAAGTCCGGCCTCATGTAACCGGCGCAGTTCCTCTGGCGTTTTCTTGACAATGGTCTTCGACCGGGCATAGGAGGTAACTCTTTCCAGGCTGGGGAAGGTCTCCTTGAGATAGTTAATAACTGAAACCAGCTGGTCAGTATGCATGACGGGGGTATCCGCATCCTGGAGGAAGGCAGTCTTGCCCCCGGCACAAAGCCAGTTGAACACGTTGACGATACTGTGAAGATTCTTTAGCTCATCCTCAGTTAATTCTCTCGTATACTGACTGTGGAGGAGGTTACTCTGGATTAAGGTAGCCAGTGGCTCTATCCGGCCGCCGTAGCCGAGCTTCGTGGAGAGTCTGCTTAGCTCGTTGCTGAGGGCTTTGGCTGAATCAATATCTGCTTTTACCTCTTCGACCGGCCTTAGCTCAAACCGTTCGTGGTGATAGGGGTTGCCGTAGCAGAAGGTGCACCTGTTCCACGGGCAGTTCCGGGTGACTCTCAGCAGTAAAGAAAAGCTCCCCCCCTCGCTGGGTGGCCGTATTGCCCCCATTTCAAAGGAATAGTTCTTTAACCTGGCGATGTCGCCAGTAACGCTGGTGTCGTCGCTACCGGGGATTTCTGTCATGACAATAGTCTCCTGACTTTATTATAGTACACGGGAGAACAGCCGGCAAATGCGCAACTTGCTTTGCCCCGCTGAAATTGGGGCTCGCCAAGGCAGCCCCATCCAAAACCGAATCGTCCCAGCCAGCTTACCTACAGGAAATTGACAACCTGGTCGCGGTATTGTCATAATAGAATAAGCTGTATACTAGGCAGAAGTTTCAGTTGGAGAGGTGAAAGATATGGAAAACGAGGACCGTCTTGGGCAACTTCTAGCGAGGTCAGATGCCAGAAATTGGCTGGCAACCGCGTCCGAGTGGAAGAAGCAGGGAGGCAAGGTTGTGGGACTGCTCTGCTCCAACGTACCGGAGGAGGTTCTTACTGCCGCCGGCATTTTCCCGGTGCGCCTGATGAAGCTGGCCCACCCGAACACCCCGCTCTCCGATGCTTACCGCCCGGTACATACCGATGTCTATTACAACAATGTCCTGGAGAGTGTTTTGAGGGGTGAGTTGGGTGTGCTGGATGGGATAGTGACGACCAATCGTGATGACGACATGCGTCGCCTTATCGATGCGATTGAATCGGTGCATAAATTTCCCCTGGTATACATCATGCACTGTCCTCATATCACCAGCGAGACAGGGGTCAAACGTTTTACTCAAGAGATTGGGCACCTGCTCGAGCGTTTGGAGGCATTGTGGGGGGTAAAGGTCTCCACGGAGGCACTCCGCAATGCGGTAAAGGAGCAGAATCAGACCAGGCGTCTCGTTCAATCCATGTATCTGCTGAAGAAAGGGAAGGAGCTTCCGCTGACTGGTGCCGAGTGTTTAAAGCTGTGCCTGGCAGCAATGGCGATGCCTAAGGCTTCGTTCAACGAAGAGGCTGAGGCACTTCTCCCACATATTAAGCAACGAAAGCCCCGGTATACGAGGACGACACCACGGCTAATGGTCACCGGTGATGTCCTCGATGAGCCGGCCTTTGTTGCCCTGGTTGAAGATGCCGCTGGCCCGGTGGTTATTGATGACCTCGACCTGGGTTACCGGTACTTCTGGGGACAGGTAGATACCGCTGATAAAGATATTATTGCCTCCGTCGCCCGCTACTATCTTACCCGGCCTGGTGCGCCCAGGTTTCCGGCCTGGGAAGAGCAGGTAAAACACATGATTTCCCTGGCAAGAGAGTACAAAGCGGAAGGGGTGGTGGAGTTGGGTTTGCGCAACTCGCTACCGACAGAGTATCGTTCTCCGTCAGCGGCAAGGGACCTTCGTGAGGCGGGAATCCCGTTCCTTAGCCTCAGGGTTGAATATGCTCCTACCAGTATCGAGCAAATGCGCACCAGGGTAGAGGCGTTTGGAGAGTCTCTGCGCGGCAGGGCGGGATAAGGGTGGCTCTGAGTCACCCATGAGAATAAAGGGGTCACAAAAGATTAGGGAGGAGCGAAATGACTAGTAAGGAGAGTTTTACCAAGCACCTGGAAGACGAGATTGTCAAGTATGAGAGTCGTATCAAGAGGATAAAGGAAAATTCGGACCCATATCGGATGCGCTCGAACCTGACGCTCTACGAGATAGAGCGTGACCAGCGGATATACCAGCTGGAATCGGCGCGATCGGGGCGGCCTGTCGCCAGTGGCGGTGGGGCGATACTTCGTTGCATGGGTTTTGCCCCTTACAGCGGCGGAGCTGCTGCGGCCGACCGGTTAGCCACAGGTAACTGGCGGAAGTACTGGGACATGGCCGTGGCCGAAGGTTTTCCGGAGCTGGGGTGTGACCGCACTATCCTCGGCATCACGCTTTTGAGCAGCGGGGACATTCCCCCCGTAGACTTCGTCGTCGTCTTTAACGGTGCCTGCCAGCCCGGCATGCACAGCGAGATGGCCACGGCACGACACTTCAAGGTACCCATGTTCGTCATTGACCGGGGGTTCGACCTGGATGAAGAGAACCTGCACTTTGTCGCTCAGCAGTTTGAAGAGATGGTCGAGTTCGCCGAGAGCAAGTTTCCTGGGATGAAGCTGGATATGGACAAGCTGGTAGAGTCCCTATCATATGCTCGTGAAGCCGAGAAAGTCTATCACGATATCTACGAGCTAAGAAAGCGCAAGCCCTGTCCAATCAACCCTCGAGATGCCCAGTACGAGAGAGGGCCCATCTGGGGCTCGACGTTTCCGGGCCGGATGCTGAAGTACTTGCAGGAGTATCGGGATGAGCTTTATGAGCGTGCGGAGAAGGGTATCGGCAGGATGCGAGAGGAGCGAGTTCGCGTCCTCTGGACATGCGTTGGCTTGAACTACGACGTGGAAATCTACAAGTGGATGAGCGACCAGGGTGTCTCCATGCCTTTCTATCAGTACGGCATCGCTGCCAGGACGTTCACGGTAGCGCCCTGGCTTAAAGGGTATGGAGACGAAACGGAGTTCGGGCGTAAGCTCTCACCCTTTGAAGAGGAAGCCAAGTTCTGGCTCCAGAACTCGTGGAACGGGCGGGGAGACCGGTGGATTAAGGATGTGCTCTGGGTGGCCAAAGACCTGGAATGTGACGGTATTGTCCATATGTTACAGACGGGGTGCCGGCAGGTCATCGGGTTAAGCAAGCTGCTGGCCGATGCCTCGGAAAAAGAGCTAGGAGTTCCGGTGCTCAATGTGGAGTGCCGTGGGATTATTCCTGAGGGGTACAGCACCGACGAGTGGCGCCAGAAGCTGAGTGGTTTCTTTGACCTTTGCGAAATGCGCAAGCCAATGCGAAAGGTGTCCTAGGTAACCTGGCGAGTGTCGGCAAGCAAGAGGTCGTTTAATAACCTATCCCCTATGACCCCCTTCCCTTATTAAGGGAAGGGGGGTATTAAGTAAGAGAGGGGCGAAACCTCTCTCCAAAACTCCCTTCCCCCTCTCCTTCTCAAGGAGAGGGGGATAAAGGGGGTGAGGTTGCTAGACAATCTTGGCAAGTAAGAGCCTTAGCGCGAGCCGGCGGGATGAAGGAGCTTCGTCTTGGTAGGGATTGGTATCGATGCGGGGGTGCAGAGCATTAAGGTTGTTGCCGTTGATGGGGAGACGATACTTGCCTCGGCCGTAGTTCCATATGAGGATGAGCCGGTGAGCCAGTCTGCCCGGCGGGCGCTGGAGGAGGTTAGCCGGGCTGGTGGTCTGAACGGACCTATTGAGCGTGTGGCGCTTACCGGCAAGTACCGTGCTGAGGTTGGTATCCGGGGGCGGGAGGTAGCTCCGGCTGTTTGCCTGGCGGTGGGAATAGGGTTAGTGGAGCCAACGGTACACTCCGTCCTGGATGTGGGCGTCGAGACGGCCATGGCGGTCAGGTGCAGAGCGGGCATTCCCATGGAGATGGCGGTCAACGACCGGTGTGCGGCCGGGACAGGCTCCTATATGGAGGTATTGAGCGACATTTTTGAGACGCCGGTTGCGGCACTGGCGGACCTTGCTCTCCGTGCCAACCCGTCAGTGAAGGTGGAGATGGTGAACACGTGTGCGGTGTTCTCCGAATCTGAGATTATATCTCTTCGGGTCCACGGGTATAAGCCGGAGGACCTTTTGCTTGCCAGCTTGAAGGCCCTAGCCCAGCGACTGCAAGTTCTTCTGATGCGTATTACCTGTGAGCCTGATGTAGCTATGGTGGGTGGTCTGGCCAGGAATAGGGTAATTGTTCAGATGCTTGGGGAAAGTCTGGGTATCTCCATTATTGTGCCAAAGACACCGCAGTCGATTATGGCGATGGGAGCGGCGATAGTCGCCGGGCGAAGCTGATGAGGAAAGACCTGATGTTTGCTGGCATTGACATTGGCTCACGGACGGCAAAGGCGGTATTGCTGACTGACTCGACTTACCGATGGGTGCAAAGCCTCACCGAAGCTGATATTGACGCTACCGTTCGCAAAATTCAGCAATTGGCGATTGAAGCAATTGGTGATGGGAAGTGGGCGCCTTCATATACTGTAGCCACGGGGTACGGACGGGTCGTCGTCCCTTATGCCAATGAGACGGTAACGGAAATAAGCTGCGCGGCGCGGGCGGCTGTCTGGCTGGAGCCGGAAGTACGTCTGCTCCTGGATATGGGGGGGCAGGACTGTAAAGCTATCCGTTGCGACGAAAACGGTCTGCCCATAAACTTCATTCTCAATGAGAAATGTGCTGCGGGCACAGGAAGATACCTGGAGCGGGTCGCCAAGGCACTGCATTTGCCTCTTGATGAAATGGGCCCTCGTTCCCTGCAAATCGTCGATAAGCCAGCCAGCGTCAGCAGTTTCTGTGCCGTCTTAGCACAGAATGACGTATTGCACCTGATACGCCAGGGAGTGCACCCTAATGACATACTGGCGGGGGCATGTGACTCTGTCGTACGGCGAGTTGTGACGATGCTACAGCGGGTTGGGTTAGAGGGGGGGAAGGTCATGTTCTGTGGTGGGGTCGCCCGGAACATCGGGGTGGTAAAGAGGCTGGAGCAACAGATAGGGCGGGAGGTGGTGATACCTGCTGACCCTGATGCGGTCGTGGCTCTGGGTGCCGCCCTGATTGCCCGGAGCCGGGCAGCACGCCTGACCACGGTCGTCTAAGGCTCTTCCTGTTACAGTGTTTCCTATCGTCTGGTATAAAAAGAGACCTGCGGTAAAATCACCGCAGGTCTCTTTTTTAAGTTTCCTTACCACACCGCGTTGTCGAGATTTTCCCCCTTGTTTCTGGTAACCCGCTTACTTGGCGTGTTTGACGCGAGGGGCATAGGTAGGGGGGTAAGAATTCGCCACCGGGTAGGGCCAATCATCCAGAGATACTCGCGGCCCGGAAACAATCGTCATCGGGACGCGGGCAATCTGGCAGACGGTATAAGAATCAACAACCATCTTTGTTGCCTGAGCGCTCAGTTCAGCCCTCTTGGTTTTGTCCATCTCCGACCCTGCTGCCTGAATGAGTTTATCCAGTTCCGGCATGTTTGCCCCGTCAACCGTCCTCGTGTGGCCGGCGTCACTGAGGAAATTTACCAGCATCAGGGCAGCACTACGGCCAGGGTATTCCGGATTACCGTACATCAGGGCATTACCGATAAGGGCGATATTGGCTGGATGCCGGCGCCAGGCGGTGTATGTGCCAAGCTCGACAGGATTCAGCTCGGCGATGACGCCAATCTCGCGCCAGTTGGTGGCGATAATCTCCGCCCACTGGGGGAGGAAGCCACGTCCGGAGGGCTGGCAGGAATAGAACTTAATCTTGAAGCCATCGGCATAGCCCGCCTCCTTCAGCAGTCGCTTCGCTTCCGTCGGGTCATAGGCGTTGGCCTTGGCAAAGTAATCGTACCAGTACTTGGTATCGAAATCAGATTGCGATGCCATGCATTCCAGGGGCAAACCAGCTTCGGCCTTGCCCTTATAGAGGTTATCGATGATATCCTTCCGGTTAATCGCCATGGAGAGGGCCTTGCGCACCCTGACATCCTGCGTCGGCATGCCCTTACCCCTGGCTTCATAAGCGCCAAAGAAGTAGAGTGTACCGGTCTGCATGGAATGAGGACGTGTCTTGAAGCCGAGTGCCTCCAGTGATGCGGCGGTTTCAAGACCGACATCGGTGATATCTACTGCCCCCGTCCGTAACATGGCGGCTTTGGTGGTCTCCTCGGACACCCGTATGACGCTGAGCTTCTTGAAGGCCGCCGGCCGTGCCCAGTGCGTATCCAGCGCTTCAAACTCCGATACGTCACCAAAGGTAGCGCTGACAAAGCGGTAGGGGCCACTGCCCACCGGGTGTTGCTTGAAGTATTCGATACCCTTTTGGTCGATATAGCTCTTGGGGGTGATGAGCAGTGTGCTGCTGGCCGGACTCGTGTAGTAGGCCATGAAAGGCTGTATCGACTTGGTGACGATGCGGATAGTGTAATCGTCCACGATGTTGACAGTGGCGATTTGAGTAAAGTTTACTGGTGGTTGCAGGGACTCTGATGAGATGTACCGGTCAAGGCTGAACTTGACATCAGCCGCGGTCAGGTCGGCTCCGTTGTGGAACTTAACTCCCTTACGTAGGTTGAAAGTCCACGTCAAACCGTCCTGGCTTACCGCCCACTTCTCGGCTAGCGCCGGCTGGTCTTCTCCCTTCTCCCACCAGGTCAGGGTATCGAACATCGAGTAAAGATTCATCCCCTGGCCGGTATAATCGGATTTTATCGGGTCGAATGTTTGCGTGCCGAGGGTAGTCACGGCAAACCTCAACTCCCCGTAGGGTCCAGTCGGGGTTGGTGCGGGCTTTGGCGTTGGTGTTGGCGTTGGTGTCGGCGTTGGCGTTGGTACTGGTGCCGGTGTCGGCGTTGGTACTGGCGTTGGTTCCGACTTGGCACAGCCAGCCAAGGCAAGGATGATAACCAGCGCTATCCCGATTGCCGTCTTGGTTGGGTTTGAGAACTTCATGTCTTCCTCCTCTACTCTTGCTATCTGATTCGATTTGTGCTTACTTAAACACTTCCCATGTTAGCCTGAGTTTACTATGTCCTGGCTCACGCTGTCAAGCCCAGGCAGGAGACTTCTGCGGCATATTCTACCAGGGAAACCGTTATTCTGGCGGTTTGTCCGGTGCAATCCTAATGGTTGTCGCAGGTTTGCTTGTCGTTCTGGAATTATTAGCGTAAGCACGGGAAGATTTGACTTAGATGATTAAGAGGGTATAGGATATGGCTAAGAGAAATTACCACCAGTTATGAGGCGCAACCTTAAGGATTGGTCAGTGCGCCGCCTTCAAGTAAAGCTAATCACGACTACCAGGTTCATTGTCCACTGGCAGCGCCGTGCTGCGAAAGGAGGTAAGTAACGTAGAAAACAGATATGAAGAAATGAGCTTATCAGGGTTTTTGACTAAATATTTAAGGAGGGAATCATGGCGGAGACAAAGCTGATAACAACACTTGAGGAGTTTGAGACTGAACGCAGAAAAGGGATAGGCGTCGTGTTACCTCAAGGCTGGGGATGGAGAGAAGCCAATATCGAGACCATCAAACGTTTCGGAGATGGCATCGGAGATTACAACCCGTTATGGATGAATGAGGAGTATGCCAAGAAGGGACGTTTTGGCATGCTTGTAGCGCCCCCAAGCTTCGTGTTTAGCCTGACGATTGGGAATAAGGTCGCCGACACCGGGACGATTGTTCCTGACCGCATCTCCACCCAATATTTTCCGGTGAACTACGCCGGGACGGAGATGGAGTTCTTCCGCCCAATCTGGGTGGGTGATAGGATTCGTGTCCAGGAGACGGTTGGCGATGTTTACCGGAAAGTGAGCCAGCGGGTAGGTCCAATTCTTTTTTGTAAGGGGTTAAATTCCTATTATAACCAGCGCCAGGAGCTGGTGGCGACGAGTAACGTGCTGATGGCCCGCTACCTGAACATTGGTAAGGGCATAGAGTATGACCGAAAGCCCAAAGCGGGAGCGGTGGCTGAGCCGGCGGACCCGCTGGCGCATGAGAGAAAGAGACGCGGTGCCGAGCCGCGTTACTGGGAAGATGTTACCGAGGGTGAAGAGATCCCGACCCTGAAGAAGGGAACATATACCGCGACCGAGCTATTTTTCTGGACGATGCATGTCGGCGGTGCCCGTCGCACCACCAGGGCACAGAATGAAGCGGAGGGGTCGGCGGACCTCGGTGGTTCCGGGCGATTTGATGCGGAGCATGCCCTGAAACGCCGGAATATGCCTGGCCAGTTTGATGTTGGACCGCAACGGATTAGCTGGTTAATCCAGATGGTAACCGACTGGATGGGTGATGATGCTACTCTTAAGAAGCATTTCAGCTCGATACGCCAGCCCAATATCGTCGGTGATACCAATACGGTGAAAGGCAAGGTGGTCAAGAAATATATCGAGAATGGCGAGCATCTGGTAGAAGTCGAGGTGGGTAATGAGAACCAGGCTGGAGCCATCAGTGCGTCAGCCCGGGCGACTGTTGTCCTTCCCTCAAAAGGCAAGAAATAAGGTGAGGTAGTCCTCTTGGAGGCGTCGCCGCCAGCGATGCTGGAGAAGGAGAAGAGGTTTAAGAGAGGGGGCTATACGCCCCCTCTCTTTTGTTTAAACTACAATC
Source organism: Dehalococcoidales bacterium (assembly GCA_016844285.1). The sequence continues at coordinate 20,067 of JAENIS010000016.1, forward strand.
GCACAATATGTATATCCGCCTCGCCGGAGTTGATATCCAGAATGCCGATGGTACCCAGCCCGCGCAGGTAACTGAGGAAGGTGGGACTGCCGGGGTTGATAAAGAGGGTACCATCAACCTGCTGCACGCTGGTGCGATGCTCATGACCGAAGACAACGATGCCCGGGCAATCCTGCCCTGAAGAGTGTTTGTCCTGCCACCACTGGGACGTGAGATAGTCTGGTCTTTGATGGACAAGCCACAGTGTCTGCCCCTGGAACTTCAGGATGTGTTTCTCCTTTACCCGCTCATCGGCCAGTATGCCCGTGAAGTCGTCATCATCACCACTGGCGGCAAGTACCGGGGCAATGCGCTCCAGTTCATCGAGCACCGAGGGCAGGTAGATGTCACCGGCATGTAGAATAAGGTCAACACCCCGGAAAGCCTCGACCAACTCAAGAGGAAGCTCTCTCTCCACCTCAGGAATGTGTGTATCTGATAGCAGCCCAATACGCATTTCGTTATTATAAGCTACTTGACCGTCTTCGTCAAAAACCGGTAGCTGAGATGCTTCAAGGAAGCTCTGGTTACTCAAAAATTGACTTAGGTGATAAGAGGGAATAGGATATGGCTAAGAGAAATTAGCACCTGTTATGGACGTAGCCTTGGAGGATAAACATGGCAATACATATAGAGGCAAGTGAAGCTGAAAAGAAAACAATTAATCAGCAACATACGAAGGATGGCAAGGTCAGATGCTTTGTTAATGACCATCCAATAGACAGTGAGGCT
>JAENIS010000075.1 GCA_016844285.1 Dehalococcoidales bacterium
TGTATTACCGACTATGATAGCTGGTGGCAGCCGGGCAAACCGGTGACAGTAGATGTTATCCTGGAAACCCTGCGTAAAAACGTGGATACGGCGAAAAAGATTATCAAGCTTGCCGTCAGCCGGATACCCGGGGAGCGCAACTGCGAGTGTGCCACCGCCCTCCAGATGGCGATTGTGACCGCTCCGGGGATGATACCGCTGGAGCAGAAGAAGAAACTAGACCTGTTAATAGGGAAGTATATCAAGTAGATAACCTATCCTCCTATCTTTAACCCTCTTCTCCCTTGAAAGAAGAGGGGGATTAAAGGGGTGAGGTTAATAAGCTAGTTCTTAAGAGAGGCTAAATCTTATGCCTGATACTGAGTTTGGCTGCCTGCCCACGGTCATTGGCAGTATGCCTCAAACCGACCCTACTGAAGCCTGTGCCCAGGTGTCTCGCTACCTCAAAGACATACCGGCCTGGCCGCAGCTACCGAACCGCTCCTTCCTTGAGAATATGTATGCCCAGTATAGCCAGGGATTTCCCGGCGTGGTCATCAAGGACAACCGTATCTATGTTGACCGTGCCAGGGGTGATGTGGTTGAGTCGATGGAGCGGCTTTATACCGCTTACGAAAAACATGACGTTGCTAAATATCCAATAAGTGAAGGCTACGCACAGGGTCTGCATACTTTTCTTGCCTCAAAGTTCCGGTCGCCTCTGGCAGTTAAGGGTCAGATAACCGGTCCGGTGACCTGGGGGCTAACCGTTACTGATGAGGAAGGCCGGGCGATAATCTATGACGACTCGTTTCAGGATATGGTCGCCATGTTTCTTGGCCTGAAGGCGGAGTGGCAGGAGAGGGCACTAAGCCAAATCTCGAAAAACACCATCATCTTTGTCGACGAGCCATATATGGCTGCTTTTGGCTCGGCGGCCGTGCCTTTCGACAAGGGAAGGGTCATCAGACTCTTAAATGAGGTCTTCGGCCATATCCGGGGTATTAAGGGAGTCCACTGCTGTGGCAATACCGATTGGCCGGTCTTGCTCCAGACCAATACCCAGATATTGAGCTTCGATGCTTATAACTATGCCCGGTCGCTCAGCCTCTATCCTGCGGAAGTAGAGGCATTCCTGGTAAGGAAAGGCTGTATTGCCTGGGGGATTGTTCCCAACGAGGTGGAAGCACTGGCCGGGGAAACCGTAAGCAGCCTCAAAGACCGTCTTGAGGAAGCCATAGCCCCCTTTACCAGAAATGGTATCGGCTTCAGGCAGCTACTGGGGCAAGCCTTGCTGACGCCTTGCTGTGGTCTGGCCGGTCTACCTGATGGGGAGGCGGTGGACAAAGCCCTGGAGCTACTGACCGGGCTATCGTTAGCGATAAGAAAACGTTATCTTTAGGCGGTTCTTATTTCCTCTTCATCAGGGTTTTGTCTACCTGACATGGCAGAAAGAACCAATTTAGGTTAAACTAATAGAGGATGAATGAAATAAGCAGGGTGCTCTTCTTGACCATCATCGTTGGCTAATGCTGCCGTACTGGCTAAGAGCGAAAGATATGGGTCGCAAATGAAACATAAAATAGTTCTTGGCCTGCTGACTCAAATTGATAGCCATCTCGTGGAGATGTTGAAAGAGGGCATTGAGCACACCTTTAATTGCCCGGTAGAGATTAAAGCGCGGATTGGTAGTCTTGATTACGCCTATGCCACGAAGCGAAAGCAGTACCTGGCACCCTTAATACTATCGACTCTGCGCGGCTTCAGCACCAATGCCGATGACCGATGCCTGGGTGTTGTTGATGTTGACCTCTATTCTCCCGGTTCGAGCTTCGTCTTTGGTGAAGCTGATATTGGCTCCCGGGTAGCAGTTATCTCCTTGTACCGGCTGAGGCCGGAGCGCTATGGCCTGGCACCGGATGAGCGACTATATCAAAGCCGGGTAACTAAGGAAGCGGTGCATGAGCTGGGCCATACCCACTATTTGAGCCACTGCCTGGAGGCAAAGTGTGTCATGCACCTTTCCCACAGCCTGGCTGATACCGACCGTAAGGCGGCTGCTTTCTGCCCGAACTGTGAGCAGGGGTTACAGGAGGTTGTGGTAAACCGTGACACCACCACTACCTGAGCTGGTGCAGGCCTTGCTTGAGCCCAAAGCCTACCCTGATGCCGTATCGAGGGTCGAGATGATGCAGACCCAGATGTCCTTTGTTTTTCTGACTGACGCGTGTGCCTATAAGGTGAAAAAGCCGGTAAATCTTGGTTATCTCGACTATACTACCATCGATAAGCGCCGCTTCTATTGCCAGCGTGAGGTTGAACTTAACCAGCGCCTTTGCCCCACTGTCTATTTGGCGGTGGTGCCCATTACTAAAGACGATGGCACTATTTCGATAGGCGGCCGGGGGCAGGTCATCGAGTATGCGGTAAAGATGCTCCGTCTCCCTCAGCAAGCGATGATGAACGTGCTCCTGACCAAAAATGGGGTATCTGTAGAGATGGTAACCGAAGTGGCACAGAAGCTGGCCGAGTTTCATCAGCGGGCGGAGACCAATGCGACTATCAGCGCCTTTGGCCAGCCTGATAGCATCGCCCGGAATAACGATGAAAATTTCAGCCAGACCGTAAAATATATCGGCAACACTCTTTCCCAGGAAAAATACCTCTCCCTTAAAACTTACACCGAAAAGTTTATGGCTGATAAGGTGACTCTGTTTCAGCAGCGGATTGCCAGGGATAGAATCAGGGATTGCCACGGTGACCTTCATGCTGCCCATATCTGCTTTACTGACGGTATTTGTATCTACGATTGTATTGAGTTCAACGACCGTTTTCGCTATTGCGATGTTGCCTCCGAGGTCGCCTTTCTGGCGATGGATTTAGACCACTACGGGCGGGCTGACCTCTCCCGTAGCTTTGTTGATGCCTATGTCGCTTTCAGCCAGGACAAGGAGCTACCCGAACTACTTAATTTCTATAAGTGCTACCGGGCTTATGTCCGTGGTAAGGTTGAGGGCTTCAAGCTTGATGACCAGTATATTGCCGAGCCTGAGAAAAGACAAATTCTCGATATCGCCCGTAGTTATTTTGACCTGGCCCAGTCCTATACCAGGTCAAGACCGTTCCTGGTGATTACCACCGGCCTCGTTGGCACCGGTAAAAGCACTCTGGCTCAAGCTCTTGCCAGTAGGCTGGGGCTGGTCGTCATCTCCTCTGATATTACCCGCAAAAAGCTGGCCTCTATCCCGGTAACGGAGCATCGGCTTGAAGGGTTTGATAGTGGCATTTATTCCCCTGAGTTTTCCCGGATGACCTATGATAAAATGCTGGCTGAAGCCAGAAATATCCTGGCTGAAGGCGGGTCAGTCATTCTGGATGCCTCTTTTATCAAGGCAGCGGAGCGTCAGAAAGCACAGGCGTTAGCTAAAGAAATTCCGGCCGATTTCTTCACCGTGGAGTGTGTTCTCGATGAAGAGAGTATTAAGCTGCGTTTGGCCGAGCGTTTCCGGCAAGGCTCGGTGTCGGACGGACGCTGGGAGATATTTGAGCCGCAGAAGCAGCAGTTTGAGCCGGTAGTAGAGGTTTCACCCCAAAATCATGTTATAATAGATAGTTCAAAACCCTTGTTGGAGGTCACAAGACAAGTTTTAGACAAATTGTTTAGTTAACCTATCCCCCTGACCTCCTTCCCTTACCAAGGGAAGGAGGCGTGTACCGAAGAGAGGGGGCGGAGCCCCCTCTCTTTAATCTCTTCCCTCTCCCCTTGCCGAGGGGAGAGGGACAAAGGGTGAGGGGTTTATCAACAAAAAGGGTATAGTTTCCCATAAAAAGTTAGGGTATGATGTTGAAAAAAGACCAGTACGATGTTAAAGACCCTTCTCTGGCGGAAGCCGGACGGCAGCGCATTGAGTGGGCGGCTCGGGAGATGCCGGTGGTCAGACTGCTCAGAGAGAGATTGACCCGGGAGAGGCCTTTTGCCGGTATTCGCATCTCTGCTTGTCTCCACATCACCACGGAAACAGCTAACTTAGCCCTGGCACTGAAGGATGGTGGAGCCACTCTGGTTCTCTGTGCCTCTAATCCACTGAGTACCCAGGATGATGTTGCCGCCGCCCTGGTCGAAGATGGTATCCCGACCAATGCCATCAAGGGAGAAGACGAGGCGACCTACTATAAGCACATCAGTACCGCCCTGGCGAATCGGCCTCAGCTTACGGTGGATGATGGGGCTGACCTGGTGACTACCCTTCATGCCCGGCGGAGTGAGTTGATTAAGGATGTCATCGGCGGTACCGAGGAAACGACCACCGGTGTTGTCCGGCTGCGCAGCATGGAGAAAGCCGGAGCACTGAAGTATCCCATCGTTGCCGTCAATGATGCTCAGACCAAATATCTCTTTGATAATCGTTATGGCACCGGGCAGAGCACTATTGATGGTGTCACCCGTGCTACCAATGTCCTCTGGGCTGGTAAAAAAGTCGTCATTTGTGGCTATGGCTGGTGCGGGCATGGCCTGGCCTTGAGAGCCAAGGGGCTAGGCTCGCAGGTGATTGTTACCGAGGTGGAGCCGGTGCGTGCCCTGGAGGCAGCCATGGATGGTTTTATGGTGATGCCAATGCTTCAGGCTGCCCCGGTGGGTGACATTTTTATTACCGTTACCGGCGACAAGAATGTCATTGATAAAGCGCATCTGGCGGTAATGAAGAATGGGGCGATTCTGGCGAATAGCGGGCATTTCAATGTGGAGATTAATATCCCGGCTTTGGAGAGTCTGGCCGGGCAGAAGCGCACGATAAAACCCTTCGTTGATGAATACACTCTCCACGACGGACGTCGCCTCTATTTGCTTGGTGAAGGCCGGTTGATTAACCTGGCGGCGGCGGAGGGGCATCCCGCCAGTGTGATGGATATGAGCTTTGCCAACCAGGCTTTGTGTCTGGAATATCTGGTGAAAAATGCGGCCGGGCTTAAACCGAGGGTTTATCCCGTGCCGGAAGAAATCGATAAGGAGGTAGCTAGACTGAAACTGAATTCTCTGGGTATTGAGATTGATACCCTGACGCCGGAACAGAAAGCGTATCTGGCCGGTTGGCAAGAAGGAACATAGAAGCAAGGAAATCTATCCCCCTGACCCCCTTCCTTTGCCAAAGGAAGGGGGAAATAGAAAAAGAGGGGCTTCGCCCCTCTTAAACGCTCTGGTTGGATGGGACAAAGGTGATAGGTGGTTAAAGATAAATAAGGAAAGGAGAGAAAAAGTTGACTAATTCTTTTGCTAACTCACGGAAATACCTCTTTACCTCGGAGTCGGTTACCGAGGGGCACCCGGACAAAATATGTGACCAGATAGCCGATGCGCTTCTGGATGCTATCTTAAAGGACGACCCCTATGGCAGGGTAGCGTGTGAAGTAGCGGTAACCACCGGATTGGTAGTTGTTCTGGGGCAGATTACGACCAGTCGCTACGTTGATATTCCCAAGGTGGCGCGGGAAGTTGTGCATGATATTGGATACACCTACCCCGAATATGGCTTTGATTATCAGTCCTGCGGAGTGCTGGTTTCGGTGAATGAGCAATCCGCTGATATTGACCGGGGAGTAAGCAAGTCGCTAGAGGCCAAGAAAGGTTCCAAGGCGAATGACTTTGATAAGATTGGTGCCGGCGACCAGGGAATGATGGTCGGCTTTGCCTGTAACGAGACTCCAGAGCTGATGCCATTGCCCATTGCCTTATCCCATAAGCTATGTCAGCGCCTGGCTCAAGTGCGGAAAGAAAAAATCCTGCCTTATCTTCGTCCGGATGGTAAATCGCAGGTAACCGTAGAATATCAGAAAGGCATCCCCAAACGCATTACCAGCGTCGTCATTGCCGCTCAGCACAACGACGACGTTAGCTCGGAAAAGATTGAAGAGGATATTATAAAACATGTTATCAAAGAGATAATCCCGGCATCACTGCTTGATGCCAGTACCAAATTCTATGTCAATGCTACCGGCCGTTTTGTGGTTGGTGGACCGGTAGCCGATACTGGTTTTACCGGTCGCAAGCTGCTGGTTGATACCTACGGCGGGATGGCACGGCACGGCGGCGGCTCCTTCTCCGGCAAGGACCCGACCAAGGTTGACCGGTCGGCAGCTTATGCTGCCCGCTATGTCGCCAAAAATATCGTCGCTGCTGGGCTGGCGGAACGTGTTGAGATACAGGTCTCTTATGTTATTGGGGTGGCTCATCCCCTCTCCGTCTCTATTGAGACCTTCGGCACGAGCAAAGTTGACGAAGAGCTTTTGCTCCGGTTGGTTAATAAGCATTTTGACCTGCGCCCGGCGGCCATTATCGACTACTTTAACCTGCGCCGTCCTATCTATCAACAGACGGCGGCTTATGGACACTTTGGTCGGACAGACCTCGACCTCCCCTGGGAAAAGACGGATAAAGCCGCAGCCTTAAGAGCGGAGGCATTCGGCAGCGGCCCCGATTATTAAGTACAAATCAAGTCTCTTCTATTGCGGGATGGCTGGCTTGCAATTGGCAAAGACGCATTATATATTGGGATATAATTCGAGCGGAGAATGTTGACTTTATGTTGACACAACCCAAGTCGAAACCGACTTTTAGTGAGTTTATAGAAAGCTGTACCCCGCTACTGAAGATTCCAGAATTGGAAGCGCAAATGCGAGAGCGCGTGCGCTCCATTGTCAAGGAATTACTGGACTTTCAGCCAAACACAGACCCGGCCAAGAACTTGAAGCAGTTTATTCAAAAAGATGAAAATTTTCTCGGTGTTCTACTTGCCTTGACAAATCTTTCACAAGAAAAGTTCTTACGGCTATTAACTGCTCAGCGCTTCGCTGCCAATGATTTTGGACCCGAGTGGCATCCAGACAGAGTTTACCAAAAAATAAAGAAGGATGACCAGTTCGCAGAAACAATAGCTCATCTATTCCTTGAAGGGCGGACTAGCAAATTACTTGCTGAGCAAGTGGCGGATTTTTATCTTGACCAACTCTCGTTACCTGCAAATTGGTCGGACGTTATCCGAGACGAAAATGTTGTCGGTAACGTTGTTCGCAAAAAACTCACTGGTGAGTATACCGTCCAAAAAGGGGAATACATAGAGAAGATAATACGTCGGCTGCTAGATGAAATAGAAGCTAAATATGGTGTCACCCACGCTAAGGGTCAGGTTACTCTGGTTGGAAAAGAAGTAGACTGTGTAATACCATCAATGGACGCCCCATACG
>JAENIS010000076.1 GCA_016844285.1 Dehalococcoidales bacterium
AAGGGGAGAGGGATAAAGGGTGAGAGGTTTATAAAACAATCTCAGCAATAGGGGTCAATAAATAAATGGGAGCCTATATTCTGCGCCGTCTGCTGTGGACGCCGGTTCTCCTGCTTATCGTCTCCTTTATCACCTTCCTCCTGGGCTACTACGGCCCGGGCGACCCGGTAGAGATGCTGATGAAGCAATATAGTGACCCGGAGGTAGTCGCCCGTATCCATCAGCAGCGCGGACTGGATAAGCCGCTCATGGTGCAATACGGACGTTATATCAGCAATGCCCTGCAAGGTGACTTCGGGGAGAGCTACAAGTACCGCGGCCGCTCCGTTCTGGAACTCATCGGGAAAAGGATGCTGGTTTCCAGCCAGCTGGGACTGGCAGCCCTGATACTCTCCCTGCTGCTGGGAATCCCCATTGGTCTGTGGGCTGCCCTCAGACAGGGCAGGTGGCAGGATACGGCCATCATCAGCGCCACCCTCTTCTTTAACTCACTGCCGGTCTTTATTACCGCGCCCTTTCTCCTCATGTTCTTCGTTCTCTGGCTGGGTATCCTGCCCAGTCATGGCTGGGGAGGCTTGTTTGATGTCCGCATCATTATGCCGGCTCTGGTCATGGGCATACCGGGTGTCGCCTTCATTGCCCGCATGACGCGCCACAGCACGGTGGAAGTGCTGGCACAAGACTATATCCGCACCGCCCGGGCTAAAGGATTACCCGAGTCTATGGTGCGCTGGCGGCATGTACTGAGGAATGCCATGATTCCCGTCTTCACCGTCGTCGGTCTGGGACTGGCAACGCTGGTGACGGGCGCCATCATCACGGAGACCTATTTCGGTATCCCCGGTGTCGGGCGCCTGACGGTAGAAGCCTTCTTTTCCCGGGATTATCCGGTCATCATGGCGTTCACCCTGATAATTGCCGGCGCTTATGTCCTGGCGAACCTGATTGTCGATATTGGTTACCGCTTCCTTGACCCGCGGATAAAGTATGATTGAGATTATTGATGACATTACCCCCTTAATCCCCCTCTCCTTAAAGGGCTCTTGCCTAGAAAGTCATTCTGAGGAACGAAGTGACGAAGAATCCGTGCTCAGAGGCGGATAATACGGATTCTTCGCTATGCTCAGAATGACACGAACGTAATACTTTTAGGGTAAAGCCCCTTGAAAGAGCAAGGTGAGGAAAGTCAAAGAGAGGCAGAGCCTTTCTTAGCAATTAACTCCCCTTCCTTTAGGGGCAGGGGGATAGATTTCTAGATACTCTCTCGATGATTGAGGAGTTACCATGATGGCCGGAGAAGAGATAAAGAAAAGATTACCGCGAGGGCGGAGCCTGTGGCTCTATGCCGCTCAGCGGTTTGTGCGGAACAAGATAGGCATGGCCTGCTTGACAATTATTGTGCTGCTCTATGGTATGGGCATTCTCGCTCCCTGGGTAACTCCCTACAATTATGACCAGCAGAACCTGAATGGAGCACTTCAGCCGCCTGGCTGGCAACACCCATTCGGGACGGATAGGCTGGGGCGGGATATGTTTAGCCGTGTTATCTATGGCGTACGGACGACGGTGATTGTCACCATCGCCGCGATGGCCACCGGCGGTCTGGTGCTAGGCATCGCTTTAGGACTCATCTCCGGCTACTTCGGGCGCCTGGCGGATAGCCTCATCATGAGAGTCGGCGAGGTTTTTCTCGCCTTTCCTGATATTTTGCTGGTCATCCTTATTGCCGCCACGGTGAAACCGAGGGTAGTGACGTGGGTACATGGTATCGAGGACGCCACCGGCGTGGCCGGCCTGGTGAAATCGGGTATGGTCGATTATATGGTAGTGTTTGGTGCTCTGGCCATTGTGAGCTGGGTGGGTATGGCCCGAATCGTGCGGGGGCAGGTACTCACTCTGAAACAAAGCCAGTACATCCTGGCTGCCAGGGCGCTGGGGGCTTCTCACTGGCGGATTATCTTCCATCATATCTTCCCCAACCTGCTGCCGGCGATAATCGTCGTCGTCTCCGTCGGTATGGGCAGCATTGCTGGCTCCGAAGTGATGCTGAGCTGGCTCGGGCTGGGTGTGCAACCACCCGTACCCAGCCTGGGGGTGATGATATTCGACAATGGCGATATTAGCGTGCTGAGGACAACCCCTTACCTGCTGCTCTTTCCCGTGGCGACAGTCGCCATTATCATCTTTGCCTTTAATCTGCTGGGCGACGCTCTCAACGATGCCCTCAATCCTCGAGCCAGGTGAATCAGGCAGCGCTAGCGGCGTGGGGAGCAACCGAATGTCCAACGGTTAGCCTGGGCGGCAGGTACCGGGGTTTGTTCGGTGGGCTGCTCTTCCCAGGGTGGCAGCCCCAGGGTCTTACGCCAGGCATTATCCAGACCATCCTGGTCAAAGCCGTAGACCTTCTTCAGCGCCTCGTCAATTGGCACTCCCTGCCGGAAAGCAGTGAAAAGCTGCTTGATTTTGCTTTCGCCATAGGTGTCAACCAGATACCTGACCACGGCACGACCCTGACCATACATGAGAAGCGTTTCCTGCGAAACCCCCGGCCTGGACTGTAACTGTCTTAGCCGGAACAGCTTGTTCGCCGAGACTGCTGCGGAGAGGTAGGTATCATAGCTAGAGCTAGGGTTAATATTGGCATACTCGGCCATACCTTCATTGAGCCATGCCGGCAAATCACTGGTGGCACCCCTGGTTGCCTCCCTGAATATCATGTGGGTAATTTCATGAGAAGCAATACCATCAATCTGGGGGTCACCAGCCAGCACCAGTAAGACACCATACTCGTAATGAGCTTGACCCTGAGTCAGGAGTTCCGTCTGAGTCGCCCTGGAGACAAAAGGCAGGGCCGCAGCCATGTGGGTGGCATTGTTGTAAGCAATAACCCTGATGGTTTGTGTCGGCGTGATACCCAGCAAAGCTCCCATCCTGGTTACGGTACCGGTGCCGGCTTTAAGGATTAACTGTGCCCGCGCCTGAGTAGGGCCGTAGTAGTATACCTCCACCAGCCCTGCCGTAACTTTCTCCCACTGGAAGCGGTTATCCAGGTATAAGAATGTTTCCTTCTCTGTCTCCAGTGTTCTGCCGGCGCTATCGGTGATGATAAAACGGTACTCAAGTAGAATCCCCGGTGGTTTGTACTGGGCACCATTCGTTGGCAGCAGGTATTTTCCCTGCACCGTGGTCGCTGGCTCAAGCTTCAGGTAGGCATAAGAGCCAACTGGACTGCCATTAACCCGCATTTCCAGCTTGATTTCCTTTATCGTCGCCGGTGCTATTGTCTCGGCGGTCACCTCAAAGGCAACGCCATCAGGAAACTGGCTGCGTACATCCTTCTGTTTGAGGACAATGGCTCCTTCCTGCCCCTGGGCTGGAAAGACTACCAGAGCTAATAAACCAAATATCGCTATAAAAAGCCCTATCGCCCGTTTCATCTTACTCACCGCAATATCTTTTCTATCCCAGCATTATACCACAAGGGCTAATCTCGAATCACTACAAAATCCGGCGGTGACGATGCCGTCGTATCGATAGCAGGCATTGAGAGGGTGAAGGGTTAGTAATCCATCTCGGCTTTTTACTTGACAATTGGAGGGTAAAAGTATAATCTCAATTTAAGCTCAAAAAAGAGGAAGCAAGCGGAGGCCTACAGGATTATGCGAAGGGTAGCAACTGTTATCGCTAGCATCATATTAGCTTTGGTCACCATAGGATTCATGGGCAGCCCGGTCCTGGCTGATGTCCCCATCTCCCTGAGCCGGACCAGTGGGCCTCCCGGAACTTCGGTAACTATCAGTGGCTCTGGCTTTACGGCTAATGAGATAAACATTACGGTGACCTATGATAGCACGACCGTGGCATCAGGCATCACGGCAGGTCCCACCGGAGCGTGGAGTGCCAATTTTGTGGTGCCGGCCTCGGCCTCCGGCAACCATACTATTGATGCTTTGAGCGCCATTCAAAGTGCCAATGTCACTGAAGTCAGTTTCTACGTAACCCCGGCGATTACCATCAACCCGGCCAATGGGCCTCCCGGAACTTCCATCACTGTTACCGGCTCCGGCTTTGGTGCCAGTGAATCCGGTCTCGCGGTGACCTTAGATGGCAACCCGGTGACATTATCTCCGGCAGCCCCGTCAGCCAGTGAAAAGGGGGCATGGAGCGCCAGCTTTGTGATGCCTGCTTCCGCCGCTGGCAGTCGCACCATCGGCGCCTCTGGCGTTTCTTCTTCGACCGCTAGCGTGCCTGGCGTAACCTTTGCCGTAAACCCCGCCATTACCCTCAACCCAGCCAGCGGGCCTCCCGGAACTTCCATCACTGTTACCGGCTCTGGTTTTAGTAACGGTGAATCCGGTCTCACGGTGACCTATGATAGCACCAAAGTGCCAACAGTACCACCGACAGTATCAGCCAATCCCCAGGGAGGATGGAGTGCCAGCATTGTTGTTCCCGCTTCAGCCGGCGGTAGCCACCCCATCGACGCCTCTGGTGCTACTTCTGCTGCTACCAGCGTCCCTGACACAATTTTTACTATCACCCCGGTCATCAGCGTTGGCCGGACCAGTGCACCGGTTGGTGCTTCTGTTCCTATCACCGGTGCTGGCTTTGCGGCCAATGAAAGCGGTATCACCATAACCTGTGATGGCACTCCGGCGGCATCAGGGATAGCGGCTAATGCTCAGGGGGCGTGGAGCTCCAGCTTTGTCGTGCCTGCTCTAGCTGCCGGTAACCATGTCATTGACGCCAATGGTGCCACTTCCACTGCTGCCACTGTACCGGACATATCTTTTAATATAACCGCCGCTATCAGCATCAGCCGAGCCAGCGGAGCTGCCGGTACTTCAATAACTGTTACCGGCTCTGGCTTTAGCGCCGGTGAGACCGGTATCACGGTAACCTACGACGATGCTACGGTGGCAACGGGCATATCAGCCAATCCCCAAGGGGCTTGGAAAGCCACTTTCGTTGTTCCCCCATCAGCTTCGGGTAGCCATACCATCAACGCCTCCGGCTCGGTGACTAAAGCCGTCAGCGTCGGTGAGGCTTCGCTTAACGTCACCGCTGCCATTACCACCAGCCCCGTTTCTGGTTATGTCGGGCTAGCGGTCGAGGTTACCGGGTCCGGCTTTGCCGCCAACAACAATCTGCGATTTACCTATGATAACACCGATATTTCCGTTGAGGGGGCAACCACCGATACCTCGGGGAGCTTCACTAAGTCAGTTACCGTGCCCAAGTCCAAAGCCGGAGCACACACCATCAAAGTAGTTGATGCCGAAAGAAACGAAGCCAAAGCGACTTTCACGATGGAAAACGCTCCCCCGCCAGCACCCAGAATTCTTTCCCCTCAGGATGGCACCAGAGTGGGCATTGCCGGTGGCGCGACCCCGACCTTCAAGTGGTCACCTGCCACCGACCCCAGCGGCGTTACCTACGTGCTGCAAATAGACACCGGCCCCGACTTCACTCAGCCGATACTGGAGCGTGCCGACATTGCTCGCTCCAGCTACACTTTGACTAAGGCCGAAGCCTTAACGCGGGGACAATACTTCTGGAGGGTCAAAGCTGTCGATGGGGCGTCTAACCAGAGTGATTGGTCGCCGGAGTGGTCAATCCAATCGGGGATGATGCCAGTCGCAGCTTTCATCTTTATCATCATTTTGGGCGTGGCACTGGTCGGGTTTGCGGTATACTTTCTCCTCATTCGTGGATTAATGAGAAGACGAGAGGCAGCGGTGGTTGAAGCTATGCCTGAAGAGGTGACGCCCCAGGTATTTCTCGGGCAATGGCGCGAGGTAGAAACGGAAAATCCGCGCCTGCGTAACATGCCGAGAAGGAAGGCTCTGGCTCAGCCGACCAGAACAAAAACACTCTCCGCGGAGGACATGGCTCGTCTTAAAGTCGTTGCCAACTTCGCCCAGTCATTGCCTTTAATGGAAGCATGCTACGATACGGAATGGATTACTAATCTGGTGAGAGGAGCAACCGGCACAGAACTATCTCCACAAACCTATGAGCAATTGCTAAAGGGCGAGCTTCCGGTACGCTATGAGCCGGCATGGACACGCCACCCCCTGTATCTGGAACTGAAAACCTTGTTGGAAGGGCAACCTGTCCTGCTGGAGCTGAATGGTTTTGTTGACACCGCCGGTCACTGTACTTCGGAAGCGGTCCTGTTACTCCAGGAAGTCTACCGCGATATCGGCACCGAGCCTGCTTTCGACCTGACAACGAAAGGGGGCTGGGCATTTATCGCCGGCGTTTATACCGACGCTCTCAGCTGGTTCCGGGGGAAGTCTCTGCTGGAACCTTCGGAACGAGACTATAGTATCAAGCCATCGGATGCTCCGGACGAGGAAACGGAGGTACTCTGCTTGTATGGTGAAGAAAGCACCTGTTTCTCCGGGCCTCTTATCCAGGTCCTGGATGAGAAAGAAGCCCTGCAACTGCGTGCTCTTCACCTCAAGCTGCGCCGTACCTACCGGAACAGTGACCGTGCCAGGCAGCTTGTCGCCATGATGACGCAGCTAGAGGTGCAACGAAGCCGGTTACTCAGTGCTTTCAGCCAGTTCGGTAGCGCCATGGGGAGTTCCTAGTGTCACGTCAGGTTAATTGCTGAACTAATGACTGCTTTAGCACACATTACTCCTTACGGACGACCTCACCCTCTTAATCCCCCTCTCCTGCGTAGGGGGTCTTGTATCAAATGTCATTCTGAGGAGCGAAGCAACGAAGAATCTAGGCGTGGGGCCGGCAGTAAGCCAATAGTCCCCACTACCCCGAGACCCTTCGCTACGCTCAGGGTGACAGGGAAGGACTCATTTTTGAGGCAACGCCCCTGAGTAGGAGAAGGGAAAGAGATTTAAGAGAGGGGGCTAACGCCCCCTCTCTTTTACTTTACTCCCCCTTCCCGATGGGAAGGGGGATAGGGGGATGGGCACTTGACTGAAGCTTCCCGGTGAGTCAGACCATTCCCCTATTATCACGAAGTAGCAATAGCCACTTGTTTACCTGACGTGACACTACTACTCAGTTGCATAAATCAGCGTACTAGCGTACTCATCTATACTCAGAGCATGGCTGGAAAAGCAACACCGGTAATTCTTACTGAACAGGAACAGAACGAATTGGAGGTATGGGGGCGTAAGCCGAC